>QEVM01000023.1 GCA_003576805.1 Pseudomonadota bacterium | reverse complement strand
GGCGGCGGCGACGCGGCCGCGCTGCGCGCCGCCGCGCGCACGATCCACGCGACGAGCGCCGCGACGAGCAGCACGCGCGCGAACGCGAGCGCGCGGCTCTCGAGCGGAGACACCAGGACGAGTCGGAGCGCGTGCTGCGCGGCCACCGGCCCGCTCCACGAGAGCTGGGCGCGCTGCCACTCCCAAGTCGGAACGCCGGGACCGGTCGGGATGCGCGCGTCGGGATCGAGCGCGCGCAGATCGGGCGCGGGCTCCGGACGCAACGGGCGCGGCGCCGCGGCGGCGGGCGCGCGCGACGGAGCGGCGATCTCCTCCTCCGCGCCGGCGAAATCCTCCTGCGCCGCGCCGGCCGCGTACTCCGCGTCCGAGACCGACTTCGCCTCCAGCGTCGCGGGCATCTCCATGCGGCCGAGCGTGCCGGCCAGCGTCTGCGCGCTCGTCACGTACGAGAGGTGCAATCCGCGCCGCAGCTCGTCCACCGCGTACGGGATCGCGTGCAGGGCGAGCGCGATCCACGCGACGGCGCGCAGCACGCGCGCCGCGTGCGCGATGCGCCGGCCGCGCAGCACGCGCACCAGCGCCTCGGCGACGAGCGCGGCGATCCACACCAGCGTCGGCGCGCCCGGCTCGGTCCAGGTCAGCACGAGCGCCGCGAGCGCGAGCGCGCCCGCTGCGATCCCGAACAGCTTCGCTGCGCCCACGGCGGTCACCAGCACCAGGAAGAAGTCGAGCAGCGTCCACGACGTGATCCACGAGGGCGACGCGCGGTCCGCTCCGAAGACGTGCACGAGCCGCCAGCCCGGCGGCAGATTCAGCACGGCCGCCACCGCGTCGAAGTCGTGCGCCCAGCCGACCGCCGGCAGCGCGCCGGTGTCGGCGTCCTCGATGCGGCCTTCGGCGGCGAGCGCGAGGTCGCCCGGCGGCGCCTCGACGCCGGCCGCGCCGCCCGCCGCAAGGCGCGTCAGGAACCAGTCGCGGCCCGCGATCGCGACGCGCCCGAGCGTCGAGGGGGCGGGCATCTCGAGCCGCGCCGTCTTGCGCAGGCGGCCCTCGATCGCGTCCTGGAAGGTGAGCCCGCCGCCGTCGAAGTCGAGCCACCAGGTGCGCTCGAGCCGCAGCCGCTCCGCGGGATCGGGATCGCCGCGGCGGCGCTCGGCGAGCTGCATCGCGTCGCCGGCGCGCACGACGTACGCCGGTAGCTGTCGCCACTCGGCGGGCAGCTCCGTCTGGTTGGGGTCGATCGCGGCGACGCCCTCGACCGCGGCGATGCGCAGCGCGGGCCGCGCATCGAACACCCACACCTCTTCCGCAGCCCACGGGCCCTGCGCGGCGGGCGGCACGAGCGACGCCGCCGGCCCCGCGTGGCGCGCGACGATGCGGACGGCGTGCTCGCCGGGGCGGAGCTGCACGCGCAAGCGGCCGTCGGGCTCGAGCCGCGCGGGCAGCGCGCTCGCGAGCGCGAGCGGCGCGAAGCCGTCCGCGTGCACCGGACCGAGCAGCGCCTCGCGCGGCCGGCCCGCGACGCGCAGCACGAGCCGCGTGTCGAGCTGCAGCGGCACCTCGTCCACGACGCGCCGGAACACCAGCACACTCAGCGCGTCCTCGGGCGCGGGCTGCGCGGCGCGCGCCTCGAGCCACACGTGGCCCGCTTCATCGCGCGCCGGCAGCGGCACGGACCGGCCGTCGAGCACGAGGGACACGAGCGCCGTGTCGGCGGGCACGGGCAGCGTCGCGGGGCGGGTCGTGAAGCGCAGCGCGCCGTCCACGGCGTGGCGGCCGCGCGGCAGCCACGCCGTCGGCGCGCCGGTCGCTACGACCGCGAGCGGCCGGCCGCCTGCGCGCACCTCCTGTGGACGCAAATGTGCGTCGCCCGGCAGCGCGACCCACGCGCCCGGCCCGAACACCTCGACGGTCTGCGCGAAGCGCGCGCCGCTCGCGCCGACGTCGAGCGAGAGCGCGCCGGCGTACACGCAAGGGCGTTCCGCAGAGCCGGCGACGAGCGGGCACGCGCGCGCGGGCTCGCTCGCGAGCACCCAGTCGATCCACGGGCGCAGCGGCTCGGGGACGTCGGCCGGATCGAGCGCCCCGGGCGCGGCGGCGCGCGCCACCGCGGCGAGCGCGAGCGAGGCCAGCAGCCATGCGACGACGCGCGCGCCGAATCTCAAGCGCGCTTCCTCGACGACGCGCCGCGCCCCGCGGCGACGCGCGCCGCGCCGCGCCCGCGGCGCGCGCTCTCGCGGATGTAGCGGCGCGAGATCGGCGAGAGGTCGTCGGGCGGCACGCGGCACTCGATCAGCACGAACTCGCGCAGCTCGTGCGCCGCGCGCAGCGCCTCGCGCAGCTCGCCGCGCGTGTCGACGCGGAAGCCGACGCCGCCCCACTGCTGCGCGAGCTCGGCGTACGGCCAGGGCGGCACCTCGAGCAGGTCGGTGCGCGGCGACACCGGCCGGAAGATCTGCCAGCCGCTGTTGTTCACGAGCACGACGACCGGCGCCACGCCGTGGCGCGGGGCGTGCGAGATCTCGGGCCCCGTCATCTGGAACGCGCCGTCGCCGGTGAGCACCAGCGTGCGGCGGCCGCGCCCGATCTCGGCGCCGATCGCCGCCGGCACCGCGAACCCCATCGACGCGTAGTAGCTCTGCGAGAAGTAGAGGCCGCCCGCGCGCAGGCGCAGCTCGAGCCCGCCGAAGAGCGAGTCGCCCGACTCGGCGAAGACGTCGTACGCGAGGTGGCCGTCGAGGAAGTGGTTGATCTCGAGCAGCAGGTCGTTGACGCACAGCGGCGCCGCGAGGTCGGGCTGCTTCGTGCGCTTCAGGTTGTCGCAGTAGACGACCTTCTCGCGGAAGCGCGGGAGGTCCTCGCGCGCGAGCGCCGCGACGAAGTCCGCCAGCGCGACGTCGGTGTAGGTGTGGAACGAGACGTTCACGCGATTGCCGACCGCCCACACCGCGCGCTCGCGCGGCACCTGCGGCTTGGCGGCGCCGAGGTTCAGGTCGGTGAGCACCGTGCCGAGCGCGAGCACGAGGTCGGCCTCGGCGACGCGCCGCTCGATCGCGGGCGGCGAGAACGGGCCCATGTGGATCCCCATGTGCAGCGGATGGTCCATGGGGAAGGAGCCCTTCGCGTCGGGCGTCGTCACGACCGGGACGCCGAGGCGCTCCGCGAGCCGGATCAGCTCGCGCTCGGCGCCGGCGCGGTAGGCCTCGATGCCGCCGATCACGAGCGGGCGCTTCGCGCGCGAGAGTCGCTCGACGGTGTCGGCGACGGCCTCGCGCAGCTTGCGCGGATCGGACGGCGGCGGCTCGAAGCGGCCGTTCCAGTCGCGGATCTCGCGCGGCACGGGAATGCGCACGTCGACGAAATCGCGGTGGATCTCGAGGTAGCCGGGCCGGTGCTGCGTCAGGATCGCGCGCACCACCTCGTGCACCTCCTCGGCCGCGCGCTCGGGATGGCGCAGGATGCGCGCGTCGACGGTCACCTCGCGGAACATGCGCCACTGGCCCTCCACCTCCTTCGCCTGGTGGTGGATGCCGGAGAGCTTCTGCTCCGCTTCGCCCGGCCCGCCCGACACGACGAGCAGCGGCACCTGCTCGGCGTAGGCGCCCGCGATCGGGTTCAGCACGTTGTGGCCGCCCGCGCCGTAGGTCACGCACACGAGTCCGAGCCGGCGCGTGCTGCGCGCGTAGCCGTCCGCGGCGAAGCCGACCGACGGCTCGTGCGAGAAAGTCACGATCTCGAGGTCGCGATCGCGCCCGAAGCGGTGGAAGAGGCCGAGCACGAGATCGCCCGGCAGCCCGAACAGGTGCGTCACGCCGGCGCGCTTCAGATACGCGACGAGGAAGTCGCCGAGCGGCATGCTCGCCTTCATCGCCGAACGCTTCGTCGCGGTGCGCGCGCGCGCACCGCGCCGCGCGCTCACCGCGCCCGCCTCGCCAGATCGAACCAGTGCAGCGCCGCGACGACGAGCGCGTGCTGGACGTCGCCGGCGCGCACGCGGCGGTCGAGGTCGGCGAGCGGGACGAGCTCCACGTCGGTCTCCTCGTGGCCGTGGTTGGCGATCTCGGCGACGCGCTCGACGCCGCGCGCCCAGAAGGTGTGCACGCGGTTCGTGAAGAGGGCGGGATTCGGATTCAGCGCGCCGATCGCGACCAGCTCGCCGCCGCCGTAGCCGGTCTCCTCGAGCAGCTCGCGTGCGGCGGCCTCGGCCGGCGACTCGCCGGGATCGACGATGCCGCCGGGGATCTCGAGCGTGATCTCGCGCATGCCGTGGCGCCACTGGCGCACCATCACGACCTGGTCGACGGCGGTGACGGGCACCACGTTCACCCACTCGGCCGCCTCGAGGCGCCAGAACGGGTGGACGCCGCCGGTCGCGGGACAGCGCGCGGCGTCGCGGTGCACGCGGAACACCGTGCAGTCCTGAACCTGCTCGGTGTCGAGGACGGTCCACGCACGCGGCTTCCCCATCGGGGCGGGAAGCTAGCCCGGAATCGCGGCCGGGCGCGTGCCCGCGCGCGCGGCGATGCGATCGCTCAGAGGATCTGGTCGATCACGATCGCGATCTCGCCGTCGCCGGGCTGGTGCAGCCCCTGCGCGGTGCCCTGGAGATCGCCGGGCGTGCGCGTCATCGCGTTGCCGTCGGTGTCGAGTCGCGCGGAGAGCTGGAGCGGACCTTCGAAAGGCATCTGCTGGATCATGCGGTCCGCGGGACCGAGCGAGAACTCGAGCGGAAATCGGGGCGACTCGATGCGCTTCACCGCGAGCGGCGGGCCGCCTCCCTGCCCCTTGCGCGCGACGAGGAACAAGATGGCGCCGACCGGCACCTTGCGTTCGAAGCCGGGCGCGAGCGTGATCGTGCCCGCGACGGGCGAGGCGTCGTCGCCCGCGACCGGCGGCGCGCCGCGGCCGGGCATGCCCGGGGCTTCGCCCGCCGGCTGGCCGCCGCCGCCGCCGCCCGGCATCGGCGCGGCGTTCTGCGCGGCGCGCTCGGCGCCTTCGGGGAAGATGCGCGAGAGGTCGGGCTGCTCGGGCTTCTCGCCGGGCACGTAGGGCTCGACGCCGAGGTCGCAGCCGAGCGCCACGACCGCAGCGAGCATCCCGATGGCGAGGCGCGGAGTCCGGGGGAACGGCACGGTCCGCGCACGGTAGCAGGCGGCTGCGATAGGGTCCGGCCAGATGACGACGGACCCGCCGCGGCTCGACGAAGCGTCGTTGCCCGCGCACCTGCGCTCGCTCGGGCTGCTCCGCTCCGGCGAATCCGCCGTGATCGAGGCCGCCGGCGAGGGCAACATCAACTGGGTGCGGCGCGTGCGCGCCGGCGCTCGCTCGTTCGTCGTGAAGCAGGCGCGGCCCGCGCTCGAACGCTTTCCCGAGTACGCGGCGCCGACCGAGCGCATCGTCTGCGAGGCGCGCTACTACGAGACGGTCGCGGCGCTCGACGAAGCCGGCGTGTGCCCGGCGGTGATCGCGTTCGACGAGCCGGCGCGCCTGCTCGTGCTCGAAGACCTCGGCGACGTCCCGCGCCTCGACGCCGCCCCCGCGGACGGGCGCGACGCGACGGCCGCGGCGCAGCGCGTCGCGCGCTTCCTCGGCGCCGTGCACGGCGCGACGGCGGACCAGCGCACGCTCGCGGCGCGCTTTGCGAACGACGGGATGCGCCGGCTGCACGGCGACCACGTCTTCGACCTGCCCTTCCGCGCGAACGACTTCCCGCTTCCGCCCGCCGTGCGCGCGCGCGCCGAGCGGATCTGGGCCGACGGGCGCATCGCCGCGATCGCGGCCGAGGCCTACCAGCTCTATCTGGCGCCGGCGGGCGCGCTGGTCCACGCCGACGTGCAGGGCGGCAACATCCTGCTCGCCGCGCGCGGCGCCGTGCTGCTCGACGCCGAGATCGCGCACGTCGGCGATCCGGCGTTCGATCTCGGGACCCTGTTCGCACATCTTTGGCTGGGGCCCGTCGCCCGCGGCGCGGCGCACGCAGCGGACGCCGCGATTCACGCGGCATGGCGCGCCTACACCGCGGCGAGCGCGTACGCCGATGCGCCGCTGCACGGGCGCGCCGTCCGCTACGCCGCGATCGAGATGCTGCGCCGCACGCTCGGCGCGGCGCGCGTGGCCGCCGTCGCCGAGCCCGCGGCGGCGCTTCGGGTCGTCGACTTCGCGAGCGAGCTGCTCGGCGTGCGGCCCGGGTAGCGCGGCTCAGCGCGTGCGCGAGGCGCGCTGCGCGGCCGCGCCGGTCTCGGGCACGTTCGCGTCGGGCGCCGCCTCGTCCGCCCAATGGATGCGGCTGTAGTCGAAGTCGCCGCGCGTCACGGGGTTCTGCTTGATGATGTCGAAGAACGGCGAGAGGTCGAAGTCGCGCGGCGTGATCAGCGTCGGGTGCCGCATCCGGAAGATGCCCGTGTACTCGTCGCTCGGCTGGCCGAAGATGCGCCGCACGATGGCGCCGCGCGGCGGATCGGGCTGCACCTGGACGGCCGCCCCGTCGGGGAAGGTGACGAGCGGCAGGATCGGGAAGCGCACCTTTGCGAACAGCCGCGCGATCAGGCTCGAGCAGATCACCTCGGTCGGCTCGCCGCTCCCGAAGTGCAGCGCCGCCTCGCGCAGCCGCGGCGGCACGACCTTCACGGGAATCAGGTAGCGGGCCAGATCGAAGACGTTGCGCAGGTCGTAGCGCCAGCCGATCGACGCGACCGCGTCGTCCATCATCTCGCGCACGTGCTCGGGGCGCAGCCGGTGCGGCCGGCAGATGCGCAGGTTGTAGTCGACGTACTTGTCGATCGGCGCGACCACGACGCCGCGCGGCAGCGCCTCGACGAGCATGTGCTCGGCGCCGTCGCCGAAGGCGTCGCGCGCCCAGGCGGCGCGCTCGCCGCCGCGGCGCAGCAGCTCGTCGCCGATGTAGAGCGCCGAGTGCGACCAACAGCTCTGGGTCAGGTAGCGGATCACGGCGGAGACGCGCTGGTCGCCCTCGACGAGCAGCACGTCCGCCTTGCGCAGGTCCGCGACGAGCGCGGCGACGTCGTTGTGCGCGCGCCGCTCGTAGTTCGGCAGCGGCTCGTTCAGGTAGTCGACGATGCGCTCCACCAGCCAGCGGCGCAGGCTCATGGCCGGGCCTCTGCGCGGCGCGCCGTTCCTTTACACGCCCGGAGCGACCTGCCACGATCGCCGCCCGTGCCGTCCTCCGCCCCCGCCGGGCGCCCGCTGTGGCGCAGCGCGCTCTGGCTTTGGCTGGGAGCGTGGATCGGCGCGATGGCGCTCTTCGGCGCGACGGCGCGCGCCGCGTTCCGCGTGATCCCGGACCCGGCCGTCGCGGGGGAGCTCGCCGGGACGCTGCTGAAGCCGGTGCTGCTGAGCGGGGCCGTCTCCGGCGTCGCGCTCTCCTGGCTGGCGGCTCGGCTCCGGCGCGGCCGGTTCACGATCGTCTTCCCCCTCGTCCTCGCGGCGGCGTGCCTGATCAACCAGTTCGGCGTCACCCGGGCGGTGGCTGAGATTCCGCTCACCGATCCGGGGCTCGCGCCCGAGCTCGCCGCACGCTTCGCGGCGCTCCACAGACTATCCGTATGGCTCTTCACCGCAGTCGGCATCGGGGCGGTCGTCCTCGCCGCGGCTCACGCCGTCGCCGAGGCGCGCGAGGCGCGTGGGTCCGCCCTCACGACGGCGCGCAAACGTCAGCCAGGCGAAAAAACATGAGAAAGCTGCCCGAATCCGTGGCCTCGCCGAAGTCCATTGGGTATCTTGGCGCTCGTTCCGAACCAAATTTCTCAGCCGCGTCGCCCACTTAGTGAACCGCCAGCTCCGGCCGCCGATTCCAGAAGCTTCGGGAAGCCAGACGAGAAGCGATCGGGAAGGCCGAAGCGCGGGTCCCACGGGGCGCCGTCATAGGGTTTCGATGGACGTCAAGATCAAGGCCGTCCTGCAGTTCACCATCTCCGGCGACGCGCTGGAGAGCTCGCTTTCCGAGTACGACGAGCTCTCGGTGGAGGGCCTCCTGCGCGAGGTCCTCGACAAGGCGATCGCCTGCGACGGCATCAAGGTGCAGGTGCTCGAAGGGCCGAACACCCTCGAGGACTACGACAAGCAGGTCGAAGCCGGCGCCGAGGGGTAGTCCGGCGCGCGGCCCGGTTTCCGCGCCCCACCCCTAGAAGAGCGCGAGCTGCTGCGGCGCCGGACGGGCCGCGGCCACGGCGGCCGACGTGCGCGCCGGCGTGCGGGGCGCAAGCTCCGGCGCCCGCGGCCTCATCGGCTCCGCCCGCGGCGGCGCGTCCGCGCCCGGCCGGTAGATGCCCTCGAGGCGCGCGTGCTCGAGCAGCGTCCGGTAGAACGCCTGGAAGCGCCGGCCGTGATTGAAGTGCCGCAGGTGCGCGAGTTCGTGACACAGCGTGTCCACGAGGCTCGAGTACTTGAGTGCCTTGCGCGTCGTCGCGTGGAAGAGTCGGATGCGGATCGTGCCGTCGCGGTAGCACACGCCGAGTCGGCGTCTCACCTGCGGGCGCTCCGGCTCGATCACGCGATAGCGGAGCCCGAACACGCGCGCGATGCGCGCTGCGTCGCGCTCCAGCTCCGCGATCAGCGTCAGCGCTTCGCGTCGATCCATCCGCGGATCGCATTCTTCCGCCGCGCGCGAGCACCGTCAAGCAGCGCATGCTCGGCCGCTATGATCGAAGCGTGGACGAAACGAAGTCGCACGCGCTCGCAGCGGACGAGATCGCGCTGTTCCCTCTCTCGAACGTCGTTCTCTTCCCGCGCGTGCACTGTCCGCTCCACGTCTTCGAGCCGCGCTATCGGCAGATGACCGCCGACGCGCTCGCGGGCGCGCGCCGCATCGGCATGGTGACGGTGCGGCCCGAGCACGAGGCGGAGATGGCGGGCGATCCGCCGCTGTTCGCGATCGGCTGCGCCGGCGCGATCGAGCAGGCCGACCGCCGCCCCGACGGGCGCTACGACGTCGTGCTGCTCGGCACGCAGCGCTTCCGCATCGTCGAAGAGATCCCGCGCAGCGGCGAGCGTCTCTACCGCGTCGCGCGCGTCGAGCTGCTCGGCGAGCGCTTCGACGAATCACGCGAGGGGATCGCCCTGCAGGGTTTGCGCGCCGACGCGATCGAGCTGCTCGTCCAGCTCCTGCGCATGGTCGCGCCCGACGCCGCACACCAGCTCGATCCGCGCCGTTTCTCCGGCATCGACGATACGACGTTCGTCAGCGCGCTGTGCCAAATGCTCGAGCTGCCGCCTGCGGAAAAACAGGGATTGCTCGAAGCGGACGGTCCGATGGCGCGCTGCGAACATCTCGTCGCGCTGCTCCAGTTCCGCATCGCGGAGCTCGGCGGCGGCCTTCCCGGACCGAGCGGCGTCGTCCACTGAGATTTTTTTCGCACCTCGAAAATCGTCGTAAACGCGAGAAATCTCGGATCTGCGCGGCGCGCATCGCGACGCCGCACGCTGCAGCGCGGTGCGCGCGCACACGTCGCGCACGTTCGATCCGCTCTTCGCGCGCGCGCCGAAGTTCTCGGAATCGAAGCGCGATGCGACTTGCAAACACGAGTTCTCCGACGTCGAGTCGTCGTCTCGCACTGTCTCACGACGGTGTCGCTTTGCATGCGCGTTCCGCGCGTTTTTCCCTCTTGCGATCGACGACGCCGTATGGTCTACTCCGCCCGCTTTCGACGGTTCACGTTCGAAAGACGCGGGGCAACCCAACCAACAAAAACTCTGACTACGATCACCGCCCCTCCTGGTGATCGGACTCGGGAATCGTCGCATGACCTGTCCCCCTCAGGTCTGGGACGGCGCCGTACGCCGTCTTGCGCGCGAGCTCTCGCCGCAGTTCCTGTCGGCGTGGATTCATCCACTCCGCCCGGAAGCGAGCGACGAGGGTTTGCGAATCTCGTGCCCGGGCGCGTTCCATCGCGAACGCATCCGGAAGCAGTTCTTGCACCGCATCGAAGCGGCCGTCGCCGCCGAAGCGGGGCGCGTCGTGGCGATCGCGCTCGACGTGCACGAGTCGGCGCGCGAGGACGAAGCAGAGGCGGACGTCGAGCTGCGCGCCGTCGCGGTCGCGCCCGATCACCGCGTGCCGATGCAAGGCGCGCGCGCGCCCGAGCCGCGACCGCGCACGCTTCCGGCGCGCGCGTCCGAGACGCCGTCTCGACCGGCGAGCGTGCACGTCGCGCGCGCCGACCTCCCGCAGCAGAGCTTCGAGAGCTTCGTCGTGGGAGACGCCAACTCGCTCGCGCGCGAGGCGTGCCTGGCGCTCGCGCGCGGCCGGCAGATCGCGATGAGCCCGCTGTATCTGGTCGCGGGCTCGGGCCTCGGCAAGAGCCACCTGGCGCTGGCCGCCGCCAACGAGGCGCGCAGGGAGCTCGGCGCGCGCGTCGTGTACGCCACCGGCGAACAGTTCACGAACGAGCTGCTCGGCGCGATCCGCGCCGACCGCACCGCGGAGTTCAAACGGCGTTACCGCCGCGAGTGCGACCTGCTCGTGCTCGAGGACGTGCAGTTCTTGCGCGGCAAGAAGCAGACGCAGCTCGAGCTGTTGCACACGCTCGAACACCTGGCGCAGCGCGGCGCGCGCGTGCTGCTGACGGGCGAGCGCATGCCCAAGGACATCCCCGACGTCGATCCGCGGCTCGCTTCTCGCATGGCGAGCGGCTTCTGCGCGGAGATCGACCCGCCCGACCGCAAGCTGCGCGCCGCGATCCTGCGCGCCAAGGCGGCCGCCGGCGGCGTGCGTCTCCCGGAGGGATCGATCGACCGCCTCGTCGACGCCGTGCCGGGCAGCGTGCGCGATCTCGAAGCCGTGCTGATCCAGCTCGTGGCGAGCGCGTCGCTGATGAAGCGCACGATCGACATGGACCTCGTCGAGTCGGCGTTGCGCAAGGTGCTGCCGCGCGTCGCCGCGACGGGGCTGGAGCCCGAGCGCATCGTGGACACCGTCGCGAGCGCGTTCCAGACGAGCGCCGCGGCGCTCGCGTCGCGCACGCGCCGCCGCGAGGTGCTCGTGCCGCGCCAGATCGCGATGTACCTGTGCACGCGGTACACGCACGCTTCGCTCGCGCACATCGGCAAGCTGTTCGGGCGCAATCACACGGCGGTCGCGAACGCCGTTCGCACGGTCGAGCGCGAGCTGCTCGAGCGCGCGCCGCTCCGCTACAAGGTCGAGGCGCTGGTCGCGCGCCTCGACGCCGTCGCGGGCAAGCAGGCGAGCCGGCGCTGAACGGGGGGATGGGACGGGCCTACGCGGCGCCGCGCGGGGAACCGTGCGACGCCGCGTACGGCCCGCGCCCCGCGCCGGCCGCGCCCTGCGCGGGCTGGCAGCGCGGACACCAGTAGGTGGAGCGCGCGTCGTCGCCGTGCAGCCGCGACGCGATGCGCGCGCCGCAGCGCAGGCACGGCTCGCCGCCCCGTCCGTAGACGAAGAGGCGCGGCATGCCGAGCGGCAGCGACTCGCCGGGCGCGAGCGCCCGCACCGTCGTGCGCTTCCAGCCGCCGAGGTTCTGGCGCAGCAGCGAACGCGCCGTCGCGTAGAGCGCGGCGATCGCGTCGTCGCCCAGCGTGCGCGGATCGCGCTCCGGGTGCACGCGCTCCGCGAACAGCACTTCGCTCTTGTAGACGTTGCCGACGCCGCACGCGACGCGCTGGTCGAGCAGCAGCTCGGCCGCGCTGCGCGCCTCGCGCCGCCGCGCGCGCGCGACGACGAGATCGAGGTCGATCTCCGGCGCGAGCAGGTCCGGACCGAGCCGCGAGAGCACCGGGTGCAGCGCGACGTCGCGTCGCCGCAGCAATTCGCACACCGGCGCCTGGTGGCACACGAAGCTCCAGTCCGCGGTGTCGAGCCGCACGACCGCGGTCGCGGCCGAGCGCGTCCAACGCTGGCCCCGCGCGTAGCGCAGCCACTTGCCGTTCATGCCGAGGTGGACGTGCAGCACGGCGCGCTCGCCGAGCACGAACAGGAAGTGCTTGCCGAGCGCCGCGACCTCCGCGACGCGTTCGCCGGCGAGCTCCGGCACGTCGCCGCGATCGCGCAGCCACAGCTTCGCCAGCGCGCGCCCCTCGAGGAGCGGCCGCATCGCGTTCACGAGCTTGTGGACGGTGTCGCCCTCGGGCACCCGCCGGGTCTAGCGCCGCCGTCGAACCCCGGCGAGCGCGCCGAGGGCGACGATCGCCGCGAGCGCCGCGTCCGCTTCGGGCGCGCGCGTCACCCAGATCGCCCGCGTGAAGCCGGCCGCCGCCTCGAACGCGATCTCGCCGTCCGAGATCGCCTCGCGGCTCACCTGGAAGATGAAAGGCGTCTCGCCGCCGAGCGTGTCGCTTGTCGAGACGACCTCGACGAGGCCGCCGATGCTCGGCGCGAGATAGACGCCCTGCTGGCCGTCCGCGCCGTAGCCCACGAACACGACGTCGCCGTCGTCGATCGCGCAGTGGATGCCGAAGCCCGTGAAGGTCCCGTCGCCATCGGGGATCGGTGCGCTCGTGTCGGCGACCGTCTCGATCGCTTCGCCGTTCCAGCGGTACACGCGCGGGACGGCGCCGCCGTCCCGGAAGCAGAGCTGCGTGCGATCGCTGCGATCCATCTGCGGGAAGATGGGCTCGTCCACCAGCTTCGCGCCGCCGTCCGCCTCGCTGTTCGGCCCCGCGATCAGCTCGATCTCGCCGACGACGCCGGCCTCGACGGGGCGCCGGTAGACGAAGTGCGGCCCGCTCGGCGACTGGTTCACCCAGAACGCGAACGCGGCGTTGTCGAGGATGACGCCCGGCCCCGACTCGGGGCCGCTCACGGTGCCGAAGCTCACGTTGAAGAAGGGGGCGCCGTCGTCTTCGGGAAGATTCGTGTCGGCGATCGCTTCGAGGCCCAACGGCCCGAACGAGTACACGCCGGCGAAGTTGGGAGACTGCGGCGAGTTGCTCCACGTGATCGCGACGCGCCCGTCGAGCGACGGCGCTTCGAACCCGCGCACGTCGGCGCTCGTGTCCGGGAAGACGGTGTCCTCGTCGACGATCGTGTCGAGCGTGGCGCCGTCCCAGCGGAAGACGCCGAGTCCCCCGCTGCTGCGCGCGACGAACGCGACCTCGTCCCCGTCGATCGACGGCGGCTTCGGCTCGATGCAGAGGTCCTGGAAGCTGCCGCCGAGCGGGCTCGGAGTCTGCTCGGTCGCGATCGCGGTCACGGCGCCGGCAGGATCCACGAAATGGAAACCGCCCGCGACGGGACTGGAGAACGACTGCCCGCAGAACGCGACGTTGCCGTGGTCGATGACGGGCGGGCCGAGCTGGTCGAAGGTGACGCCGATGCCGGGCGTCGCGGCGCCGGTGCGCACCAGCATCGTGAACGAGAACGGCTGCGCGACGGCGCCGGTGGCGGCGAGCAGGAGCGCGGCGATCGACGCGAAGGTGGCGAGCGCGGCGAATGCGGAGCGGTGCATCGCTAGTCCTCCCGACTGGCGCGCACCTCCGCGGCGTAACGGTCCAGCGCGAGTCCCTTGTACTCGGCGCGGAAGCCGGCGTGCTCGAAGAGCGCGCGCAGCGGCGAATCGAGGGCGGGCTCGCCGTCGATGCGCTCGATGCGGAGCGCACGACGGCGACGGTCCAGGAGAAGGCTGCGCAGCGCTCCGACCGCGCGTGCGAGCGCCTCGCCGGAACCGATGGACGGGAAGCTCACGAGGTGCCGTGCGTTGCGATCCAGGAAGAGCGCGAGCTCCCCGTCCACGAGGACGACCGTAGCTCCGGCCGCGCGACGGGGTTGTCCCCCATTCTGGGGACGCGGCTCCGGCCACGGCAGCATCGCGCCGTATGCGTTCGCGGGATCGGACGCCGCGAGCAGCACGGCTTCGGGAGACGGCGGCGTCGCGCGCGCGGCGCGAAGCTGATCGACCGCGCCGGCGAACGCGAACTGCGCGCCGCCGAGCCCGTCGACGAAGTGGCCGCGGCGGATCTTGCCCGCCTCCTCCATCGCGCGCAGCACGGGATACACCGCCGAGAAGCCGCCGGCGATCGCCTCGACGCCGAGCGCGTCGCGCGCGACGACGCCCCAGCGGTCGAGCAGCACGACGGCGCGCGCGTGCGCGCGGCGCGTGGCGTCGGCGTTCGGCGCGGCGAGAGTCGACACGAGCGACCAGCGTCCCGTCGCTTGCGTCGGCGCGTGCTTGCCGCGCTTGCGCGTCTCGCCGCGCACGGCGAGCGCGCGCAGCGGCGCGAAGGTGTCGTTCGTGACGAGCCCCGCCCAGACGAGGTCCCAGAGCGCACCCTGCACCTCGCGCTCCGTCGCGGGCCCGGCCGCTTGCAGCAGCTCGGCGAAGAACGACGCGCCGCGCTGCTCGAGGCGCTCCAGCATCGCGCGGTGCACGGCGCCCAGCTCGTCCGGGACCGGCGACGTTTCGACGAGCAGGCCCGCGCGGTCGCGGCGGTAGAGCGCGATCTTGCCGTCGCGCTCGCCGAGCGCCCCCTGCCCCACCCACACGATCTGTCCCATCGCGCCGCGCTCGTCGAGCATGCGCGGCTCGAAGTCGCGCACGCGCGCCGGCAGGATGGCGCGCTCGAGATCCGAGAACGGGAGCGGCAGGCCTTCGAGCTGCGCGATCGCCTCGTCGAGGCGGCGCGCGCCGCCGTGCTCCGCGCCGATGCCGTGCCAGTTGGGCAGGAAGCGCGCGAGCACGCGCGGCTCGACGGCCGCCACCTCGCCGCGCAGCTTCGCCATCGTGCGGCGGCGGATGCGGCGCAGCACCTCCGCGTCCACCCATTCGCGCTCGCGGCCGTGCGGATGGAACTCGCCGGAGAGCAGCTTGCCGCGCGCCTCGAGCGCCGAGAGCACGGCTTCGGCTTGCGCGGACACCATGCCGAAGCGCTTCGCGGCGGCGGCCGGCGTGAACGGCCCGTGCGTGCGCGCGAAGCGCAGCAGCAATTGCTCCACCGGCTCCGCGACCGGCTCGAGCAGCGCCGCCGCGAGCCCCGAAGGCAGCGCCGTGCCGAGCGCGTCGCGGTAGAGCGCCGCGTCCTCCGCCGCGACGAAGCGCGGCTCGCCCGCGATGCGCACCGCGAGGATGCGCCGCCGCGCGACCAGCTCGTCGATCCACTCCGAGGGATCGCTCTCGCAACGCGCCGCGATCTCGCCCTGCGAGAGATCGCCGATGCGGCGCAGCAGATCGACCAGCGCGTCCGGATGCGAGACGCGCGCCGACTCCGCGACCTGCTGCATCTCGCTCTCGACCGCGTCGATCGCGCCCGCGTCGAGGAGATCGCGAAGCTGCTCCTCGCCGAGGAGATCGCGCAGCATGTTGCGGTCGAGCAGCAGCGCCTGCGCGCGCCGCTCGGCCGCGGGCGAGTCACCCTGGTAGAGGTAGGCGGCCGTGTACGCGAAGACGAGCGAGCGCGCGAACGGCGACGCCGACGGCGTCTCCGCCTCGTCGACGCGCACCTCGCGCGCGCGGACGCGGCGCAGCAGATCTTGCAGGCCCGGCAGGTCGAACACGTCCTGCAGGCACGTGCGGTACGTCTCGAGGATGATCGGGAAGCTCGGAAACTGGCGCGCGACGCTGAGCAGATTCTGCGATTTCAGACGCTGCACCCAGAGCGGCGTGCGCGCGCCGGGGCGGCGGCGCGGCAGCAGCAGCGCGCGCGCCGCGTTCTCGCGGAAGCTCGCCGCGAAGAGCGCCGAGTGGCCGAGCTGCTCGACGACGAGATCCTCGATCTCCTCGGGATCGGGCAGGAACGCGGTCACGTCGGGCAGCGTCTCGGCGTCGGCGAAGCGCAGCACGATGCCGTCGTCGCTGGCGAGCGCCTGCACGTCGAAGCCCGCTTCCGCGGAGAGCCGCGCCTCGAGCGCGAGCGCCCACGGCGAGTGCACGCGCGCGCCGAACGGCGAGAGGATGCACACGCGCCAGTCGCCGAGCTCGTCGCGGAAGCGCTCGATCGTGATCGCGCGGTCCGTCGGCAGCGCGCCCGTCGCCGCGCGCTGCTCGGCGAGATGGTCCAGCAGATTGCGCGCCGCGAACTCGTCGAGGTGATACGACGTGCGCAGGATCTGCTCGGCTTCCTCGCGCGGCTTGGCGTCCAGCTCGCGCACGAACGCGCCGAGCGCGCGCCCGAGCTCGATCGGGCGCCCCGGTCCTTCGCCGCGCCAGAACGGCAGGCGCCCCGGCTCGCCCGGCGCCGGCACGACCAGCACGCGGTCGCGCGTGATCTCCGTGATGCGCCACGTCGACGCGCCGAGCGTGATCGTCTGCCCCGGCCGCGACTCGAACACCATCTCCTCGTCGAGCTCGCCGACGCGCGGCCCGTCCGGCGCCACGTGCACGTGATAGAGCCCGCGATCGGGAATCGTCCCGCCCGAGAGCAGCGACAACTTCCCCGCGCCGCGCGTCGGCGTGAGGACGTCCGTCTCGCGATCCCACACGATGCGCGGCCGCAGCTCCGCGAACTCGGTGGACGGATACCGCCCCGCGAGCATGTCGAGCACCGCGACCAGCGCTTCTCGAGACAAGTCACGGAAGTTCGCCGCGCGCCGCACCACGCGCTCCAGCTCGTCCACCTTCCAGCTCGCCTGGCCGCACATCGCCACGATCTGCTGCGCCAGCACGTCGAGCGGATTGCGCGGAATGTGGATCGCCTCGACCGCGCCTTCCTCCATCCCGTGCGACACCACGGTCGCCTCGAGCAGATCGCCGCGGTGCTTCGGATAGAGCCGCCCCTTCGACACCTCGCCGACCTGGTGGCCCGCACGCCCGACGCGCTGGAGCCCGCGCGACACCGCACCCGGCGACTCCACCAGCAGCACGAGATCCACCGCGCCCATGTCGATGCCCAGCTCGAGCGAGCTGGTCGCCACGATCCCGCGAATCCGCCCGGCCTTGAGCGCCTCCTCGATCTCCCGCCGCTGCTCGTGCGCCACCGACCCGTGATGCGCGAGCAGGATCTCCTCGCCCGCAAGCTCGTTGAGCCGCTGACACAGCCGCTCGCACAGGCCGCGCGAGTTCACGAACACGATCGTCGAGCGATGCGCGAGCACCTGCTCGAGCAGGCGCGGATAGATCGCCGGCCACAGGCCCAGCGAAGGATCCGGCGCATCCTTCGCCGCCAGCTCCGCGAGGATCGACTTGGTGCGGAGGTCGGGCTTGCGCCGCGGTGTGGGCGAGAAGGGAGAAGAAGAGATAGGGAGGGCGCCGCCCGCAGGTGTCAGCGGCTCGACCGGCCGCGTCATGTCCGGCACCGGCACGACGATCTCGACGTCGAGCCGCGGCTTCGCCGACGTGTCGACGATCGACACGGGGCGGTCCCCACCCAGGAACCGCGCCACCTCCGCCAGCGGCCGCGCCGTCGCCGACAGACCGATCCGCTGCGGCTCGCGCCCACACAACGCAGCGACTCGCTCTAGAGATAGGGCGAGATGCGCCCCCCGCTTCGTCGGCGCGAGCGCGTGGATCTCGTCGACGATGATCCACTCCACCGAGCGAAGCGTCTCGCGCTGCGCGGAGCCGAGGATCAGGTAGAGCGACTCGGGCGTCGTCACGAGGATCTCGGCGGGATCGCGCGTTTGCTCGGCGCGCTCGCGCTGGGGTGTGTCGCCAGTGCGGACGGCGACGCGGGGCATGCGGACCGGAATGCCGAGCCGTTCCGCCGCGCGCTGCACGCCGATCAGCGGCGCGCGGAGGTTGCGCTCGATGTCGTAGACGAGGGCTTTCAGCGGGGAGACGTAGAGGACGCGGACGCCGGGGGAGCGCGGGGGGACGGGGGCGTGGTGCGCGGTCGCCTTCGTGAGTGCGCGTGCTCGCGCTGTTTCGTTCGCAGTCGACTCATGAAGCAGACCGTCGGCAGCGACGGTCTCTGCATCCGCATCCGCGGTGTTGCGACCTTCGTCAGCCGATGATCGCGCCGGCAGCGCTCGCTTCGCGCCAACTCCGCTTCCGTCCGCAAGCGCGCTTGCGCCTGCGTCCAAGCGCGAAAGGCGATCGATGCACCAGAAGAAGGCAGCGAGCGTCTTGCCGCTGCCCGTCGGCGCGATGAGCAACGCGTGCTCGCCACTCGCGATGCGCGTCCAGCCTTGCGCCTGCACCGGGGTCGGAGCGGTGAAGGAGGATTCGAACCACAGGCGGGAAGCGGAATGGAAGGGGGTAAGCGGCATTGGGAGGAGAATAGACTGCGGCGAGAAGTAGGTCGCGCGGCGAGCGATCAGGTCGACGCGCGTGCCTCAACCGGAGCGGATGGAGTACCAGACTCTCGACATGCCCACACGACAGAACGCGAAGCGTTCCATTGCAGTGTCTGGCGAAGCGCAATAGGCTGCGCGCGGACAGCTGCGAGGCGTTCGTATATTTGGCTTAGCGGACAGAGCAGCCCACACAGACTGTCGTTCTACCCAGCGTTGCCTTCCTCAAGGCTCGTGAAGCTTGAGGGGCAGATCAATCAAGAAAGCTCCTGGAATTCGAGTACGCGGATGGACTTCGACGCGCTGGTTAGGTTCGTGCAGGAACACTTCACCGACGGCCTCGCCTTGGTGATTGGGTCCGGGCTATCCGCCGCCGAGGGGATCCCGGGAATGCCCGCTCTGGCGACTCATCTCAGTAGCAACGCAGGCGTACTGACGGGTCCTGACGCGACCCTCTGGACGCGTATCAAGACTGTTCTCGATGTCGAGGGGCTGGAAGCCGCGCTGCTCAACCATCCCCCATCGAACACGCTCGAAAGCTGGATCGCGAAGAGCACATGCCAGCTGCTGATTCCGAAGGAACGTGAAGTCATTAGCGCGGTGCTTCGTGGTGAGCGCTCGCTTCGACTGACGACATTTCTAGCGAGGGTTTTGAAGCCAGTAAGCGGGCTTCCAATCCTGACTCCCAATTATGATCGGCTCATAGAGGTGGCATGCGAGATGGCGGGCTTCCACGTGGATACCACGGCCGTCGGGCACTATGCGGGCGCATTCGATCACATTCGAAGTTATATGGGATCATGCCGGGGCATAAAAGTTCGCGGCAGAACCACCGTCCTTGACCACTTTCCGCGTGCGATCGTCCTGAAACCACATGGTAGCTTTGACTGGTATCAATCGGGCAACGAGGCGAGACGTTGCAGTTTGGATGTGGATGCGGAACGCCTCATGATCACGCCCGGCATCAACAAGTATCGAGCTGGCTACAACGCGCCCTTCGACAAGCATCGCGACTTGGCCAACGACTACATCAAGCGCGCCGGCCGTCTGCTAGTCGTGGGCTACGGGTTTAATGACGATCACCTGCAGACCCATCTAGAGAAGCGGATCCAGGACGGTACGCCCACGCTGATCTTGAACCAAGCAATCAGCCCAAGGGTCGAGAGGCTGGCAGAGCAATCGCCGCGCTGTGTTTGTTTGTCGAAACCGGACGCACGGGCAGGAGTCGCGGTGGTGACAAAGGGAGGCCGGTTAGAGAGGCAGGGACCCGATCTCTGGGATCTGGGTGTCCTGGCAGAGGAGCTACTCACATGACCGATGCCCCCATCTTGACGTTCGACGCCCCGAGCAGACTCGGCAAGGTAGCCTCTGTTGACACTAGCCGCGTACTCATAGCGGTGGAAAACGCCGCACTCTTGCCCCGTGCTGCGGTCGGCAGCCTCGTCGCAATCCAGGGAGCGACCGCGCAAGAGTTCCTGATCGGCATGACGGAGCGCGTAACGAGACAGCTCCGTGATCAGACGGCTCAGCCTGATCCGATGGAACCAGCAACCCTGACGGTGGAGGTCGTGCCGGATGATTGCCTTCGCGCTGTCTTGCTCGGCACCTACCGCACAATCACGGGAACCGTTCGAAATCTGTTCAAGCGAGGCGCTGATTCGTTTCCCCAAATCGATCGAGAGTGCTTCCTGATCGAGGGCGGAAACCTCCAGCGGTTCATGGGGTTGCTCGGAAGGGACTTGGACGAGACGCAGAGACTCGAGCTAGGCCATTTTCTCATTGATCAGTCGGCCGCCGCTATAGCGAACGGTGATCGGTTCTTCCAAAGGCACGCGGCGATTCTTGGCAGCACAGGCTCGGGGAAGAGCTGCGCGGTGTCGTTGGTTCTCGAACGTGCGCACGCGCGCAAGCACGCAAACATCATCGTGTTGGACATGCACGGCGAGTACGCCTCGCTCGCGAAGCCTCCTAAATCGGAAGGCGGTAAGGCGCAATCGCCCATCGCAGCTGCATTCAAAATTGCAGGTCCGGGTGATCTAACCAATCCAGAGCAAGGAACGCTCTTCCTGCCGTACTGGCTCTTGAACCGAGAAGAGATGCTTTCAATGATCTTGGATCGCAGCGATCAGAATGCGCCCAACCAAGCGATGCGATTCACGACTCATGTGCGGGAGCTCAAGGACTCGACGCTCCGCGATGAAAAGCAAGAGACGGTCCGTGCCACATTCACCGTGGACTCCCCCGTGCCCTATAAGCTCGCCGATCTGCTGGCGAAGCTGCGCGACGACGACACGGGCACGAAGCCAGGGAAGAAGGACGCCGAAATCAAAGGGGATTGGAATGGGAAACTGACGCGGTTCATCTCCCGCCTTGAGTCCAAGATCGAGGACCGACGGTATGGCTTCATGTTTAAGCCGCCAGAGGCAGCGCTTAAGTACGACTGGCTCGCGGAGCAAATCACGAAACTGCTTGCCGCGGGGGAGAAGGACCTTGGCATAAAGGTGGTGGACTTCTCGGAAGTGCCGTCGGACGTGCTCCCCATCGTGACAGGCGTATTTGCGCGGCTGCTGTACGACGTGCAGTTCTGGATGCAGGCGGAGAAGCGAACGCCGTTCGTGTTTGTGTGTGACGAAGCGCATTTGTACTTGCCCACCCGGGACGACGCGGATGCAGTCGAGAAGCAGGCCCTTGTCTCCTTCGAGCGCATCGCAAAGGAAGGCCGCAAATACGGCGTCTCCCTGCTCGTAGTGAGCCAGCGACCTTCAGACGTAAGCCGCACCATCCTCAGCCAATGCAACAACTTCCTCGTTCTTCGCCTGACGAACGATCAAGATCAGAACGTCGTGCGGCGCCTGATGCCCGACTCGCTGGCGGGCGTGCTTGACGGCTTGCCGCTACTGGACACCGGAGAAGCACTGTTGCTGGGCGACGCGATACTCCTTCCCGCCCGAATCAAGCTGAAGTTCCCAGCCATCGAGCCGCTGAGCCAGACCCGAGCCTTCTGGCAGGAATGGGGAGAAAGCGATCCGGACTCTGCAGCCGTTGCGGCGGCGGTCGAAACTCTCCGTCGTCAATCTCGAACGTCGGGAGGGTTCGCTTAATGCGAGCTGGCCGGCCGGCTTCCGCTTCAGCGGCTCACAGCATCGCTTCTGCAGGAGGGCATCGGCTTTCCGGTCCCTAACGCAAGCTGGTAGCCATCGAAGAGCCGATTGCAGCGACCCGGGCTGCATTCGCGGGCTAACCCGCGCGTTGAGCAACGCACAAAGAGAACCTCGCATGCCCATCCCCGACTACCAAGCCGTCATGCTTCCCCTCCTCCGCTTCGTCGCGGACGAGAAGGAGCACTCGATCGGCGAAGTCGTCGATGCGGTCTCGCGTGAGTTCGCGCTGACCGAGGCCGAGCGACAGCAGCTCGTTCCAAGCGGGCAGTCGACGGTCATCCGGAACCGCGCGGGCTGGGCTCGTACCTATCTGAAGAAGGCCGGCCTCATCGAGTCCACGCGGCGGGGGTTCTTCCGGATCACCGAGCGCGGCCGGTCCGTTCTCGCTGCGAACCCGAGAAAGATCGACGTCGCCTTCCTCGAGCAGTTTCCGGAGTTCATTGCGTTCCGCGAGCTCCGTCACGATCGCACGGAGCGCGCTCCCGATGCCGCGACATCGACCGACGAGACGCCCGAGGAGGCACTCGAAGGCGCTTACCAGCGGCTTCGCGCAGACCTCGAAGCCGAGCTCCTCGATCAAGTGAAGGCGGCATCGCCGGCCTTCTTCGAGCGCCTCGTCGTGGAGCTGCTCGTTCGCATGGGATACGGCGGCACGCTTCGGGATGCCGGTCAGGCGATCGGGCGGAGTGGCGATGGCGGCATCGACGGGATCATCAAAGAAGATCGCCTCGGCCTCGACGCCATCTACATCCAGGCGAAGAAGTGGGAGTCGACGGTCGGGCGCCCTGAGATCCAGAAATTCGCCGGCGCGCTGCAGGGACACCGCGCACGGAAGGGCGTCTTCATCACCACCGCCGCGTACTCGGCCGATGCGCTCGACTACGTGTCGCGCATCGAGAGCAAGATCGTTCTGATCGACGGGGCCACGCTCGCGCGCCTGATGATCGACCACGACGTCGGAGTCGCGCCGGTGCGTTCGTACGAGGTGAAGCGGATCGATTCCGACTACTTTGAAGAGTGAGCTGTCGGCTCGGAGCAGCCGGCCGGCTCGCCGGCCGTGAACGGTGGGACGCCGGAGAACGTGCTCGCGGTCGAGTCGCTATCGTGGGCTTAGGCTCGAGCGACTGCTCGACGTCACCGCAAAGCGAGAAGGCTCGCGATATGAGCAAGCCCGACCGCGACATCGAAGCGAAGGCGATGAATCTGCCCTCGAAAGAGCGTGCTCGCCTCGCCGAACGACTGATCGCGAGCTTGGAAGGCGAGCCCGAGATCGAGACCGACGCACAGTGGCTCGAGGAATCCGAGCGCCGCCTGGCCCAGATCGAAACGGGTCAGGTCGCCGGCATTCCCGCCTCCGAGGTTCTTGGTAGGTCCCGCTCCGCTCTGCGGTGACGAGCGCCGCGCCTCCTTCGCGGCCGGCTCAGCTCGCGCGGCGCTTCGGAGTCTTGCGACGCGCTTTCGAGCCGGGCAGCACCTCACTGAGCACGCGGCGCAGCGTCTCCTCGAACGGCTCCACCTGGTGCTCCATGTACTCGCGCAGGGCGCGGTTGATCATGGTCTGGTAGCTGCCGCCGCCGGCTTCGTGCACGCGCTCGCGGAACCAATCGAGGACGTCGTCGTCGATGCGGATCGTGATCCGGGTCTTCCCGGGCGGCGTGGCGATCACGGCACCGCGCTTGGCCTTGCTGAAGTCGTAGTTCCTCTTCATCGATGCTTCTCGTACTGCCGCCGCTCGGAGGCGGTGGCTCTGCGCGCCGAGATCAATCGGATCTCGTCGGTGCGCCACGTGTACGCGACCACGAGAATCCGACCCAAGGCGTCCATGCCGAGTGTCACGAAACGTGGTTCGTCGGGATCGTCGTCAGGACGGGTCAACGCCAGGTCGTCGGTGAGCACGGTCGCGGCATCCGCGAAGTCGATGCCGTGCTTTCGGAGATTCGCGTCCGCCTTCGCGCGGTCCCATTCGACCACGGGCCGAGTATATGCACACGGGTGCATATCGGCCACGAGGCCGGCATGACGGTCAGAGCACCGCGATCTCCAGATCGCGCAGGCGCGCCGGATCGGCGATGACCTCGACCTGAACCACTTGGTCGTCCCCGAAGCCGAGCATCACCACCCGCGACAGCTTCCCGCGCGGCGCGTGGATCAATCCGATCGATCCATCGAGGAGCGCCGGCTGTACGAATCGAAGCTCTCGCGAGAACGCGAGGAACCGCTCCGCCCACGCCGCCGCGCCGCGAATCTCTCGCGCTTCGCCCGACATCGACGCCGCCGCATCGATGCGAATCACGGCCTCCGGATCGAGCACCGCGAGTAGTCCTTCGAGATCTCCTTCGCGTACCGCCCGCACGAACGCCTCGAGCACCTCGCGCCGCCGCTCGCCGTCGGCGTTCGCTGACGCGGGCGCGCCGCGCACGCGCCGACGCGCGCGGCTCGCGAGCTGGCGAGCGGCCTCGGGTGAGCGTCCGACGATGGGACCGATCTCCTCGAACGGCACGGCGAAGAGGTCGTGCAGCACGAACGCGAGGCGCTCCGCGGGCGAGAGCGTTTCCAACACGACGAGCAGCGCGACGCCGACGGAATCCGCCAGCAGCGCTTCGCCTTCGGGATCGGCGCCTTCCCCGCGCGCGGTGCTCGTCTCGGTGGCCTCCGCGCCGATCGGCTCTTCGCGCCGCGACCGCCGCGAGCGCAGCATGTCGAGGCACACGCGCGAGACGACGGTCGTGAGCCAGCCGCTCAGGTTTTCGATGGCGGCCGTCTCGGTGCGGCCGAGGCGCAGCCACGATTCCTGCACCGCGTCCTCGGCCTCGGGGAGCGAGCCGAGCAGGCGGTAGGCCACGCCGCGCAGCCGCGGCCGGTTCGCTTCGAAGTGCTCGGTCAGCGAGCGCTGCGGGTCCATGTCACGTTCTCGCTCCGCCATCCGTCATCCCTTCGACGAACGATGCCAGCCCGATGTGACGGGGAGGATGCGCATGCGGTCTCGAAATGCTCAGCGGAGCCATGATCGTCGCACGAGGGCGATCGGCGCAAAACCGCGCTCGCTGCGAGTCGCCGCCGCCGCCGCAGCCGGCCTGCTCGCTGAACTCGGGCCTGCTGCACCGGCGGCCGCACAAGGCGTGATCGCCACCGGCTCCGGGCGAGCCGGAGCCAGCGCGGCGCTGCTGCTCGCGGGGATCGGCGCGGTCATCGGTGGGCGGGCGCTGTCGCGCTCCGCCGGCGGCGACGGCGCCGGGAGCGCGCGTGACGGCGCGATCGTCGCGCTGGTGCTGGCCGTCGTCGGCATGGCCCTCGCCGCGCTGCATCTCGCCACCTCGAGCGGCGCCATCGGGACCGGCAACGGGCGAGGCGGCGCCATCGTGGCCCTCGGGCTGGGACTGATCGGCATGCTGCTCGGCCGGCTGGCTCTCGCGCGCTCGCGCCGTACCGCCTGATCGAAAAGGAGACTCGCTGCAATGCCTCGAGTGAGCGTGCGTTACATGATCGACGACGTCCCCGCGGCCGTCGCTTTCTACACGACGTACCTCGGTTTCACGCTGGAAGTGGACGCGTCGCCGGCCTTCGCCTCGGTCGTGCGCGACGGCGTGCGCCTGCTGCTCAGCGGCGAAGGCAGCTCGGGCAAACGTGCGCTCCCCGACGGCCGCTGCCAGACGCCCGGCGGCTGGAATCGCATCCATCTCGAGGTCACGGATCTGGAGGCGGAGGTGCAGCGGCTGCGCGAGGCGGGCGTGTGCCTTCGCACGGACGAGATCATCAGCGGGCCGGGCGGCGCGCAGGTGATCGTCGAGGATCCGTCCGGTAATCCGATCGAGCTGTTTGCGCCGCGGCGGTGAGGGACGGGCGTGGCGTCGCGCCGCCTCATGCGCGACGTGCAGCGCATGCCGGCGTCCCTCACGGAGCTGCTGGCGCTGCCGCGTTTCTCGTCCTCTAAGACGTGTCGTCGAAGCGCGGGCTCGCGTCTTGCGCGGCGACGCTGCGCCGTGAACGGATGTCCCCGTACACGCCGCGATCGTTGGGCCCGCTATCTTGCCGCCATCCAGGAAGGACTCGCCGTCATGAAGTACAAGATCGCGCTTCGAGAGTCGGAAGAAGGCTTCAGCGTTTCGGTTCCCGGTCTCCCGGGCTGCTGGTCGCAGGGCGCCACCGAGCAGGAAGCGCTGCAGAACATCCAGGATGCGATCAAAGAGTATCTCGCCACGGTCGAGGATCTCCTCGAAGGAGCGACGGTGCGCGAGATCGACGTGCAGGCGTAGCGCTTGCCGAAGATTCCCGGAGTTCCGCATCAGCAAGCTGTTCGCGCGCTGCAGAGGGCCGGCTTTCGCGTCCTCCGGGAAGGCAAGCACATCGTCATGTCGGATGGAACGCGCATCCTCACGATCCCGCGCGCGAACCCGGTGAATGCTTTCACCATGGGCGGCATCGTCCGCGACGCAGGCCTCACGGTGGAACAGTTTCGCGCTCTGCTGTGACAGCAACCGCAGCGCGGTCGCTGTATCCCGTTCGCGCGTACGTGACGGCGGGCGCGCCGCTCCGACTTCAAGCCGCGAAGCCTCCGTCGATCGTGAGACTCGCCCCGGTGATGTAGCTCGCCTCCGGACTCGCGAGCCATGCGACGAAGCCGGCGACCTCGTCCGCCCGCGCATACCGCCCCAGCGCCGTGAAGCCAGCGGTGTGCTCGGCGAATTCCCCGTCGGCGGGATTCATCTCCGTATCCACCGGCCCTGGCTGCACGTTCACGACGGTGATGCCGCGCGGCCCGAGATCGCGCGCGAGGCCCTTCGTCATGCCGGCCAGCGCGGCCTTGCTCATCGCGTAGAGCGTGCCGCCGGCGAACGGCACGAGATCCGCGTTGACGCTGCCGATCTGGATGATGCGGCCGCCTTCGTGCATGTGGCGCGCGGCCTCCTGCGCAGCGACGAACGCGCCGCGCACGTTGACGGCGACGATGCGGTCGAAGTCCTCGAGCGTCCATTCCTCGAGCGGCTTCACGGGGGCGATGGCGGCGTTGTTGACGAGGATGTCGAGTCGGCCGAACGTGCGAACCGTCTTGGCGACGGCGCTCTTCACGGCGGCGACGTCGCCCGCGTCCGCGGCGATCGCGATCGCCTTGCCGCCTCGCGCGGCGATCGCGCGCACGACTTCGTCCGCCTTCTGCGCCGACGCGGCGTAGGTGATCGCGACCGACGCGCCGTCGCCGGCGAGGCGCTGGGCGATGGCGGCGCCGATGCCGCGCGAGCCGCCGGTGACGAGCGCGACGTTGCCTGCGAGCGGTGCGGTGGTGTCCATCGAGTTCTTCCGCCGTCAGCTCTTCGCGAACGCGAGCAGATCGGCGCTGAGCGGATCCTTGTGCGTGTCGGTCATCCCGTGCGGCGCGCCGGGGTAGACCTTCAGCGTCGCGCCCTTCACGATCTTCGCCGACGCGCGGCCGGCGGCGTCGATCGGGACGATCTGGTCGTCGTCGCCGTGGATCACCAGCGTCGGGACGTCGAACTTCTTCAGATCTTCGGTGAAGTCGGTGGCGGAGAACGCGGCGATGGAGTCGAGCGCGTTCTTGAGGCCGGCCTGCATGCCTTGCAGCCAGAAGGAGTCGCGCATGCCCTGCGTGACGTGGTGGCCGGCGCGGTTGGCGCCGAAGAAGGGCGTCGTGAGATCGCGGAAGTACTGCGCGCGGTCGCGCAGGACGCCGGCGCGGATCTCGTCGAAGACGGAGAGCGGGAGGCCGCCCGGGTTGGCGTCGGTCTGCAGCATGAGCGGCGGGACGGCGGAGACGAGCGCGGCCTTGGCGACGCGGCGCGTGCCGTGGCGGCCGATGTAGCGCGCGACTTCGCCGCCGCCGGTCGAAAAGCCGACCAGGATGGCGCCGCGCAGGTCGAGGTGCTCGATCAGCGCGGCGAGGTCGTCGGCGTAGCCGTCCATGTCGTTGCCGTGCCACGGCTGGCTCGAGCGGCCGTGCCCGCGGCGGTCGTGCGCGATGCAGCGGAAGCCGTGCGCCGCGAGGTGCAGCATCTGCGACTCCCAGCTGTCCGCGGAGAGCGGCCAGCCGTGGCTGAACACGACGGGCTGCCCGCGGCCCCAATCCTTGTAGTAGAGCTGCGTGCCGTCCTGCGTGGTGAGGAATGCCATGACGTCTCCTGTCGTGAGTGCGACATTCATCCTCACACGGCGGCGGCGATTCCGCTCGCGCTGCGCCGGCGCCTGCACACGCGGCGCGCGCCCGACGGGTGCGGCCGAGCCGCGAGGAGGCGCGCAGCATGACCGCCGAGCTCGACCACACGATCGTCTGGTGCCGCGACAAGCAGCGGTCGGCGGCGTTCCTGACCGAGATCCTCGAGCTGCCGGCCGCGAAGCCGTTCGGGCCGATGCTCGTGGTCGCGCTGGGCAACGGCGTCTCGCTCGACTTCTACGAGCAGGAGGGCGCGATCGCGATGCAGCACTACGCGTTCCTGGTCGGCGAGGACGAGTTCGACCGCGTCTTCGCGCGCATCCGCGAGCGCGGCCTCGCCTACTGGGCCGATCCCGGCAAGCAGCGCCCCGGCGAGATCTACCAGCACGGCGCCGGCCGCGGCGTCTACTTCGACGATCCCGACGGGCACAAGCTCGAGGTGATGACGGCGCCGTACGGCGACTCGTGAGTGCGGGGCGAGCGTGCGAACATGGCGCCGCCCTTCGACCCGGGAGCGCGCGCATGCCGCAATCCGCGATCTTCGGCCCCTTCTTCGCGACGATGCTCCTCACCTTCGCGGTGTGGGCGTTCATGTTCGCGCGGCGGATCCGCTGGATCACCGCCAAGCAGATCAGCCCCGTCGAACTCGCGATTCCGGGCCGGCTCGCGGAGCTCTCGCCCGCGTCGATCTCGAACCCGTCCGACAACCTGAAGAACCTGTTCGAGCTGCCGGTGCTCTTCTACGCGGTCTGCCTGTATCTCTTCGCGACGCAGCAGGTGGACGGCGCGTACGTGACGGCGGGCTGGATCTTCGCCGGTTTCCGTACGCTGCACAGCGCGGTGCACTGCACGTTCAACCGCGTGATGGTGCGGTTCTACATGTACCTCGTCGCGGCGCTCGCGCTCTGGTTCATGATCGGGCGCGCGGCACTCGCACACTTCGCCGCGTCGCCGGCGGCGTAGCGCCGGGCGCCGCCCTGCGGCGTGGCGCGGCGTACGCCGGCTCGGGTAGCGTGGATCGGAAAAGGGGCCCCCATGCACGTCCACTACGAGCCGTTCTCCGCCGAGGTGCGCGACGATCCCTATTCGTTCTACGCGACGCTGCGGGAGCACGCGCCGGTTCACTTCGCGGAGGGCGTCGGGGCGTACTGCGTCTCGCGCTTCGAGGACGTGCGCGCGGTGCTGCGCGACGCGGAGCGCTTCTCCTCGGACGCGATGCGGACGCTGCTGCTCGGCGCACCGCCCGGCGTCGACCCGCAGAGCGACCCGGTCGCGGCGCAGCGCATGCTCGCGTTCGCGCAGGCGCTGCCGTTCCCGCTCGAGAGCCTGATCACCTCGCGCAACCTGATCGCCGAGGATCCGCCGCGCCACGGCCCGCTCCGCAACCTCGTGAACCGCGGCTTCACGCCGCGCCGCATCGCCGCCTGGGAGGCGCGCGTGCGAGCCGTCGCGCGCGAGTGCATGGCCGCGCTGCGCACGCGGCGCGAGTTCGACCTCGTCCACGATCTCGCGATCCCGCTGCCCGTCACGATCATCTCCGAGATGCTCGGCGTCGAGCCGGCGCGCCGGCACGAGTTCAAGCAGTGGTCGGATCAGCTCGTCGCGGGCAGCACGGGCTCGGGATGGAACAGCGATCCGATCGAGAGCGGCCTCGCCGGGGCGATGCGATCGCTCTGCGAGTACGTGCAGGGCGTCGCGGCCGAGCGCCGCCGCCAGCCCGGCAACGACCTCGTCAGCCTGCTGCTGACGGCGCAGGACGGCGAGGTCGCGCTCAGCGACGCGGAGCTCGCGTTCTTCGTGGCGCTGCTGCTCGTCGCCGGCAACGAGACGACCACCAACCTGATCGGCAACGCGGCGAACGCGCTGCTGCGCCATCCCGCGGCGCTGGCGCGCGTGCGCGCGGACCGCAGCCTCGTGCCCGCGCTCGTCGAGGAGGTGCTGCGCTTCGACTCGCCCGTGCAGTTCGTGTTCCGGCGCAGCACCTGCGACGTCGACATCGCGGGCGCGCGCGTTCCCGCCAACTCGCACGTGGTCGTGCTGCTCGGCTCCGCCAACCGCGACGAGCGCCACTGGGGCCCGACCGCGGCGAGCTTCGACGTCGGACGCGACACCACCGGCCACCTCGCGTTCGGCCTCGGCAACCACTTCTGCCTCGGCGCCGCGCTCGCGCGCCTCGAGGCGCGCATCGTGCTCGACGAGCTGCTCGACGAGCTCGCGCAGCTCGAGCGCTGCCACGAGCGAGTCGAGTACGTCGACTCGTTCCTGGTGCGCGGCCCGCGCACGCTCGCGCTGCGACGAGCGGCGTAGACGAGCGCGCTCGCGCGGCGTCAACGCCGGTTGCGCAAGGGCGCTTGCGTTGACGGTCTCGTGTGTCGCACGAAAGATGGCGAGATCAACCTCGATCGCGCCTCTCCCCTCTCCTTCCCTCGCGGCCCTGGTCTTTCGCCGAGCACCCGTAGCAAGCGGAACCTGCACGACGACGGCGCGGTCCCCTTCACCGGAGGACTCTCGTGTCGCGAATCTCTCGAATCGTCCGATCGGTTTCGCTGTGCGCGGCGCTCGCGGCCGCAGGGGCGCTGCTGCCCGGCGCGGCGCGCGCCGCCTGCTCGAACGCCATCTGCGTCGTGAGCGGCACCAGCTGCACGGTCAGCGGGACGCACACGATCGACCATCTCTGCACGCTCGACTGGAGCGGCTACGACGCCACGATCGCGAAGGGCGCGAAGCTGACGACCGCGACCGGCAACGCGTATTCGATCTCGGCCGGCTCGCTCACGGTGCTCGGCACGCTCCAAGCGGTCGAGGGCAGCATCGACGTCACGACGACGGGCGACTTCGCCGTGCAGGTCTCCAGCAACTCGGCGGCGGCCGTGGACATCAAGCAGGGCGGCAGCTTCGACGCCACGGTCGGCGGCAACGCGACGCTCGCGGGCAAGGTGTTCGACGCGAGCGGAACCGGCGGCGTCGACGGCGGCAGCATCGCCATCGACGCGGACGGCTCGATCACGGTGAGCCAGACCGTCGACGCGAGCGGCGGCGGCGAGTGGGCGTACGGCGGCTCGATCGACCTCACCGGCGCGTCGATCACGACGACCGGGCTGCTGAAGGCGATCGGCACGCAGGACGGCGACGGCGGCGAGGTGAACCTCACCGCGACCGGCGCCTGCAACGTGAACGGCGCGATCAACGTCAGCTCGAGCGGCGAGTGGGCCTGGGGCGGCGCCATCACGGTGGACTGCGGCTCGCTCTCGACGAGCAGCGCGTGGGACACGAGCGGCGGCACCGAGGGCGTCGGCGGCGACATCGACGTGACGACCAGCGGCGCCGCGACGAGCACCAGCTCGTCGTCGTGGACGTGCACGGCCGGCGGCGGCGGCGACGGCTGCTGGGTGACCGTGTCGGGCGGCGGCGACGTCACGATCGGCGGCGACATCAACGCCTCCGCCACCGGCACCGACGCGTCCGGCGGCGCGATCACGATCGGCTCGAGCGCCGGCGACGTGACGGTCGGCGCGACGTCGCTGCTCCAGGCCGACGTCGGCAGCGGCGGCTGGACCAACGGCACGATCGACATCGGTCCCGCGTGCAACGTCGAGATCGACGGCGTCCTCGACACGCGCACCTCGGGCGTCGGCGGCGGAAACAATTCGGTGTCGTACCGGAACTCGTTCGACGGCACGGCCGCGACGCTGCGCGCGGACGACAGCCCGGACGGCAACACGATCCACTGCCCGTGCGTCGACGCGAACGCGGACCTCGTCTGCGACACGCCGCTCGCCTGCGCGGTCGCGCCGAGCACGAGCGGCGGCACGTACCAGCCGGCGCCGACGCTCGCGCCGATGCTGCTGACGGCCTGTCCGTAGCAGGACGCGTGAACGCTTGCGCGGAGGCCGGCCTTCCCCGGCCCGTCCGCGGGGCCGGGGGAGTCGCGACGCGCCGTCGCGGCTCCCCCGTTACGCGTCTCGCCGGCGCGCGCGACGCAGCGCGACCGCGCCGAGCCCGGTCGCCACGAGCAGCGCGCTGCCCGGCTCCGGCACCACCTGATAGATGCGCACGTAGTCCACGACCATCTGCGGCGTGCCGTCGCCGCGCGCGCCGAAGCCGCCTTCGGGAATGAAGCCGGAGAAGCTCGCGACGGATTCGACCTCGGAGCTCAGCACGACGAACTCGCCGCGGTGCGAGATCGGCGGGTTCGCCGGCTCCCACACGAGCTGGCCGTCCACGTAGAAGCGGTACGCGGTCGGCGTCCACTCGAGCGCGAAGACGTGGAAGCCCTCGCCGAGTCCGGGGATGCGGCGGCCGGAAGACATGCGCTTGAGGTCCGCGCCGTAGCCGTCCCAGTAGAGCGAGCCCTGCCACACGTCGCGCACGTCGCAGCCGGGGCCGCACTCGGCGCGGCCCTCCTGGATGTCGATCTCGACGCCCGACGCGCCGGGATCGCCGATCACGCTGCCCATGTCGCGCGACTGCATCCAGAACGCGGACCACATGCCGCCCGCCATGTCGCGCAGCTCGATGCGCGCCTCGAACCAGCCGTAGGTCGGCTCGAAGCGGTCGCGCGTGTTGATCATGCCGGTGTGGTGGACGCCGTCCTCGCCGGTCCAGGTGTCGATCACGAGGTGGCCGGCGCCGTCGAGGCGCACCGCTTCGGCGAGGTTGATCGCGCTGCGGCGCGGGCCGAGCTGGTGGTGGCCCCACTTCGAGGCGTCGAGCGCGTCGCCTTCGAACTCGTCCGCCCACACGAGCGAGTAGCCGACCGGCACCGCAGCCGCGCCGGGCGCGTGCGCGAGCCATGCCGCCGCGAGCGCCGCCGCCATCTTCCAGCTCCACTTCCGCATGCCGCCTCCGCGCGATCCGGGCCCGCGATCGATCCTTCTGGAAGAGTGGACGCCCCGGCCCGCGCGTGGCTCCCGATCAGCCGCGGCGCAGCCCGGCGCGCGCGAAGGCGTCGCGCATCCGGTCGCCGAGCCTCGCGACCTGCTTGCCCGCCGCGTCGAAGTTGGCGGGCGCGAGCCACGCCTCGAAGGCCTCCTGCACGGCGGGCCACTCGGACGCGATGATCGAGTACCACGCGGTGTCGCGATTGCGGCCCTTGGTCACGAGCGCGTTGCGGAAGGTGCCCTCGTACTGGAAGCCGAAGCGCTCGGCGGCGGCGCGCGACGGCGCGTTCAGCGCGTCGCACTTCCACTCGTAGCGCCGGTAGCCGAGCTCCTCGAACGCGCGCCGCATCATCAGGTACATGGCTTCGCTGGCGGCGGTCGTGCCCTGCAGCAGCGACGAGAAGCGCAGGTGGCCGACCTCGACGACGCCCATCGAGGGATCGATGCGCAGATAGCTCGCGACGCCGAGCGGCTGCGACGTCGCCTCGTCCACGATCGCGAAGAACTGCGGGTCGGCGCTCTTCTCGATGCCGCGCACGAACGACGCGTACTCGGCGGCCGAGCCGAACGGGCCGTACGGGAGATAGGTCCAGTGACGGCCGTCGGCGTCGCGCGCGTAGGCGGCGTGCAGGCCTTCCGCGTGGCGCGCCGCGGAGAGCGGCTCGAGCCGACAGTGGCGGCCCTGCATCCGCGTGCGCGGCGGGCGCGGCCGCTCGGTCCAGTTGGCGACCGCGTCGCCGATCGGCTGTCCGTACGAGTTGGTGCGCGGCGACATCGGGATCCCATCGTGGCGGAGCGCGGCGGGCCATCATCGGCCACGCCGCGCCGCGACGCCACGACGGGATCGCGTCAGTCGGGACGGCCGCAGTTCACCATCCACGGGATGCCGAACTGGTCGACGAGCATGCCGAAGCGGATCGCCCAGAAGGTTTCCTGCATCGGCATCTTGATGGTGGCGTTCTCGGCGAGCGCCGCGAAGACGCGCTCCGCCTCGTCCGGCTCGTCGATCGCGATGCTGACCGAGAAGCCCTGCGGCTGCTGCTGGTACTCGGGCGGGCTGTCGGAGCCCATGAGCAGGTCGCCCGTGCCGAGGCACAGCGCCGCGTGCATGATCTTGTCCTTCCAGTCGTCGGGGACGGGCGCCTCGGCCGGCGTCTCCGAGAACTTCATCATCATCTCGATCTTGCCGCCGAGGCACTTCTCGTAGAAGCGGAAGGCGGCCTCGCAGTGGCCGTTGAACTCGAGATACGGGTTGATCTTCATCGGTGTCTCCTGTCGTCGCTCTCGTCTTGGGTTGGGGGATGGATGGGCGCTACTTCTTCTCGACCTGGACGCGCAGGCGCTCTTCTTGCTCGCGCAGCGCGGGCGTGAACTCGTCGCCGAAGTCGTCGGCTTCGAAGATCTGGCGCAGCTCGAGGCGCGCCTCGCCATCGGCGTCCTCGCGCGGCCAGCGCTTCACCCACGCGAGCGCCTCCTCGCGCGACGCCACCTCGATGATCGTGAAGCCGGCGATCAGGTCCTTCGGGTCGCCGAAGGGCCCCGCGACGACGCGCGGCTCGCCCTTCGAGAACTCGACGCGCACCGCGTTCGACGTCGGGTGCAGCCCTTCGCCGGCGCGCATCACGCCCGCCTTCACGAGCGCCTCGTTGTACTGGATCATGGCTTCGAGCAGCTCGGTGCTCGGCATCTTGCCGGCCTCGGTGTCGGCGTCGGCCTTGCGGATGATCATGAATCGCATCGTGTCTTCGTCTCCGTTTTCGATCGGCGCGCCGCGGTTCCGGCGCGCCGCACTGGCTGTTGCTGGATCGACGCTCGAGACGGCGCGCGATCGACACGACGGCCGCATTTTCCGCGAACGCGGTTTCCCGAGCGTGACGAAAAATCCGTTCCCGCGTCAATTCCCGCGGGCGTAGCGCCGCTCGGCCGGACTACCCTCGGCGCGATGCCGACCGACGCCCGCGCCGACGCCGCGACGCCGCGCGCCGAAGGCCGCTGCCTGTGCGGCGGCGTGCGCTACCGGGTCGCCGGCCCGCTCGGCGAGGTGCGCTATTGCCACTGCGCGTTCTGCCGGCGCGCGAGCGGGACCGCCTTCTCCGCGAACGCGCGCGTGCCCGCGGACCGTTTCGAGCTGCTCGCGGGCGGCGATCGCCTCACCGCGCACGAGCAGCTTCCGGGCGTCTTCCGCGACTCTTGCCGCGACTGCGGCGCGCCGGTCCGCGGCCGGCTCGTCGCGCGCGAGCCGGACTTCGTGCGCGTCCGCGTCGGCGGCCTCGCCGCCGACGTCGACGTCCGCGTCACGGCGCACGTGTGGGTCTCGCGGAAGTGCGCGTGGTACGCGATCACCGATGCGCTGCCCCGCTACGCGGAGGCCGCCGGCAGCGAGACGACGACGCCGCGCGATCCCGAGCCCGCCGCGCCCGCCGAGCTGACCGGCCAGTGCCTGTGCGGCGGCGTGCGGATCGCGATCGCGGGCAAGGTCGGGCCGCTCGTGCACTGCCACTGCTCCCAGTGCCGGATCGCGACCGGCAGCGCGTTCAGCTCGAACGCCGACGTGCGGAAGAAGTACTGGCGCTGGATCGCAGGGCGGGATCTGGTGCGCGAGTACGAGTCGTCGCCGGGCAAGATCCGCGCCTTCTGCACGCACTGCGGCGCGCCCGTCTACAGCCGCTGGGACGCGCAGCCCGACATGCTGCGCCTGCGCCTCGGTCTCGTGAACGAGGATCCGCGCCGGCGCGCGCTCGCGCACTTCTGGGTCGGCTCGAAGGCGCCTTGGTTCGAGATCACGGACGCGCTGCCGCAGTACGAGGGCGGCGTCCCCGATGTTCCCGTAGCGTGATGGCGGGAGGCCCGTTCTTGCAGCAGCCGCACTCCGTCCTCGGAAAGCCGCAGCGCCGCGTCGCCAAGTGGCTGCGGCGCGCGGCGCGCGCGCTCGATCCCGACCGCGAGGGCGGCAAGACGTCGCCGCGCGCGGGCGCCGAAGCGGCGCGATCGGCGCGCGAGCTCGCGCACTTCGCCGACGCGATGCTCCAGCGGCGGCCGTACTTCGGGCCCGTGCTCGGCGCGCTGCAGGGCTCGGCGCGGCGCCACGGCTACTTCCTGCCCGCGCTCGAGCGGCTCGCCGAGCTGAAGTCGGGCCCGCTCGCGATCCTCGAGATCGGCTCGTGGGCGGGCGCGTCCGCGATCACGTGGGCCGAGGCGCTCGCCGCGATCGGCCGCGAAGGCCGCGTCACCTGCATCGACACCTGGACGCCCTACTTCGATCCCGCCGTCGATCGCGATCCGGTGTACGCCACGATGAACGACGCCGCCGCGAGCGGCGCGATCTTCCAGCTCTTCCTCCACAACGTCGCGGCCGCGGGCCACGCCGACACGATCGACCACCGCCGCATGCCGTCGTCGGAGCTGGCGAGCGCGTTCGCGCCGCAGAGCTTCGATCTCGTCTACGTCGACGGCGATCACCGCTACGCCGCGGTCGCGTCCGACCTCGCCGCCGCGAAGGCGCTGCTGCGCGCGCCCGCCGTGCTGTGCGGCGACGACTTCGAGCTGCCGCTCGCGGCGGTGGACGGTCCCGCGCACCGCACCGCGCTCGCGGGAAACGTCGACTTCACGCCGTCGCCCGAAGGCGGCGCCTCCTACCATCCCGGTGTCACGCAGGCGGTGGGCGAGGCGTTCGGCGAAGTCGGCGCGTGGGACGGCTTCTGGGGCGTCGAGACCGACGGCGGCGCGTGGCGCCCGCTCGCGCTCGATCCCGCGCGCGCGTCGCTGCCGCGCCACATCCGCGAAGCGCTGGATCGCATGGCGCGCGGCTAGCCGCCGTGCCGTGCGATGCGCGCAGGGAGGCATCGCCATGGCGGTCCGCATCGTCCGGCTCGGCTCGCCGCGCGCACGCGGCGAAGGGCTCCGCATCGGCACCGTGCGCCATCCGCCGCGCGGCGTCCCGAAGCGGGAGTGGGCCTCGCGCGACCTCTACGACGTCTGGCTCCCCGATCTCGCGCCGAGCGCGCCGCTCGTGAAGCAGGCGCTCGGCGCCGAGGACGAGCGCGCGTGGAAGACGTTCGTGCGCCGCTACCGCAACGAGATGAAGAAGCCCGAGCCCGCGCGCCTGCTCGACCTCCTCGCCGCGCTCTCGCACCAGACGAGCTTCGCCGTCGGCTGCTACTGCGAGGACGAGTCGCGCTGCCACCGCTCGGTGATGCGCGAGCTGCTGCGCGAACGCGGCGCAGAGATGGCCTAGGAAGCACAGAGCACCTTGCGCGCCGCGACGCGCGCCTGCGCGGCGGCCAGCGTCGCTGCGAGCGACGCATCGCCCTGCGCCATCCGCCGCAGCGTCTCCGCCGCGTGCACGCACTCACGCTCCTCGACGAGCAAGTTGTTCCCGATGCACACGAGATCGGCGCCCGCGGAGAGCGCGCGCACCACGGCGTCGGTCGTCGAGCAGAAGGCGCGCAGGCCCTGCATCTGGAGGTCGTCGGTCACGAGCAGCGCGTCCGGGAGCGCGCGGCGCAGCGCGCCGATCGCGACCGCGGAGATCGACACGGGCCAGTCGGGGTCCCACTGCCGGACGCGCGCGTGGCTGAGCAGGATCGCGGAGCCGATCGTCGCCTCGCACAGCTCGGTGAAGAGCGCGACCTCGTCCTTCGAGAGGCAGTCGCTGACGTCGGTCAGCTCGGCGTGGCTGTCGGTCGCGGCGCCGCCGAGGCCCGGGTAGTGCTTCAGGCACAGGCCGAGGCCGGCGCGGCGCGCGGCGTCGTCCCAGATGCGGACGCAGCGGCGCACCTCGTTCGGGTCGGCGGAGAAGGAGCGCTCGAGCGCGCCGATGTTCGGGTTGGCCGGGTTGGTGTCGAGGTCGACGACGGGCGCGAGGTCGAAGTCGATGCCGAGCGACTTCATCTCCGCACAGCTCGCTTCGGCGTACGCGCGCGCCTCCGCTTCGGGGAGCTGCGCGAACGCCTGCGCGCTCGGCAGCTCCGCGAAGCCGCGCGCGGGCTTGAGGCGCCGCACGCGGCCGCCTTCCTGGTCGACGCACACGAGCGCGCGCGACGGCAGCGCGTGCGCCTCGGCGCAGAGCGCGCGCACCTGTCGGCGCAGAGCGCGCGCACCTGCTCGGGCGACTCGACGTTGCGCAGCGGCGCGCCCGTCTGCACGTCGCGGTCGAAGAGCAAGACCGCGCCGAGGCCGAACTCGCGCTCGAAGTCGCGCAGCCACTGCGGCAGCGCGAGGCCCCGGAAGCCGAGCAGGAACAGCTCACCCACGCGCACCGGCATCGCGGCATCATACTGCCGCGGCGGCGCGGCGCAGCGCTCCGCCGCGGTCAGCGCGGTTCGCGGGCGCGCGCTCGGCGCGCGCGCAGCGCGAGCGCTCCCAGCGACGCGGCACCCGCGAGCGCGCCGTCCGGCTCGGGCACCTGCACCTGGAAGCTGCGCTGGTACGCCATCGGCGGCGCGCCCTGCTGGTCGTTCAAGTCGCCCGTGTCGGGATCCACGGACGTCGCCAGCACCTCGACGGTGTAGCTGCCCGGCTGCGCGGGCAGCGTGACGAGGCCCGCGGGCAACGCGAGCCGCGTCGCAGTCGGGAAGTACGAGCACGGATCGCTCGCGTTGCCGTTGTTGTTGGTGCCGCCGCTCGGCAGGAACACGCTGAAGACGCGCTGCTCGCCGGCGAGCGCGTGCGTCACGGTCGGATCCTGGCCGTCGTCGAAGCTCGCGTTCGCGAGCGCGTCGGCGTACGCGGAGTCGGCGCCCGTCGCGCGCACGGGGATCACGTAATCCGCCTCGTCGAACACCTGGTTGAAGGGATCGGGGAAGTCGGAGTAGTCGAACATCCACTCCGCCGCGACCGTGCCCGCGCCCGCGAAGTCGAAGCCGGCGAAGCCGAACTCGTCCGGCAGCCGCAGCGTCAGCTCGCGCGTCAGCAGGATCTGGTCGCCGAAGGCGCCCGGCACGAACGCGTCGAACGTCAGCGCGGGCGACGCGCCGGGCACCGTGAGATCGCCGCCGAGCGCGAAGCTCTCCTCGATGCCTGCGAGATACACCGTGCCGCAGGCGCCGCCCGCCGCCGCGAGCATGCGCAGGCCCGGGCTCGACACCTCGCCGCACGCGGTGCCGAGCAGCCACAGCGCGCCCGCCGCTGCGATCGCCGCGCGCACGATCCTCCTTCGCTCGCCTCGCACCGTTCGCTCTCGCATCACGATCCGCCCTCCCGTGGTTTGCCGAATCGGTCCGCACGCGAGGATGCCACGCAATCGCGGCGCCGCGCGTGATTCCTTCTCGATCTCTCCGCGCGGCGTCGCCTCAAGGTGCCTGCGCGACGTGCCGACCGGGCCACGGATCACCGCGGCGCGGCCGGCGCGCGCCGCGAGCCCGAGGAGCCGGCCGTGGATCTCTTCGTCGTCGCGTCCAACCTTCTCTTCATCGCCGTCGGCTCCGCGGTCGGCGCGCGCCTGCTCGCGCGCGCGCTGCGGCTGCGCACGTTCCCCGAGGCCGCGCTCGGAACGGGGCTCTTGAGCTTCGCCGGCATCGCGCAGCCGTGCACGATCGCGGGCAGCCTGGCCGGCGCGGGCCACCCGGAGGTGAAGGCGGCCTTCGCGATCGCGACGGCGGCGTTCTCGGCGCTCGCCGTGATCGCGGTGTTCGCGTTCACCTGGCAGGTGTTCCGCCGCAACGAGCGCTGGGCGATTGCGCTGGCCGGCGCCGGCGCGGCGGTCGCGATCGCCGCCGGCATCGGGCTCGTGCACCTCGCGTTCGTGCGGCTCGATCCGGCGACCGCGAGCGCCCCTTCCGGCACCTGGGTCGCGCTGATGACGGCGGGCTTCGCGCTCGCGTTCGGCTGGACGGGCGTCGAGTCGCTCGCCTACTGGCGGCGCGTGCGGCGCCGCGCGCGCGTTGGCCTCGGCGACGCGGTCGTGGCGAATCGCTTCCTGCTCTGGGGCGCCGGCTGCGCGATCGGCTTCGCGATCGAGCTGGCGCTCGCCGCGCTCGCGCTCGGCGGCGCGAGCTTCTCGGCGAACGCGCTCCCGCGTCTGCTGATCAGCGTGACCGGCCTCGTCAACGCCGCGGTGTGGCTGCTCAGCTTCACGCCGCCCGCGGCGTACGCGCGCTGGATCGAGCGGCGCGCCGCCGCGAGATCGTGACGCGCGGCGTGTAGACTCCCCGCTCGCGGCCCGCACCGGGCGCGACACATCGGGGAGACGACGATGGCCACGTTTCTCGAACGCGCGATCGGCGCCGCGCGGCTCGACGCCGCCACGTACGAAGAGGTCGAGGCGGATCCGACGGCGCTCGGGCAGGCGATGGCGGTGGTCGTCGTGGCGTCGGTCGCGGCCGGCATCGGCGCCGGCAATCCCGGCCTCGGCATGCTCGGCGCGGTCGTCTTCAACCTGATCGCGTGGTACGCGTGGGCGTTCGTCACGTGGTGGGTGGGCACCCGCATCCTGCCCGAGCCGACCACCGAGTCGGACATCGGCGAGATGCTGCGCGTCACCGGCTTCTCCGCCGCGCCGGGCGTGCTCGGCGTGCTCGGCGTCGTGCCCGGCGTCGGCGGGCTCGCGATGCTGGCGTCGAGCCTGTGGCAGCTCGCGACCATGGTCGTCGCGGTGCGCCAGGCGCTCGACTTCACGAGCACGGGCCGCGCGATCGGCGTGTGTCTGATCGGCTTCCTCGTCTACCTCGCGATCCTGTTCGTGCTGATCACGCTCTTCGCCGGCGGCGTCGCCGCGCTCGGCGGCGGCGCGGCGGGCGCGGGCGGCGGCACGGTCGTGCCGTGAGACCGCGGCGCCGCGCGCGCTAGCTTCGGACCACGCGCCCCGCTCGGCGGGTCGCGCTCGCACCGGGACGGCGCGAGGACGACGCGGTGGCGCAGTACGCGGAGTTCGCGATCGGCGACTGGCGCCGGTACCAGGATCTCGTCACGGGCCGGCGCTTCCGCGGCTGGGCGTTCCGCGGCCAGCGCGACGCCACGCAGCCGCTCGAGACGGTGATCGCGCGCCTGCTGCGCGCGTACGGCGTACACCCGGATGCGTGGAGCCGGCAGGAGAACCGCGTCAACCGGATCTTCCGGCGCAAGGCGCACCTCTACCTGCGCCACGTGCCGGACGACGACGACGACTTCCAGTGGCTCGCGCTGATGCAGCACCACGGCGCGCCGACGCGGCTGCTCGACTTCACGTGGTCGCCGTTCGTCGCGGCCTTCTTCGCGCTCGAGCGCGCGCTGCGGCCCGCCGCGGTGTGGGCGCTCTCCGTGCCGCGGCTGTGGCGCGCCGAAGTCCCGCACCCCGACGAGCCCGACCGCAAGCTCGGGCTCGCCGATCTCGCGCTCGGCGCGCCCGGCCGCTACGAGCGCTGGTACCTGCCCAACCGGCTCGCATTCGCGTACCAGGGCGAGCCGCTCGCGATGAACCAGCGGCTCGTCGCGCAGTCGGGCACCTTCGTCGTGCCGGGCGTGCTCGACCGCTCGCTCGAGGCGATCCTCGCCGGCTACGCGGGGCCCGAGCCGATGCTCGTCAAGTTCACCTTCGACACGGCGCGCGTGCGCGACGACGCGATGTTCGCGCTCTACAGCATGAACATCGGGCACGCGACGCTTTTCCCCGGGCTCGACGGCATGGCGCGCTCGCTCGCCTACGAGCTCGAGCACCACTGGGAGTACGATCCCAAGACCAACGAGGTGCTGCCCGAGTTCCGCGGCGAAGCGGGAGGAGTGGGCGAGACGCTCGAGAGCAAAGCGGTCGAGGGCGCGGGCGCGCGGCGGCCGCAGAGCGACCCGCAGGGCCCGCGCTGAAGGAGAGCCGATGGCCGAGCCGACCGCGCGGCCTCCGCCAGGCGCCGCGATCGCGGCTACGAGCCGATCGCGACGCTCGACGACTACCCGCGCGGCCACGCGCACCACTGGCTGCGAAAACGCCTCGCGGGCGATTTATGCGGCTCCCGCGCAGCGCATCGCGTGTAGACTGCGCTGCGCTTGCGGGGAGGGACGCGTGCGACGAACGATGCTCGAACGCTGCGCCGGAGGCTGCGCGTGAGCGGCTCGCGCAAGGCGCTCTGCGCGCTCTACGCCGCGATCGCCGCGGGCGCGCTCGTCGCGACGTGGTCGCAGAACCTGGCGTTCTTCGCCGAGTCGCCGGACGCGGGCGTCGCGGGCTTTCTCCGCGGCGGCTACGCGAACCCGGCCGCGGCGTCGCTCACCAACGACCTGCTGTTCCTGCTCGGCGCGGCGATCGTGTGGATGGTCGTCGAGGCGCGGCGCGTCGGCGTCCGCTTCGTGTGGCTGTACGTCGCGCTCTCGTTCCTCGTCGCGATCAGCGTGACGTTCCCGCTCTTCCTGATCGCGCGCGAGCGCAAACTGGCCGCGGCCGCGCCGGGCATGGAGGGATCCGCATGACGACGCAACCGGTGCGCACGCTCGGCGCCGTCTTCTACGCAGACTTCGAGCTGCTCGACAGCTACGGCCCGCTCGAGATGTTCGGCAGCCTCGGGCCCGAGCGCGTGCGCATCGTGACGGTGGCCGAGCAGGCGGGGCCGGTCGCGTCCGCGCAAGGGCCCGCGACGCTGTGCACGCACGGCTTCGCCGACTGCCCGAAGCTCGACCTCGTGCTGCTCCCGGGCGGCATCGGCACGCTCGCGCAGCTCGGCAACGCCGCGCTGCTCGATTTCCTGCGCGAGCGCGCGCGCGAGGCCGAGGTGGTGATGTCGGTGTGCTCGGGCTCGGCGCTGCTCGCGAAGGCGGGCCTCCTCGACGGCCGCCGCGCGACGTCGAACAAGCAGTGGTTCTCGCTCGCGAGCGCGCAGGGCGAACGCGTCGAGTGGATCGAGAAGGCGCGCTGGGTCGAGGACGGCCCCTTCGCGACGTCGTCCGGCGTCTCCGCCGGCATGGACATGGCGCTCGCCGTGATCGCGCGGCTGTGGGGACGCGACGCAGCGGAGCTGATCGCGGCCGGCACCGAGTACGAGTGGCACAGCGACGCGGCGCACGATCCGTTCGTCGCGTACCTCAACCAGGGCGCGGAGATGGCCGCGAAGCTCGCGCAGCTCGGGGGAGGTCGCTGATGGAGCCGCACATCACGTTGCTCACGCTCGGCGTCGACGACCTCGAGCGCTCGAAGCGCTTCTACCGCGACGGGCTCGGCCTGCCTCAGCACGAGAGCCCGCCGGGCGTCGCCTTCTTCGCACTGCACGGCACCTGGCTCGGCCTCTTTCCGCGCAGCGACCTCGCGCACGACGCCGGCGTTCCCGCCGATCGCCACGGCTTCGCGGGCTTCTCGATCGCACACAACGTCGCGTCGCCCGACGCGGTGGACGGCGTCCTCGCGGAAGCCGTCGCCGCCGGCGCGCGCCTCGTGAAGGCCGGCCGGCACGCGCCCTGGGGCGGCTACTCCGGCTACTTCGAGGATCCCGACGGCTTCCTGTGGGAGGTCGCGTGGAACCCGGATCCGGAGTTCGGGAAGAGCTGAGCTGCTCGCGCAGCTCGCGACGGCGCGCACCCGGCTCGAGCCGGCGAACGAGCGCGACGTGACCCACTCCTCGGTGTGAGCCCCCTCACAGCGCACCGCCGAGCCTCTCCGTAGCTTCCTCCTCGCGCGAGCCTTCCGGTTCGCGCCGCGGTCGCGGAAGGCCGCGCGCCCACCGGGTCCAGTCGACCCAGGTGAGCGGAATCGCAGGAGAAATCATCGGTAAGGAATCGGTAGGCCAGCGGTAACGGATTCCAGCCGCTGGCTTCGTAGTCTCGCTCTCGTGCTCTCGGTGAGCACGCGACCCGTCAAGGAGGACTCGTCATGCATCCCGCTTTCGCACTCGCCTTCGGCGCCGTCAGCTACGGCGTCTTCTTCGCGACCTTCCTGTACCTCGTCGGCTTCCTCGGCAACGTCGTGGTGCCGAAGTCGGTCGACTCCGGCACGCCCGGCGCGCTCGGCGCCGCCGTGCTCGTGAACACCGCCCTGCTGCTGCTCTTCGGCGTGCAGCACAGCGTGATGGCGCGGCCGGCGTTCAAGCGCTGGTGGACGCGCTTCGTCCCGCAGCCGATCGAGCGCAGCACCTACGTGCTGGCGTCGAGCGCGGTGCTGATCGCGCTGATGGCCTGGTGGCGCCCGATCGCCGAGCCGGTCTGGGCGATCGAGACGCCCGCGCTGCGCGCCGCGATGATGGCGCTCTTCTTCGGCGGCGTCGGCCTGGTGCTGTTCTCGACCTTCCTGATCGACCACTTCGACCTGTTCGGGCTGCGCCAGGTCGTGCTGCACTTCCGCAACCGCGACTACAGCGAGCGCCACTTCGTGATGCCCGTGCTGTACCGCTTCGTGCGGCACCCGCTCTACATCGGCTGGATCGTGACCTTCTGGGCGGCGCCCACGATGAGCGCGGGTCACTTCCTCTTCGCGCTCGTGATGACGGGATACATCCTCGTCGCGATCCCGATGGAGGAGCGCGACCTCGCGCAGCTGCACGGCGAGCCGTACCGCCGCTGGCGCGAGGCGACGCCGGCCTTCGTGCCGCGCATCGGCACGAGCCGTACCGACACCGCTCCGTCGTCCGCGGCGGAGCCCGCATAGCTCGCGAGAGCTCCCGAGAGGAGAACCGCCATGGCGGCCGCTTCCCAACTTCGAGAACCGTTCGAGACCAGCGCGATGTTCGGCGACGTGATCGCGCGCGCGGCGAGCTACTCGCCGGCGCGCGTCGCGGAGACGGCCATCGAGCTGCTCGAGCTGCGCCCCGACCACGCGGCGCTCGAGCTCGGATGCGGAAGCGGCCGCCTGCTGGCGCAGGTGACGGCGCGCGTGCAGCGCGGCTTCGCGGCGGGCATCGACCCGTCGCCGCTGATGGTGCGACACGCGCGCCTGCGCAACCGGCGCTGGATCGAGCGCGGCCTGCTCGACGTCGCGGTCGGCGCGAGCGACGACCTCTCGCGCTGGCCGGACCGCCGCTTCGACCGCGTGTACGGCATGCACGTGGTGTACTTCTGGGAGGCGCCCGAGCGCGACCTCGCCGAGGTGCGCCGCGTGCTCGCGCCGGGCGGCCGGCTGCTGCTCGGCTTCTGCCCCGCGGAGCAGGCGGGTCCGTCGATCGGACCGGACCCGGCGCGCTGCTCGCTCGCGGCGGCCGAGGAGTGGCTGGCGCGCGCCGGCTTCTCCGCCATCGAGGGCCGCTGCGACTTCGACGCGGAGCGGCCGCTCGCCTGGCTGCGCGCGTCGCGTTGACACGCCCGCCACCGGAAGCTGGAAGCTGGAGGAAGCGATGACCACCCCGAGCGACTTCGACTCCGCGCGCGCCGCCGCGTTCGCCGAGCGCGTCGTCGGCATCCTGAACGGCGGCGCGCTGTCGCTGATGCTCTCGATCGGCCACCGCGCGGGCCTCTTCGACGCGATGGCGCGGCTCGCCTTCGCGACCAGCCAGGAGCTCGCCGACGAGGCCGGCCTCGAGGAGCGCTACGTGCGCGAGTGGCTCGGCGCGATGGTGACGGGCGGCATCGCGGAGTACGACCCGCACGGACGCCGCTACCGGCTGCCGGCGGAGCACGCGGCGTCGCTCACGCGCGACTCCGCCGCGGGCAACCTCGCGACGACCGCGCAGTGGATCGCGCTGCTCGGCTCGGTCGAGGACCGCGTGCTCGAGTGCTTCGAGCGCGGCGGCGGCGTGCCGTACGCGGCGTACGACCGCTTCCACCAGGTGATGGCGGAGGACAGCAATCAAACGGTCGTCTCGTCGCTGCGCAGCGCGATCCTGCCGCTGGTGCCCGGCGCGATCGCGGCGCTCGAGCGCGGCATCGACGTGCTCGACGTCGGCTGCGGCAGCGGGCGCGCCGTCAACGAGATGGCGGCGGCGTTCCCGCGCAGCCGCTTCACGGGCTACGACCTCTCGACGGAGGCGATCGCCGCGGCGCGCGCCGAGGCGCGCGAGCGCCGCCTCGCCAACGCGAGCTTCGAGGTGCGCGACGTCGCCGATCTCGCGTGCGCCGCCTGCTTCGACCTGGTGACGGCCTTCGACTCGATCCACGACCAGGCGGACCCCGCCGGCGTGCTCGCGGCGATCGCGCGCGCGCTGCGGCCGGGCGGCGCCTTCCTGATGCAGGACATCGCGGGAACCAGCAACGTCCAGCGGGACGCCGCGCATCCGCTGGCGCCGTTCCTGTACACGGTCTCGTGCCTGCACTGCACGAGCGTCTCGCTCGCCGCGGGCGGCGCGGGCCTCGGCGCGATGTGGGGCGCCGAGACGGCGCGCCGCATGCTCGACGACGCGGGCTTCACCAAGGTGGATCTGCACGAGCTGCCGCACGACGCGATCAACCTCTACTACGTCGCCCGCAAGGAGGCGTGACACGCACGCTTCGTTTGGCATCGCGGCGGGGCTCTCGTACCCTCGCCGTCTCCCATGATCTTCCGCTTCGCACGCGACGCGGGCGCCGGCCAGAGCGCCGCGCTCTACGAGCTCGACGAAGAGGCGCACGAGCTGCGCCGCGACGGCGAGCCCGTCGCGATCCAGCCCAAGCCGCTCGCGCTGCTGCTGCACCTCGTGCGCGAGCGCGACCGCGTGGTGCCGCTCGACGAGCTGTTCGAGGTGCTGTGGCCCGGCGTCGCGGTGACGCCGAGCTCGCTGACGCGCGCGGTCAGCGTCGCGCGCAGCGCGATCGGCGACACCGGCCGCGGCGATCTCGTGCGCAGCTTCGCGCGGCGCGGCTACCGCTTCTGCGGCGACGTGATCGCGATCGAGCCGAGCGCGCCGGAGGCGCGGGCCGACGCGCCGAGCGCGGCGCCCGAGGCGCCGGCGGCGCGCGCGGCCGACGCGGCGCG
>QEVM01000237.1 GCA_003576805.1 Pseudomonadota bacterium | reverse complement strand
GGCCGGCGCCGGCTCCGGATAGCGGAGCACCAGCGCGACGCGCGCGTCGGCGCCGGCCTTCGCCGCGGCGAACGCGGCGGGCGCCTCCTCGAGCGGGTGCTCGGCCGCGACGAGGTGCGCCGGGTCGACGCGGCCGCGCGCGACGAGGTCGAGGAACGCCTCCATGTTGCGGTTCTCGGTCCAGCGCACGAAGCCGTACGGATAGTCGAGGCCGCCTTCTTCGTAGCTCGGGTCGTAGCGGCCGGGGCCGTACGAGCACGAGATCGTGAGCGTCGCCTCCTTGCGGTAGAAGGGCTCGCGCGCGAGCTCCATGCCGACCGCGCCGACGACCACGACGCGGCCGCGCTGGCGCACGACCTTCATCGCGGTCTGCATCGGCTCGCTGCTCGCGGTGCCGGCGCACAGCAGCACGACGTCGGCGCCGTGGCCGCCGGTCGCCGCCGCCACCGTCTTCTCGATCGCGCTGGCGTCGGCGCCGACGCCCGCGACGAGGCCGCCCGGACCTTCGCGCGCGAGCGCGACGCGGTCCTCGCGCGGATCCGCGCCGATCACGCGGCAGCCCGCCGCCGCCAGGATCTGGACCGTGAGCTGGCCGACCAGCCCGAGCCCGATCACGACCGCGCTCTCGCCGACCTGCGGCGCCGCCTGCCGCACGCCCTGCATCGCGATCGCGCCGACCGTCGCGAAGCTCGCCGCGCGCAGGTCCGCGCCGTCCGGCACGGGCACCACGAGGTTGCGCGGCACGGCGACGACCTCGGCGTGGTGCGCGTACGCGGCGCCGCCCGCCGCGACGCGATCGCCGGCGCGCAGGTCCACGACGTCGGCGCCGACCTCGCGCACGACGCCCGCCACGCTGTAGCCCATCGGCGCCGAGATCCCCTCGCGCACCTTCGCCTTGCGCAGCACCTCGGCGAGCCCGCGCGTGCGCAGCCGCTCGACGCCGAGGCGCGCGAGCTCGAGCGACTTGTCGAGCCGCGAGCGCAGGTCGCCGCCCGCCATCGACGACGTCTCCGTGCCGGTGCTGATCACCGAGTACGCGACGTCGATCAGCACCTCGCCGGGCCCGCAGCCCGGGGCCGGCGCGTCCTCCACCTGGATCGCGCCGCTCTTCGAGAGGAACACCTGTCGCACGAAACCCCCGGCGGCCCCACGCGGGGCCCGACAGACTACCGGCTCGCCGCTGCGCGAAACAGCCGGCGCGCGCTGCGGGCGCGCCGCCGCCTCACGGATCCCGCCGCGCGAGCGGCCCGCTCTCGCGCAATCGCCGCACGACGACCTCCGCGGCGCGCGCGTGGCCGAGCGCGTTGAAGTGCGAGTCGAGCCGCCAGTAGAGGCGGCGCCCCTCGCGGTCGGTCGCGACGAAGTCGTCGTAGAGATCGACGAGCGGAATGCCGACGCGCTCCGCCATCGCGGCCATCGCGCGCTGCGGCTGGTCGCGGCGCAGCGCGCGTCCGTCCTCGCGCACGAGCGCCTCCCAGCCGGGGTCCTCGACCTGTCCGCGCGTCGGGATCAGCACGAGCCACAGCTCGGCGCCGAGCTCGGCGGAGGCGTCCTTCAGCTCGCGCAGCGCGCCCTCGGTGAGCCGCATCCCGTCGGCCAGGTAGGGCGGCTCCTGCTCGAGGAAGAGATCGGTGCCGAACGGCATGGCCGGCGTCGACTCGGGCGGCACGGACGCGCGCAGCCCGATCTGCTGGAAGAAGGGCGCGACCGTCGCGGCGCGCATCAGCTGGTAGAGCTGCGAGTGCGTCGCGAGCCGTGCGCGCAGGCGCGCGATCGCGAGCCGGCGCGGCGAGGGACGCTCGGGCTGGCGGCAGACGACGCGGCCGCCCTCCATGCGGCACAGGTCGCTCTGCACGTTGTTGCGCACGTCGTTCGCGAGGCAGAAGAAGACCATCACCAGGTCCGGCTCGAGGCGCGGGCCCCAGATGCGCAGCAGCGCCAGCTCGTCGCTCGTGCCCATGCCCGACACGCCGAGGTTGAGGACGTCGACGTCGCGGCCGTCGCCGCGCAGCGCCGCCTCGATGCGCTCCGAGAAGGTCTCCTCGTCGTGGACCTGCATGCCCTCCGTGAACGAGTCGCCGAGCGCGAGGATGCGGAAGCGGCCGGGCGGCTTCGGCACCTCGAACTCGCCGTCGCGGAAGCCGTGCGAGTTGAAGCTGGCGTTCGACTCGAAGTCGTAGTCCTTGAAGCGCAGCGAGCGGTTCGGCACGTGCAGCAGGATGCCCTCGTCGCTCAGCCAGCCGAGCCCGGCCGGCTGCGGGCGCACCCAGCGCACCGCGCACTCGGCGAGCAGCAGGCTGACGATCGCCGCGACGGCCAGCGTCAGCAGCGCGGCCGCCGTGCTGCGGAGGCGGGCGGATGCCGTCATGCGTCCTCCTCTCCCCGGTGCACGCGCGCGTACCAGCGCTGGAAGCAGAGCAGGAACCACAGGCGCGTGGTGGCGACCGGCTCGGGCCGCTCCGCGGCGGCGACGAGCCGCGCGACGCCGGCCGCATCGAAGAGCCCGTCCTCGCGGATCCGCGCGGGCGCGAGGTGGCGCGCGCTCCAGGCGGCGAGCTCGCGCGCGAGCAGCACGTGGATCGGAATGCCGAAGCCGTGCTTCGGCCGCTCGATCAGCGCGGGCGGCACGCGCCGGTAGAGCACCGCGCGCAGCGGCGCCTTCGTCTTGCCGCCGTGCGCGAGCAGCGCGTCCGGCAGCGAGAACGCGAAGCGCACGACGCGGTGGTCGAGGATCGGCACGCGCGCCTCGAGCGCGACCGACATGCTGGCGCGGTCCACCTTGGCGAGGATGTCGTCGGCCATGTAGACGCGCGCGTCGGCGAACATCGCGCGCCGCACGGGATCGCGGGCCGGTGCGGCGCGATAGGTGTCGAGGTAGAGCGGCGGCGGGCGCGCGGCGTCGGCGCCGAGCGCGGCGGCGAGGTCGGCGTCGTCGAAGTGCGCGCCCATGCGTTCGGCGAGCGCGGCGGCGTCGGGCGCGCGCAGGTGCGCGAGCCCGTTGCGCAGCGCGCCGAGCGGCAGCCCGCGCGACGCCGCGGCGAGCGCGCGCCGCAGCGGCAGCGGCAGGGCGAGCAGCGGCGCGAGCCGGCGCAGCTTGGCGTAGCGGTCGTAGCCGCCGAAGAGCTCGTCGCCGCCGTCGCCCGAGAGCGACACCGTGACGTGCTGGCGCGTCAGGCGCGAGAGCAGCGTCGTCGGGATCGCGGACGCGTCGGCGAAGGGCTCGTCGTAGAGGGACGGCAGCTCGTGCGCGACCGCGACCGCCTCGTCGCGCGACACGTAGAGCTCGGTGTGATCGGTGCCGAGGTGCTTGGCGACCGCGCGCGCGTGCGGCGCCTCGTCCCACTCCGGCTCGCGGAAGCCGATCGAGAAGGTCCGCACCGGCGCGCGCGAGCGCTCGCGCATCAGCGCCACCACGACGCTCGAGTCGACGCCGCCCGAGAGGAACGCGCCGAGCGGCACGTCGGCGATCATGCGGCGCTCGACCGCGTCGCCGAGCAGCGCGTCGAGCGCGTCGACGGCGGCGTCGAAGGTCGGCGGCGGCGCCGTCTCCGCGGGATCGGTGAGCCGCCACCACGCGTGCGTCGAGACCGCGCCGTCCTGCCAGACCAGGTACGAGCCGGGCAGCAGCCGCCGCACGTCCTCGTAGATCGTCTCCTCGCCCGCCGTGTAGCCGCCACGCAGGTAGCGGCCGAGCGCGCCGCGCGAGATCGCGGGCCGGAACGCCGGGTGCGCGCGCAGCGCGTGCAGCTCGGAGCCGAACGTCAGCACGCCGCCGTCGCAGCGCCAGTAGAGCGGCTTGATGCCGAGCCGGTCGCGCACCAGCACGAGCCGCCGCGCGGGACGGTCCCAGAGCGCGAACGCGAACATCCCGATCAGCTTGTCGAAGCACGCGACGCCCCAGGCGCGCCACGCCTCGAGCAGCACCTCGGTGTCGCAGTCGGAGCGGAAGCGATGGCCGAGCGCGGCGAGCTCCGCGCGGATCTCGCGGAAGTTGTAGACCTCGCCGTTGTAGGCGACGACGCGCGCGCCGTCGGCGGAGTGCATCGGCTGGTGGCCGAGCGGCGAGAGGTCGAGGATCGAGAGCCGGCGGTGGCCGAGCGCGAGCACCCACTCGGCGTCGCGCACGGCGAAGCGCTCGACGTGCGTGCCCGCGTCGTCGGGGCCGCGGTGCGCGAGCGCGTCGGTCATCGCGCCGATCGCCTCGGGCGACGCGGCCCGCGCGGGCCCGACGATGCCGCAGAAGCCGCACACGGCTACGACACCCCCGCGCTCACGGCGCCTCCGCGATGCGGCGGTAGAGCGCCGCCGTCTCGCGCGCGTAGCGCTGGCGCGAGAGCCGCTGGCCGACCGCCGCGATGCGCGCGCGGCGCGCCGCGTCCGGCTCGTTGCGGATGCGCGCGACGGCCGCGACCGCCTCCTTCGGGTCGGGCTGCGCCAGCACGGCGCCCGCCTGCTCGTGCTCGACGAACGGGCTGCAGTCGCCGATGCCGGCGCTGATCAGCACCGGCAGGCCCGTCATCACGTACTCGGCGAACTTGGTCGGGCACGCCACCTCGTTGAGCGGATCGGGCGCGCGCAGCAGCACGCCGAGGTCCGCGGCGCGCAGGTAGCGCGGCACCTCGTCGTGGCGCGCGCTGCGGATCGCGAAGCGGCCCTCGGGCAGCGTGCGCGCGGCGAGCGCCGCCGCCGCCTCGGTGTCCGGCGTCAGCACCAGGAAGAACACGCTCGGGTCGGCATCCATCAGGCCGCGCACGACCGCGAAGGTCTCCTCGTTGTAGTGCCAGGTGCCGAAGCGGCCCGGGTACACCACGACGAAGCGGCCCTCGAGCCCGAGCGCGCGGCGCGCCTCGTCGCGCGCCTGCTCGTCGGGGCCGAACTTCGCGGCGTCCGCGACGCACGGCACGACGCTCGCGCGCGCCGGATCGAGCCCGTGCAGCTCGACCAGCCGGTCGCGCAGCACGCTCGAGACGCACAGCACGTGCGCCGCGTGCGACACCGCCGCGTGGCGCACCGCGAGCTGCCGCTGCATGCCGCGCTCGATGGCGGCGGGGGAGAGGCCCGCGGCGGCCGCGGTCAGGCGCCACTCCCCCTCGAAGGCGCCGCGCGCGTCGTAGACGTAGCGGAGCCGCGCGCTGCGGCGCGCGATGCGGCTCGCGAAGTAGGCGGGGTTGTCGGTGCGCGCGTGCACGACGAGCCGGCCGCGGCTGCGCAGCAGCTCGCTCGCGATGAGTCCGGTCGCGAACGCCGCGCCCGCGCGCGTCAGCGGATGCGGCGCGGGCAGCACGCGCACGGCGCCGCCGGTGCGCGCCGCGATCTCGCGCCGCCGCGTGGCGTAGTAGTCGCGCCGCCGCCAGAGCGGGCCGGGATTGGTGAGGAAGAGCAGGTCGAACTGCACGCCTTCGCGCGCCACCGCGATCACCGTGTCCACGACCTGCGAGTCGATCACGGTGGCGTCGGGCCCTTCGCCGACGACGAACAGGAAGCGCGCGTCGCTCACGGCGCGTCCTCGAACGCGACGCCGCCGGCGCCGTCGAAGCGGACCGCGCCGCGTTCGGTGGCGACGCGCACGCCGGCGTCCGCGACCGGCTCGCAGCGGGCGGGGCGCAGCGGCGCGCCGGCGCGACGGGTTTGGATCACGGTGACGAGCCGGCGCGGCAGCGGCCCTTCGCCCGCGTCGATGCGCACGGCGGTCGCCGGCGTGCGCACGCCGTAGCGCGGCGCGATCCAGCCGGGCCCGGGCGGGCTCGTCTCGCCGGGGCGCAGCACCTCGACGCTGCGCACGTCGCCGAAGCACTGCACGAGCACGCCGCGCCCGCCGGCAAGCGCGAGCGCGACGCCGCCGGCGTCCGGCGCGCCGCTGCTCGGCGGCAGCGGCAGCCACGCCTCGACCGCGTGCGCGCCTTCGCCCACGACGTCGTCGCAGAGCGCGAGCAGGTCCCCCGCGCGCCACGCGACGCGGCGTCGCACGCGCACCGCGCCGTCCGCGGGATGCTCCGCGGCCGCAGTGAGCCGGTCCGCGCCGCCCGCGAACGAGAGCCAGCGCGCGGGGCGCTCGCCCGCGATGCCGAAGCGCTGCGTCGCGACGTCCGCCTGGTCGCGTCCGTCGACGACGACGCAGGCGTGCGCGCGCGTTCCGCGCAGCGCCGCGCGCCAGCCGTCGCCTTCGCTGTAGAGGTAGCTGCCCGGATCGAGCAGCACGTCCTCGCCGCCGACGCGCCAGAGCACCGAGAGCGCGTCGGCGTGCATGTGGCTGCGCAGCACGTCGGGCCGGTAGCGCGTCGGGCCGCAGCGGAACACGACGATCTCCGCGTCGCGCTCGTAGCCGGTGCGCGCGACGCCGAGCCCGGCGGCGTCGAAGCGGCGCGCGAAGCCCGGCGGCTTGGGCTCGCCGGCGCCGGGCACCGCGCGCCCGCCGCCGATCCAGAACGCGCCGGGCGCGTCGCCCGCGATCGCGCCCCAGTCGCGCCGGCCGAATGCGATCG
>QEVM01000236.1 GCA_003576805.1 Pseudomonadota bacterium | reverse complement strand
CGACGCGCTGCGCGACAGCCAGGCGACGCTGCGAAGTCTGTACGAGAACAGCTCGTTCTTGATGGGGGTCGCGGAGCTCGACGGCGACCAGATCGTCGGGCTGCACGGCAATCCGGCGGCGGCGCGCGTGTTCGGCGTACGGCCGGCCCGATCGCCGCGGCGTCGCGTGGACGATCTCACCGAGCGCCTGAGCCGGCTGTGGGTCGAGCAGTTCCAGCGCAGCCTGCTCGAGCGCGCGCCGGCGCGCTTCGAGTTCGAGATTCCGACCGACGCGGGCTTCCGGTGGCTGGCGGCGACGGCGCAGCACCTCGGTGAAGGGCCGGAGGGCCGGCCGCGCTTCAGCTTCGTCGCGGAGGACGTGACGCCCCGCCGCGTCGCTGAGGAAACGCTCCGCCGCAGCGAACGCGACTTCCGCCAGCTCGCCGACTCGCTGCCGCACCAGCTCTGGACCGCGGACGCGCGCGGGCGCCTGGAGTTCGTGAACCAACGTCTCGCGGACTACGTCGGCCTGCCCGGTTCGAGCGTGGACGACTTGATTCGCATGGTGCACCCGGACGACCGCGAGGCCGTCGCCGCCCGCTGGGAGGAGTGTCTGCGCGCCGGCTCGGAATTCCAGCTCGAAGGCCGGCTGCTCCGTCACGACGGCGTGTATCGATGGTTCGACAGCCGCGCGCGGCCGCTGCGCGATGCGAGCGGGTCGGTCGCGCGGTGGTTCGGTTCGAACACCGACGTGCACGACGCGCACCTGATGCGGAACGCCATGCGGGAGGAGGAAGAACGGCTCGGGCGCATCTCGGCCGCCGCGCCCGGCGTGATCTTCGCCTTCCGCAGGCCGCCCTCGGGCGCTCTGTTCTCGATTCCCGACGCGAGCCCGCGCATCGAAGAGCTGCTCGGGTCGTCCGCGGCGGCGCTGCGCGCGAGCGCCGAGCCGGTGTTCGAGCGGATCCATCCCGACGACGTGAGCCGGGTGCAGCGTTCCCTCGAAGCGTCGGCTGCGTCGCTCGCGCTGTGGGAGTGCGACTTCCGCTACCGGCATCCGGAGGGCCGCGAGATCTGGATCGCCGCCCGCGCGACGCCGGAGCGCGAGCCCGACGGCGGAACGCTCTGGTACGGCTTCCTCCAGGACGCCACGCAGCGCAAGCGCGCCGAGCAGGATCTGCGCACTTCGCAGACCCAACTGGTGGCGGCCCTCGAAGCGGGTGGGATGAGCCCTTGGATCTGGGAGGTCGCCCCCGACCGCATGGAGTCGGACGAACGCATGCGCGCCGTGTTCGGCTTGGATCCCGACGGGCACGTCGGCATCGCGGACGTGCTCGCGCGCATGGATCGCGAAGACCGCCCCGCGGTGCGCGCCGCGCTCGACGCCTTGCTGCGCGAGGGCGACCGCGCGTCGGCGGAGTTCCGAGTCGTCGGAGCGGACGGGCAGGTGTCGTGGTTCGTGTTCTGGGCGCGCCTCGAGCGCGACGCTGCGGGCCGCCCGCACCGCGCCGTCGGCGTCAACATGGACATCACCGAGCGCAAGCGCACCGAGGCCGCCGTGCTGCGCGCGCAGAAGCTCGAAGCGCTCGGCACGCTCGCCGGCGGCATCGCACACGACTTCAACAACATCCTCCTCGCGATCGTCGGCAACGCCGAGATCGCGAGCGCCGAGCTGGCGCCCGATCACCCGGCGTCCGAGAGCGTCGCGCAGATCGAGAGGGCGAGCGCGCGCGCGGCCGATCTGGTGCGCCAGATCCTCGCCTTCAGTCGACCCCACGATGCTACGCACGCGGAGGTGCAGCTCGAGGCGGTGGTGACCGAGGCGCTGCGCCTGGTGCGAGCCACCACGCCGGCGATGATCGAGATCCAGCGCAGCGGGCGGGAGGACCTGCCACCCATCCGTGCGGACGCGACGCAGATCCATCAGGTGATCGTCAACCTCGCGACGAACGCCGCGCACGCGATCGGATCGCGGCCCGGCCGCATCGACGTGCGGCTCGACGACGTGATCGTGACGGCCCGCGATCCCGACGTGCGGCCGAACCTGCGCGAGGGTCGTTACGTGCGCGTGTCGATCTCCGACGACGGCGCGGGGATGGACGCCACCACGCTGGCCCGCATCTTCGATCCGTTCTTCACGACGAAGGCGCCGGGCGAGGGCACGGGGCTCGGACTGTCGGTGGTCCATGGCATCGTGGCGAGCCACGGCGGCAGCATCGCGGTGGACAGCCAGCCGGGCACGGGATCGCGCTTCACCCTGTGCTTCCCGGCCCTGGCTCGCGCGGGCGCGGCCGCGGAGTCCGCGCCGGTCCGCGCAGCGGCCCGCGGCCGCGGCGGGCGCGTGCTCTTCGTGGACGACGAGACCGCCGTCGTGAGCGTCGCCAAGCGCGTGCTCGAAAGCTGCGGCTACGCCGTCGCCGGCTTCAGTGAGCCCGGCGCCGCGCTGGAGGCGTTCCGCGGGCGGCCGCACGACTACGACATCGTCGTCACCGACGTGTCGATGCCGGGGATGACGGGCTTCCAGCTCGTCGACGCGCTGCTGGCCATTCGCGCCGACGTGCCGATCGTGATGACGTCCGGCTACGTGCCGGCCGAGGATCTCGCGCTCGCCCGCGACGCGGGTGCCAGCGAGATGCTCCAGAAGCCCTACACGACGCGCGATCTCGTCTCGCTGCTCGACCGCCTGCTCGCCTCGGGCGCGTAGGCTCCTGTGCCGCGGCAGGCGGGCGAACCTGCCGGCTCGGTTTGTTCCGCGCCCACGTCGTCGCCGAGCTTCGCTCGATCCGAACTTCCGGGAGCCCTGGTGAACACCGCGAGGAGCCCTAGGCGGTCGCCAGCGCGAGCTCGCCCGCGCGCACGCGGCGCTCGATCTCGACGTCGTGGTCGACGTCGCTCGTCGTGTTGGTCTCGAACTCCAGGATGCCGAGCGCCTCGAAGCGGCGGCGCTGCGCGTCCGAGAGCAGCCCGAGGCTCTTCACGTTGGGCACGATCTTCGAGAACAGGCGATAGCGGAACTGCTTGGCGAGGTCCGACTGGTCGGAGTGCGCGATGCACTCGTCGGCGTCGAGGCCCATCGCCTCCCAGACCTCGCGGTTGGTGATGCGGTCGCGCATCAGCACGCAGGCCTCGTAGACGAACTCCTCGCGCTCGCGGCGCTCCTTCTCGGGCAGGTCCAGGCAGAACTCGCGCAGCGACAGCACGCCGAACGCGACGTGACGGCTCTCGTCCTCCATCACGGCGGCGGTGAGGTCGCGCAGCAGCGGGTTCGTCGCGGTGTCGCGGATCGTGCCGAACGCGGCCAGCGCGAGGCCCTCCACGATGATCTGCATGCCGAGGAACTTCATGTCCCAGCGCGAGTCGGTGAGGATCTGGTCGAGCAGGCTCTTGAGCTGCGCGTTGACCGGATACTCGTGCTCGAGCTTCTCCTGCACGAAGCGGCGGTACACCTCGACGTGACGCGCCTCGTCCATCACCTGCGTCGCGCCGTACTGCTTGGCCTCGTACCAGGGGACCGAGTCCACGATCTGCGCCGTCGCGAGCAGCGCGCCCTGCTCGCCGTGCAGGAACTGGCAGAGCTGCCAGGTGATCGCCTCGTGGCGCAGCTTCGCCTTCTCCTTGGCGGTGAGGCGCTCCCAGATCGGCGTGCCGTAGATGCCGATGCCGAGATCGGGCACGAGCCCCTTCTCGGGATCCACGTCGACGGACCAGTCGAGCCGGTCGGTGCCGTTCCACTGGTCGCGCTTGGCGTTCTCGTAGAGGCGCATCAGGCGCTTGCGCGTGGCGTCGTACTCCCAGTTGTACGACACGCTCTGCGGGACGGAGAGCTGCTCGATGGGCCGGGCGGGATGAAGGCGGTCGAGGGCGGTCATCGTTCCAAGGACTCCTGTTCGAGATGGGCGCGTTGCGGGGAAGGGACGCCGAGGTACGCGAGGTAGGCCCGCGCGAGCTCGGCGGACAGCTCGTCGTCGGAGAGCGCGAGCACGGCGGAGCGCATCTCGCCGAACAGGATCACGCTCTCGATCGTGCTGACGGTCATGGTCAGGCCGAACGTGACGGCGCGCGCCGGATCGGGGTGCGCGATCTCGCCGCCGCGCGCGAGCAGCAGCGCGGAGAGCCGCTCGCTCACGTAGTGCGAGAGGCGCTCCTGGCGGGCGCGGAAGCCGTCGTCGGAGTGGTTGCGCTGCACGAAGGCGCGGATCAGTCCGGCGCGCTCGCGGTAGATCCGGACCAGGAACGGCACCACCGACCGCACCACGTCGGGGACGCCCGCACCCACCCAGCGCGCGGGCTCGAGCGCGGCGTCGGCGGTCGCCGTGGCCTGCTCGAAGTAGCGGTCGTAGAGCGCGAAGAGCAGGCTCTCCTTGTCCGGGAAGCGGGCGTAGAAGGCGCCGACCGACGACCCGGCGCGGCGCGCGATCTCCGCGACGGTCGCGTCGCCGAATCCCTTCTCCGCGACCAGCCCCTCGGCGGCGTCGAGCAGGCGGTCGAGCGTCTCCTGGCTGCGCGCCTGGCGCGGCGGTCGGACCCAGCGGAGCTCGGGCGTGCCGGACATGTCCACCTCGGCCGGCGGGGCGCTCCCGGCATCGAGCGATGCGGCGGAAAGGCCCCGGACTCGGATCAGAATCGGCGTTCTGATTCGGATCTTTAGCCAGGCGGGCGGACGCGGTCAACGGTTCAGAACGAGAATTCTGGTTTCGCTAGCGGGTGGCGATCGAGCGGGCGAAGAGCGCCTCTTCGCGCTCCTCGTGCTGGCGCAGTGCGGCGGCGAGCTTGCCGAAGCCGGCGAGGACCTCGGGCCGCAGCCGGTCGGCGGCGCCCGCGGCCGCGTGCGCGACGAGCGCCTCGAGCGTCTGGTGGAAGTCGCCGTGCTCGGCGACCAGCGCTCCGATCTCGGCCGCGAGGCCGGCGTCGAGCCCGTGCAGCGCGGGAAAGTGCACCTGCTCCTCGAGCGCGAAGTGCGAGTCGAGCGCGCCCGCGAAGGCGCGCAGCGCGTCGGCCATCTCGCGCGCGTCGCCGCGCTCGAGCGCGCGCAGCGTCGTCGATTCGAGCGCGTCGAGGTAGCCGTGCTGCGTCGCGATGCGGCGCGCCTCGTGCGCGAGGCGCAGTCGCAGGCCGGGCTGGTCGCTGGAGCTCACGCGAGCGACGAATAGCACGCGGGCCTCCCCGCCCTCGCGTGGCAGCGGCCTCCCGCGCTGTGCTGTACTCCGCGCCCTTCGGAGGAAGCCATGGATCCGGCCGCCTGCCTCGACTGCAGCGACTGGCTGCTGACCACGACGCGCTCCGTGCGCAAGCGCCTCGACTTCACGCGCCCGGTCGAGCGCAGCGTGATCGAGCGCTGCATCGAGATCGCGCTCCAGGCGCCGACGGGCTCCAACGCGCAGGGCTGGCACTTCGTCGTGGTGACCGACGCCGCCCGCAAGCAGGCGCTGCAGCGCCTCTACCACCAGGCGTTCCAGGCCTATCTCACGAACCCGGCGTTCCGCGCCAGCTACGACCCGAACGACCTGCGCGCCGCGCAGCAGCCGCGCGTCGAGGCGTCGGCGACCTACCTCGCCGATCACCTGCACGAGGCGCCCGCGCTCGTCGTCCCGTGCGTCGAGGGGCGCATCGAGAACGCCGGCGTGCTCGGTCAGGCCTCGATCTACGGCTCGATCCTGCCGGCGGCGTGGTCGTTCATGCTGGCGCTGCGCGCGCGCGGGCTCGGCAGCGCGTGGACGACGCTCCATCTCGCCTTCGAGAAGCAGGCGGCGGAGATCCTCGGCATCCCCGACGCGATCACGCAGGCGGCGCTGCTGCCCGTCGCGTACACGGTCGGCGCCGACTTCCGCGTCGCGAAGCGGCTGCCGGCCGCGGCGCGCACGCACTGGGACCGCTGGTGAGCGGCCCGCGCGGCGCGGCCGCACTCGCCGCGTTCGTCGCGATCGCGTGTACGTGGCCGCGCGCTGCGTTCGCGCACGCCGAGTCGGGCGCGGCCGGCGGCTTCGCGAGCGGCTTCCTGCACCCGCTCGCCGGCGTCGATCACGTGCTCGCGATGCTCGCGGTCGGCATGTGGGGCGCGCAGCTCGGCGCGCCCGCGATCTGGCTGCTGCCCGTCGCGTTCCCGCTCGTGATGTCGCTCGGCGGCGTCGCCGGCATCCTCGGGCTTCCGATGCTGCCGATCGAGCCCGGCATCGCGCTCTCGGTGATCGTGCTCGGCGCGTGCATCGCGCTCGCGCAGCGGCCGCCGCTCTGGCTGGCGGGCGCGCTCGTCTCGGCGTTCGCGGTGTTCCACGGCTACGCGCACGGCACCGAGCTGCCCGCGCAGGCGGGCGCCGTCGCGTACAGCGCCGGCTTCGTGCTCGCGACGGGACTGATCCACGTCGCCGGCATCGCGATCGGGCTCGTCACGCGCCTGCCGCGCGGCATGGCGGCGCTGCGCGCGGCGGGCGCCGCGATCGCGCTCGCCGGCGTGGCGATCGCGTGGCGGCTGCTCTGAGCGGTCGCGCGCTGCGCGGCGCGGCCGCGCTCTCGGCCGCCGCCCTCGCGCTGCCGCGCGCGGCGCACGCGCACGGCC
>QEVM01000235.1 GCA_003576805.1 Pseudomonadota bacterium | reverse complement strand
GGCGCGTTCGCGCGCGCGCCGTTCGCCGCCGCAGCCGCGCGTTGAGCCGCGAGTCGGTCCGCGACGAGCTCGCGCGACGCGGTCTGCGCGCGCAGCGCGAGCGCGGCCAGAACTTCCTCCATGACCCGCGCATCGCCGACGCGATCGCCGACGCGGCGCCCGTCGCGCCGGGCGACGCGGTGATCGAGATCGGACCCGGCCTCGGCGTGCTGACGCGCGCGCTCGCGGCGCGCGCGCGCCGCGTGGTCGCGATCGAGATCGACGCGGGACTCGTGCGCGCGCTGCGCGAAGAGGGCGCGCTGCCGGAACACGTCGAGCTGCTCCACCGCGACGCGCTCGACGTCGACCTCGCGGCGCTCGCGCGCTCGCTCGGCGCGCCCGTGCGCGTGGTCGCGAACCTGCCCTATGCGGTGTCGTCGCCGCTGCTGCGGCGCCTGCTCGACGCGCGCGGCGCGCTGGCGGGCTGGCTCGTGCTCGTGCAACGCGAGGTCGCGCAGCGGCTCGTGGCGCGGCCCGGCTCGCGCGACTACGGATCGCTCGCCGTCTTGCACGCGCTCACGGTCGCAAGCGAGCGCGTGCGCGACTTGCCGCCCGCCTGCTTCTTCCCGGTGCCGCAGGTCGTGTCGACGCTCGTGCGCATGACGCCCCTCGATCCCGCGCCGCTGCTGGCCGATGAGCTGGCGAGCGTCGAGCGGGTGGTGCGGGCCGCGTTCGGAACGCGGCGCAAGACGCTGCCGAACGCGCTGCGCACCGGGCTCCGGCCTGCGCCGGCGTTGGAGGAGATCCATGGCGTCCTCGACGAGCTCGGGATCGCGCGCAACGCACGCGCCGAAGTCCTCGAACCGGCGGCCCTCCTCGCGATCGCGCGGCGACTCGCGCCCGGCTGAAGCGCCGGGCAGCCGGCTGCTGTTCGAGCCGCGCTGCGAGCTGACGGTGCCGATCGCCGTCGCGCTGCACCGGCGCGATCGCGCCGCCGCGCGCGAGTACGCGACGAACCTGTCGGCGAGCGGGCTCTGCCTGCACCTGCGCGCGCCGTTGCCGGTCGGCGAGCCGGTGCGCGTCGTGTTCGCGCTGCCGCACGACTCCGCCGCGATCGAAGCGCGCGGCCGCGTGAGCTGGGCCGAGACGCCCGACGCCGAGGCGTCGCCGCGCTTCTTCGAGGCGGGCGTGCGCTTCGAGGTCGTTGCCGACGCGGATCGCGAGCGCCTTGCGCGCTTCGTCCGCGCCTGCGAGCCCGCCGAGCCGCCGTCGCCGGACGCGAGCCGGAGTTGACACGGCGCGCGGTGCTCTTACCCTTCGCGCGCCTGAGGGGAATCGCACGGTGCGATCCTCATCAGGGCAGCGAGAACGACACCAGCCCACACGAACGCAAACCGTGGGCTTCACGCTCGGGCCCCTCCCACGGACGGCCCGACGAAGACGAGGACGAGCCTTCCCGCGAGCCATCGCTTGGATCCGCTGCGGCGGACCGAGACGGAGGTGAGCAGAGGCCCCGCGGAATCCCTCTCCGCCAGCGCATCGTCGACCTTGGCGGATCCGCGAACCTCGAGCGACGCGCCTCCGGTGCCGACCGGGCGGCGCGTTTTTTGTTCTCCGTCGATGCAGTCGGTCGGGCGGGCCTCTGGGAGTGCCCCCCATGTCGACGACCTCGGTCGCCGCCTCGCGCGAGCATCGCGTCACCGTCCGCACCCTGGCCGCGCGCAAGCGGCGGGGCGAGCGGATCACGATGCTCACCGCGTACGACTTCGCATTCGCGCGCATCTTCGACCAGGCGGGCATCGACGTGCTGCTCGTCGGCGACAGCCTGGGCAACGTCGTGCAGGGCCACGACACCACGCTGCCGGTGACGCTCGACGAGGTCGTCTACCACACGCGGCTCGTGGCGCGCGGCTGCCGCCGCGCGCTCGTGGTCGGCGACATGCCGTTCGGCTCGTACCAGGTGTCGTCCGAGGACGCGGTGCGCAGCGCGATCCGGCTGGTGAAGGACGGCGGCGCACAGGCCGTGAAGCTGGAAGGCGGCGTGGGCGTCGCCGAGTCGATCGCGCGCATCGCGCGCGCCGAGGTGCCGGTGATGGGGCACGTCGGTCTCACGCCGCAGGCGGTGCACCGCATGGGCGGCTTCCGCGTGCAGGGCCGCACGCAGGACGAGCGCGACCGCGTGATCGCGGACGCGGAGGCGGTGCAGGCGGCCGGCGCCTTCGCCGTCGTGCTCGAAGGCATGCCGGCCGAGCTCGCGGCGGAGATCACGAGCCGGCTCGACATCCCGACGATCGGGATCGGCGCGGGCCCCGCGTGCGACGGCCAGGTGCTGGTGATGCACGACCTGCTCGGGCTCAACGACTGGACGCCGAGCTTCGTCAAGCAGTACGCCGACCTCGGCGCGATCGCGGCGCGCGCGGCGCGCGCGTTCGGCGAGGACGTCGCGGCGCAGAAGTTCCCCGCCGAAGAGCACTGCTACAAGGCGCGCTGATGGAGCTGGTGCGCACGGTCGCAGCGCTCGGCGCGCGCGCCGACGCGGCGCGCGCGGCGGGACGCCGCGTGGCCCTGGTGCCCACGATGGGGGCGCTGCACAAGGGCCATCTCGCGCTCGTCGCGGAGGCGCGCCGCCGCGCCGAGCTCGTGATCGTGTCGATCTTCGTGAACCCGACGCAGTTCGCGCCGAACGAGGACCTCGCGAGCTACCCGCGCGATCTCGACGGCGACGTCGCCAAGTGTCGCGCGGCCGGCGTGGACGTCGTGTTCGCGCCCGCGCCCGCCGAGCTGTATCCGGAGGGCGCACAGACCTGGGTCGAGGTCGGCGAGCTGGCGAAGCCGCTGTGCGGCGCGTCGCGGCCGCACTTCTTCCGCGGCGTCGCGACGGTCGTCGCCAAGCTGTTCGCCGCCGCGCGCCCGCACGTCGCCGTGTTCGGCGAGAAGGACTACCAGCAGCTCCAGGTGGTGAAGCGGCTCGCGCGCGACCTGCTGCTCGGCGTGGAGGTCGTCGGCGTCCCGACCGCGCGCGAGCCCGACGGGCTCGCGCGCTCGAGCCGCAACGTCTACCTCGACGCGGCGATGCGCGGCGAGGCGCTCGCCCTCGTGCGCGCGCTCGACGCCGCCGAGGCGCTGGCGCGCACGGGCGAGCGCTCGCCCGCGGCGCTGCTCGAGACCGCGCACAAGGAGCTCTTGCGCGCCCCGCACGCCGACGTGGACTACGTCGAGCTGCGTGACGCGGAGACGCTCGCCGCGGTCGCCGCGCTCGATCGCCCCGCCGTGCTCGCGCTCGCCGTCCGCTTTCCCGCGCCGCGCGCGGCGAGCGGCGCGGTTCGCCTGATCGACAACCGGGTGCTGCGCCCGGGCAGCCAAGAGGACCCCCGATGAAACGCACGATGCTCAAGTCGAAGATCCACCGCGCCACCGTGACCGAGGCCAACCTCGAGTACGAGGGCAGCGTGTCGATCGACACGGACCTGCTCGCCGCGGCGGACATCGTGCCGTACGAAGCGGTGGACATCTGGGACTGCACCAACGGCGCGCGGCTGCGCACCTACGCCATCCCGGGCGAGGCGGGCTCGGGCGAGATCTGCGTGAACGGCGCCGCCGCGCACCTGATCAAGCCCCACGACCTCGTCATCATCGCGAGCTGGACGGAGCTCGAGGACGACGAGGCGCGCACGTGGCAGGCGCGCCGCGTGTTCGTCGATCGGCACAACAAGATCCGCGAATAGCCGCGAGCCCGGTCCGCAGCGCCGCCTGCTACGTTGCGGCGGATGGCGGAGGCGCGCGGGGATTCGACGAAGCCGATCGCGACGAACCGGCGCGCCCTCCACGACTACGAGATCCTGGAGAAGGTCGAAGCCGGACTCGTGCTGCTCGGGCCCGAGGTGAAGTCGCTGCGCGAGGGAAAGGCGAACCTCTCGGACTCGTACGCCGTGCTGCGCGGCGGCGAGGCGTTCCTGCTGAACGCGCACGTCAGCCCCTACGACAAGGCCGGGCGCGACAATCCCGATCCGCGCCGCGAGCGCAAGCTCCTGCTGCACCGCTCCGAGATCGTGCGGCTCGCCGGCAAGGTCGCCGAGCGCGGGCTCACGATCGTGCCGCTCGCGCTCTACTTCAAGAACGGCCGCGCCAAGGTCGAGCTCGGCCTCGCGCGCGGCAAGCGCATGCACGACAAGCGCGAGACGATCCGCCGCCGCGAAGAGGAGCGCGAGATGGAGCGCGCCGTGCGCGACCGGGAGCGCGCGTGAGGCGGCGGTCCGCCGCGGCCTGCGCGGCGCTCGCGTTCGCGGGGCCGCTCGTCGCCTGCGGCCCGCTCGCGACGCCGTCGCCCGAGCGCTTCCACCCGACCCGCTTCGACTACGAGGCGTTCCGCCGCGCGCACCCCGAGGCGGAGATCGGCGAGCCCAACTACCTGCCGTTCATGGCCGGCCGCTTCGCGCTGCGCGGCAAGGAGGAGGACCTCCTCGTGCTGTGCCGCTGGGAGGTGACGCGCTTCCCGCTCGCGGTCCACGTCGAGGCGCCCGCCGTGTCGGCCGAGCTGCAGAACGAGTTCGACCGCATGAAGGAGCCGAACGCGTTCGTCGACGCGGCCTGGCGCGCGCTCGAGAGCTGGCAGCAGGCGCTCGGCGGCGTGGTGAGCTTCCGCCGCGTGCGCGGCGCCGACGACGTCGACCTCCGCATCCGGCTCGTCGGCGAGGTCGGGCCCGCGCCCGAGGAAGGCGTGCAGGTGCTCGGCACGACACCGATGCGCGACGCTTGCCGGATCGGAGGCCGCAGCCTGTGGAAGGACCGCGTCGAGGTCGAGTACGAAGTGCCCGAGATCCGCATCTACGTGGCGGACGCACACGGCCTGCTGCCGCCCGACCAGGTCGAGCGCAACGTGCTGCACGAGCTCGGTCACGCGCTCGGCATGCACGGCCACAGCCCGATCCCGGCCGACCTGATGTACGAGGTCGCGCGCGACCGCCGCGTCGACGAGCTCTCGCAGCAGGACGTGAACTCCTTCCGCGCGCTCTACCGCCAGCCGAACGGCACGATCTACGCGCGCCTGCCGCGCGGCCAGGACCTGCCGCGCGCGGCGGCGAGCGCGCCGAACGGGCCCGCCCAGCTCGCGCCCGAGCCGTTCGTGGATCCGCGCAACGGCTACTCGATCCATCCCGGCGCGGGCTGGCGCGCGATCGTCGCGCCGCGCGGCGTCATCGTGATCGACGGCCTCGCCTGGGACTACGAAGCGTCGTTCCAGGTGATCGTGCGCAGCTATCCGAGCGTCGCGAGCTACCTCGAGCGCCACGGCGACGCGCACGTGCGCGGCGGCAAGGTCGCGCAGCAGGGGCCGCTCGGCGTCGCGGGCCGGCGCGCGACGTGGATGCGCGTGCTGCCGCTCGAGGGCGACATGATCGAGGACCACGTCTTCGTCGAGTCGGGCGACGGCCGCGTCGTGATCGTGATCATGGAGGCGCCGAAGAGCCTGCGGAACGACTTCACGCCGTGGTTCGACGCGATGCTCGGATCGCTCGTGGTGCGGCCGCCGGGAGGCCTCGCGGCGCCCGCCGCGCGCTGAGCGGAGCGGCCGGCGCCGCGCGGTGCGCGACGCCGGCCGTCGCGGTCAGCCGGCGCTGCGCCGCCGTGCCACGAGCGTGGCGAGCCCCGTCGCGAGCAGCAGCGCGCTGCCCGGCTCGGGCACGACCTGCACCTCGAGGTCGAGCACGGCGGCGGCGGCGCCTTCGCTCGTCTCGAAGCGCGGATACGTCGCCGGCCCGCCGAACGCCGCGCTGAACAGGCCCGACACGATCAGATCGACCTCGCCGGCGTCGAGGCGGCTCTGCAGGTACGCGACGACGTCGGGCGAGAGCGCGAGCTCGAAGACGACTTCGGCACCGCCCGGCGCCGCATCGCCCGCCGCCAGCCCGTCGATCGCGCCGACGGCGAACGGGCTCGCGTCGAAGCCGCTCCGCACGTTGTTCGAGACGTCGCGATCGGCGCCGCCCGCGTAGTCGTTGGCGTAGGCGTTGCGGACACCGGGCGTCGGCGGGCCCGCCGGCGAGAACGCGCTCGACTCGGTGAACGAGAGCGTGTCGAACCCGTTGCGGTAGCCGACGCCGTAGAGCTCGATGGAGCGGCCCGCGTCGCTGTCGGTGCCCGCGCCGTAGCTGGTGTACGGATCGTAGGTCGGATCGTAGTCCCAGGTTCCGTGCTCGCCTTCCGGCTTCAGCGTGATCGTGAGGCGCGCCGACGTGATCTGATAATTCGACGCGCCCTGGCCGGCCGGAATCTCGGCCGTCGTGGCGAAGTCGAGCAGGTACTGCGCGTCGCGGTCGTCGAAGCTGGGCTCGCCGGGCGCGCCGAAGATCGACGCCGTCGTCTCCAATCCGGCCGCGCCGTTGAACGGGTACATCCAGCGGTCGCCGCTGGCGGTGAAGGAAGCCGCGTCGGCACTCGCCGCCGCAAGGGCGCTCGCGATCGCGAGCAGGATCGTTCGCTGCATCTCTCGTACTCCTCGTTGGTGAGCGCCGACATCCCCTTCCCAGGGAGAATCAGCTGGCTAGGGAACCTCTGAAAAAGCCGCCCGGCATGGTAGAAGAGAGCCGGGGGGGATGACGTGGCTCATCAGAGGACGTTTGCGTCGGAGGCTTGGCGGC
>QEVM01000022.1 GCA_003576805.1 Pseudomonadota bacterium | reverse complement strand
GGCGCGCGCCGGCCGCGGCGCGGCGGGATGCGCGTCGCGCCACCAGCCGGCGAGCTGCGCGACGAGCGCTTCCGGCGGGCGAACGCGCTCGTCCTCGAGCTCCGCGACGTCGACGACCGCTTGCGGCGGCGGCGCCACGTCGATCCCGGCCCGCTCGAAGGCCGCGGCGAGCGCCGCCTCGGAACGGCCGGGGCCGCGCGCGAAGAGCGCGGCGCGCCGCACCGAGCGACACCGAGAAGGGTCGATCGCGAGAGCGCCGATCGACGCCACCGTCTCGCGCGTCAGCAGGAAGCCGATGCCCTCCTGGTCGCCGTCCTGCCAGCCCGGCGGACGCGGCGCGGCGGCGAGCTCGCTGCGCAGCGCCGAGAACGCGCGCAGCTCCCGCAGGAACGCCGCGCCGCTCGCGTGCGCGCCCCAGAGCGCGAGGCTGCGCACGTCGGCGCGGCGCTCCGCGAACACGGCCGCGAGCGTGCCGCCGAGCAGCGCGCCGAAGCAGCCGAGCACGTCGCGCCCGCTCGCGCGCAGCAGCCAGTCCGCCGCGGCGTCGAGGCTCTCGAGCCAGCCGCGGACCTGGTCCGGGTCGCGCGGATAGCCGGCGGAGTCGCCGGTGCCGGCGTAGTCGACGCGCAGCGCGGGAAAGCCGCTCGCGGCGAGCTCGAGCGCGAGCGCGCGGTAGGTGAGGTGCAGGTTCATGCGGTCGGAGCCGAACGGGTCGCACAGCAACACCGCGACGTCGCGCTGGCGCGCGCCCCGCGCCGGGTGATGGCAGGCGAAGAGCGGGCCGCGCGGCGATTCGATCCAGCCGGCGTGCATGCCGTCCGGCGCCCGGCTCGCGGCTGCGCTCACGCCCGGCTCCCGCGCGGCGAACGCGTCACTGGGTGACTCGCACGGGCGTCGCGTTCGGCGCGCCGAGCGGGCGGAGCTCCGCGACGAGCGGCTTCTCGCCCGCGAGCGGCGCGAGCCGCAGTCGGTGCGGGATGCCCGGCGCGACGCAGAAGTACGCGTCGCTCGCGCGGAAGCCCGGCGCCTCGACGGCGACGAAGCGCGCCAGGCGCTCCGCGCGCACCGTCACCGAGAAGTGTCCGCCGCCGAGCGGCTCCGCGCGGGCGTCGAGTCCCGCGTCCGCGGCGGCGGCGCTCGCGAGGCCCGCCGGAAACAGGAAGGCGGGCGCGACGCAGACGTCTTCGCCGTGCGGCGCGAAGTGCGCGACCACCGCGTCGTGGCCGGGCGGCCCGAAGCGGTACGCCCAGGTCGCGTCGCAGAAGGCGCCGAGCAGCGCCTCGACGTTCCAGCTCCGTTCGCTGCGCGGCGCGACCTCGACCTCGGTCTCCGCGCGCTCGGCGACGCGGCCGTCGCGGCGCACGAGCGCCACCGACAGCACGCCGCGCCGCGCGCGCGGCGCGTCGTTCGCGACGAACACGCGCGCGCCGTCGACGCCGTCGTCCACCAGCCAGACGGCGAGCGGCGCCCAGGCGCGCGCCAGGAAGTGGTAGGCCGCCTTCGGCGCGCCCGCGGCGTCGACCACGCCCCAGCCGGCGCCCGGCACGAGATCGCGCAGCCACCAGACGAGCGCGCCGCTGCAGCCGGAGCCGCGCGCGCGCCAGCGCCGCTGCACCGCCGCCATCGTCTCGCCGGTCGCGACGCGGCAGAGCGCGAGGTAGCGGCCGGGATCCGCGGCGCGCAGCGCGGCGGGGTCGACGCCGAAGCAGGCCGCGACGTAGTGGTCGGTCACGTCGGCGAAGTCCCAGCCGGCGCCGGGGTCGCGCGGCACGCCGGCCTTCCAGCGCGGGTCGTGCATGTGCGGCGCGGCCTCGCCGAACCAGGCCTCGAGCGACGCCGCCTCCGGCACGTTCGCGAAGGCGAGGCACTCGGACGCGAAGCGCACGCCCGCGAGGCGCGCGTCGTCGAGCGGCCGGCGGTACGCGCCGACGCCGAAGTAGTGGCTCGGGCCCTGCGCGACGTGGAAGGGCAGGTCGCCGCGGCACGGGCTCGACGGCACGTACACCAGATCGGGACGCTGCTCGGCGCACGCGGCGGGCAGCACCGCGTCGAAGAGCGGGTGCGTCCACTCCGCCGGCGGGCGGCCCATCATCGCGGCCTGCTGCTGCACCTCGCTGCCGCCGCACGCGACGGCCAGCGAGCAGCGCCCCGCCGTGCGCTCGAGCTGCTGCTCGGCCTCCCGCCGGCAGCGCGCGAGGAAGGCGTCGTCGGCGGGATAGTCGAAGCTCGCGAACGCGAAGTCCTGCCAGACGAGGATGCCGAGCTCGTCGCACAGGCGGTGGAAGTCGTCGCTCTCGTAGACGCCCGTGCCGCCGATGCGGAGCATGTTCATGCCCGCGTCGCGCACCTGGAGCAGCGCCGCGCGCAGCGCTTCGACGGGCGCGTGCAGCCGCAGCGGATCGAGCGGCGTCCAGCAGGCGCCGCGCGCGAAGAGCGGCTCGCCGTTCCACGCGAGGCGGAAGGCGTCGAGGTCGCCGTCCGCGAGGCCGACCGAGCGGAAGCCGACGTCGCCGAGCCCGATCGCGAGCGGCGCGCCGCCCGCCTCGAGCACGACCTGCGCCGCGTGCAGCGCCGGCGCGCCGTGCGTGTGCGGCCACCACGGCTCGACTCCGCGCCCCTCCCATGCGCCGGACACGACGAACGCGCCGCCGGCGCCGCGCTCGCAGCGCAGCGGGGTGGACGCGCCGCCGACCGCGAGCGATGCGCGCAGCGGCGCCGTCGCGGCGGCTCCGGCGCCGAGCCAGCGGCACTGCAGCCGGACGGAGAGCCGCGCCGCACCGTCGCACAAGTGCGGCACGACGCGCGCGCGCTCGACCGCGACGCGCTCTTGCGCGACGAGGCGCACCGGGCGCCACGGGCCCGCGACCTTCGCGGGCGGACACCACGCGGGCAGGTAGCCGAGCAGCGCGGTGCGCTCGAAGCGCAGGTTGCGCTCCGCGACGAGCCGCGTCGGCCAGCGCCCGCGCGGGCGCCGCTCGCGCAGCCGCGGCGCGAGCGCGGCGAAGCGCAGCACCAGCTCGCTGCCGTCGCGCACGCCGCCCGTCACGTCCACCGCGTGCGACGTGAACATGTCCTCGGCGTGCAGCAGCGGCCGGCCGTCGAGCCATGCGTCCGCGATCGTCGCGAGGCCGTCGAAGCAGAGCAGCGCGCGCACGCCGCCGGCATCCGCGGCGCGCAGCCGGCAGCGGTACCAGTGGTCGAAGCGGTCGAGCGCGGCCGGCTCGATGCGGTCGTCGATCGCGGCCATCGGCCCGACGCGCGCGACGCCGCGCCAGTCGCACGCCGAAGCGGCCGCGGCGGGGTCGGCGGCGGCGCCCGGCGGCAGGCTCGCGACCTCCCAACCCGAAGCGAGCTGGCATTCGCGCTGGCCGTCCACGCGCAGCGCGCCGAGCGCGATCGGCACTTCGGGCGGCGGCGCCTGCGTCACGGGCCGAGCGGCTCCGCGAGCCCGTGCATCCCGCGCTCCCAGGCGCCGGCCATGGCGGCGAAGCTCGCCGAGACGTCGCGCGCACGGCCCGCGTGCGCGATGCGCGCGAGCTTGAGCAGGAATGTCTTGGCGGCGGCGGAGAGCTCCGCGAACGCGTCCGCCGCGTGCGCGAACGCGGCGTCGCCGCCGTCGCCGAGCCAGCGCAGGTGCGAGGCGAGCAGCTCGGCGCCGGCGCCGAGCTGGCGCACCGACGCGAAGGCGTACGCGTGATACGCGGCGGGTCCGCCGAGCACGTGCGGCAGGTGCGCCGCGAACGCCTGCTCGTAGGCGCGCACCGGGTTGGCGCGCGGCCGCCGCGCGTAGTGCCGGCGCGCGAGCGCGAGGGCGTGCTCGCGCAGCGCCGCGTCGCCGCGGCGCACGAGCCCGTCGAGCTTCGCGATCTCGCAGTAGGGCGGGAGCCAGCGCGCGTCGGGCTCCGCGCCGACGCGCAGCAGCGCGGCGAAGTCGTCGCCGCCGAGCGCGTGCAGGCCGCGGTTGTGGAAGTAGCGGAGCCGCTGCGCGGCGACGTCGATCGCGACCACGCCGATCGTGGTCTTCTCGTGCGCGTGGCGGTACGCGCTGCCGTCCGTGTCGGGCAGGTGGAAGGCGTCCACCTCGACGAGCGGCACGCGCCCGCGCTCGACCTGGGTGCGGAGCTGCTCGGCGAGCGGCCGCCAGAGCGTCAGCTCCTCGACGCGGATGCCGTAGAGCGCCTCGAGGTCGGCGTGCGGCGGCTTGAAGAACGTCCACTGATCGCCTTCGAACTCCGATGCGAGCGGGAAGCCCAGGCACGCCTCGACCGGGAGATCGAGCGCCGCGAGCAGCTCGATCCACACGTCGACGTAGCAGTTGGTCTCGGGCCAGTCGCGGCCCGCGTCGTGGAGCCGGTGCGGGACGTGCGACTCGGCCGCCCACGCGGCCGCGCCGGCGCGCGTCACGCCTCGCCCTTGCCGACCATCCACAGCCCGGCGTTGGTCTCGAGCAGGCGCTGGTTCTGGATCATGAGCGGCGCCGAGAGGACGTCGCGCAGGTGACGTCCGATGCTGTAGGGAGAGTCGTTGCGGTAGCCGGCGATGCCGCACACGCCGAGCGCCTCGCCGACGATGTCGACCGCGAGCCGCGACGCCGAGAGCTTGAGGTCGTTCATGCGCAGCGCGGTGCCGAGGCTCGCGAGCGCGTCGCGGTCGCCGGCCGCGCGCATGCGCGCGCAGTCGGCGGTCGCGGCGGAGACCTCGCTGCGCAGGAGCTGGAGCTTCGCGCCCGTCTCCGCGAGGCGCGCCGCCTCGGGCGGCAGCGTGCCGGCGCGCGCGCGCGCCTCGCCGCGCAGCTTCGCGCGCGCGATCGCCACGGCGTCGATCGCGATGCCGAGCCAGCAGCTCGCCCAGAGCACGTGCGAGACCGGGACCATGCTCTGCGCCGCGACGTCGCCGAACGGCGTCGCGAGCACCTGCCACGGCGCGCCGCCGCCCTCGACGACGGCGGGGATGCTGCACGTCCCGCGCATGCCGAGCGCGTCCCACGCGCCGGTCGGCGTCAGCACGTACTCGCCCGCGAGCAGCAGCACGAGGACCTGGTCGTGCGGCGACGCGCCGGCGTGGCGGCGCACGGTCAGCAGCAGGTCGTCGGCCTCGCGCCCGTACGAGATCGTGGTCGCCTGCTTCTTCAGCGAGAAGCGCGCGCCGTCCTCCGCGATCGCGGCGACGCTGCGGCGCATGTCGCCGCCGGGACCGACCTCGGAGGTCACCGACGCGATCAGGCGCTGCTCCGCCGCGACGCGGCGCAGGTAGGCGTCGATCTCGCGCGAGCCGTCGCGATGGTCGGCGAGCGACGCCACCTGGATGTGGTGCATCGCGAGGATCATCGCGCTCGACGCGCAGTGCTGGGCGAGCGCCGTGCAGCTCTCCGCGAGCGCGCCCAGGCCGAGGCCGCCGCCGCCGAGCTCCGCCGGGACCGCCGCGCCGAGCGCGCCGCACGCCTTCAGCGCGGCGAGCGTCTCGGCCGGAAAGCGGCCCTCCGCGTCCACCGCGCGCGCCGCCGCACGCGCGACCTCGCGGCCGACGCGCGCCACCTCGGCCACGGCGTCGCGCGCCACGCTCAGCTCCGCAGCAGCGACTCGATCGCGCTCGCGATCGACGCGATGCTCTCGAACACGTCGCGCCGCAGCAGCCGATCGGGGAACTCGATGTCGAACTCGCCTTCGAGGCCGAGCATCAGGTTGACGCTCGCGCGCGAGCTCATGCCCGCTTCGTAGAGGCTGTCCTCGTCCCGCACCGAGTCGAGGTCCACGCCGAGCTGGCTGAGCTGGGCGCACTGGGCGGCCACGCGCCGCACGCGAAGGGCGATCGACTTCTCGCTCACGTCCCGTCCACCCGTTCATCGGCGTCGTTGCGACGCAGTGACCGATCGTCCGGACTTCGTCGTCGCGCATCCGTCATGGGCTCACCGTGTCGCCGAGGTTGCGCAGCAGGAACGCATGGACGTGATGCAAGAAGGCGTCGTCCGTCGTCTGCGCGACGTCCACGTGCCCCGCGCCGGGCAACACCCAGAGTTCGGCGTTCTCGGCGAGCGCCTTGAGCCGGCGCACCATCGCGAGCGGAACGGCGCGGTCGGCGTCCCCCGCGACCAGCAGCAGCGGGCGATCCCCGAGCCTGCGCAGCGCCCGGCTCGTGTCGAGCTCGTCCACGGCGAGCCCCAGCCAACGCGCCGACAGGACGGCGACCGCGCCCATGCCCGGCACGCGCGAGCGGTGCTGGGCGGCGCGCTGCGACGCGAAGTCCGTGAACGGCGCGAGTAGGACGATCGTCCCGATCCGCGCGTCGTCGGCCGCCGCCTGGGCCAACACCGACGTGCCCATCGAGTAGCCGTAGCCGGCGATCGCACGGACGCCGGGCTGGGCCGCCGCGAAGTCGACGGCCGCGCGCAGCGACGCGCGTGCCGCGGCGCCCCAGGTGCGCGCGCCCTCGCTGCCGCCGTAGCCGGGGAGATCGACGAGCAGCACGCCGTGGCCGCGGCGCGCGAGCGCGCGCGCCTGGGGCAGCATGCCGAGCGCCGTGCCGGGCGAGCCGTGCACGACGACGAGCACGCAGCCGCTCGTGCCCGGCGCGTAGAACGCGCGCTGGCGCGTCGCATCGGCGAGCGTCCAGTGGGTCTCGACGAGGCCGTCGATGCCGGCGGGCGGCGCGGGCGGTGCGTCGGGCGGGGCGCTCCAGCGCAGCTCGTCGCGCTCGATGCGGTGCACGCGCAGCGCGCGCGGGACCCAGACGGCGGCGGCGAGCACGGCGAGCAGCGCCAGCGCGCCGAGGAGCCCCGCGATCCACCGCACGGGCGGCTGCCGTTGGCGCATCCGCGGTCGGCCGCGCGAGACGCGCGCCGCGCTCAGAGGTCGAGCGTGGTCGACGAGAGCGCCGACTCGCCGTCGGCGCCGTAGGTCGAGACCTTGTACGTGCCCGGCTCTTCCCAGCGCATGTACCAGAGCGCCACGCGGATCGTGTCGGGATCCTCGGCGGCGCGCTCGACGTCGCTCTCGAGCGCGAGCCCGGCGTGGCCGTCGTTGCACTCCTGTGCGTAGGGCAGCGTCTCGCCGCCGCCCGCCGCGACGATCGCCCCGAACGGGATGCGGCAGGCGCGTTCGTAGACGCCGCTCTGCTCCGAGAGACGCCAGAGCCAGATGCCTTCCACGCTCTCCGTCCCGAAGCTGGCGAGCTCGAGCACGACGCGCTTGGTCTCGCAGCCCGTCAGCGGGACGGCGAGCAGGGTGAGCGCGGCGATCGCGAGGCGCAGGCGCTGCATGCGCGGAGTCCTCCGTTGCGGCCGGGCGGCGCGCGGCGCGGTCCGGCGTTCCGTCGATTCGGCGCGGCCGGCGCGCCTCCGTGTGCGCCGCATCACCGGCACTTCCACTTGCTGCCCTGGCAACCCGACACCAGGACCGGCGTGCTCGCGCTCGACGGCTCCTCCACCACCTCGACGGCCGACACGATCGGCTGTCCGACGCGCGGCAGGAACTCGATCTCGAGCTCGCCGTCGTCCACGTTCACGTAGAAGGTCTTCGTCCACGCCCGCGCGAACCCGACGGCGCCGAACACGTCGACCCGGCGGATCGTGAAGGCGTCCTCGACCTCGATGTCGAACACGCGCTGGCCGGCACGGGTGATCGTCGACTGGAGCTCGGCGAAGTGCAGGCGCACGCGGTACGGGCCGGTCCCGTTCACCGGGAAGCGCAGCGTGAGCGGATGGATGCCGGCCGGTCCGCTGCGGCGGGTCTGGTACAGCGGGTCGTCCACGGTCGCGTCCACGCCGAGGTTGCTGTTCCAGCGGGTGCCGCCGTTCACGAAGCCGTAGTCGAGCGTCCACTCGCGGCCGGCCGAGTCGGTGAAGGCGGGTCCCGCGACGTTCAGCCGGTAGGTGACGAGCGGCGTCGCCTCGCGCGTGCAGGTCGGGCTGCAGCCGTCGAGGGCCGTCCCATTGCCGTCGTCGCACTGCTCGACGCCGTCGAGGATGCCGTCGCCGCAGCGCTCCTCGCTGCAGCTCGAGCGGCAGCCGTCGCCGCCGATGACGTTGCCGTCGTCGCAGCTCTCCGCCGGATCGAGCAAGCCGTCGCCGCACAGCTCCGCCGTGCAGTCGGCGCGGCAGCCGTCGCCGAGCGACGCGTTGCCGTCGTCGCACTGCTCGCCCGCGTCGAGCACGCCGTTGCCGCAGGCCTCGATGCGGCAGCTCGCGCTGCAGCCGTCGCCGCCGGTGCGGTTGCCGTCGTCGCAGGTCTCGCTGCCCTCGCGCACGCCGTTGCCGCAGCCCTCGGTGCGGCACGTCGCGCTGCAGCCGTCGCCGCCGGCGGTGTTGCCGTCGTCGCAGGTCTCGCCCGGATCGACCGTGCGGTTGCCGCACACCTCGGTGCGGCACGTCGCGCTGCAACCGTCGCCGCTCGTGGTGTTGCCGTCGTCGCACAGCTCGGCGCCCTCGCGCAGGCCGTCGCCGCAGACCTCGAAGCGGCAGGTCGCGCTGCAGCCGTCGCCGCCGGCGGTGTTGCCGTCGTCGCACTGCTCGAGCGGATCGCGCACGCCGTTGCCGCAGATCTCGACCCGGCAGAGTGCGCTGCAGCCGTCGCCGCCGGCGACGTTGCCGTCGTCGCACTGCTCGCTGCCCTCGCGCACGCCGTTGCCGCAGGCCTCGACGCGGCAGATCGCGCTGCAGCCGTCGCCGGCCGTCGTGTTGCCGTCGTCGCAGGTCTCGCCCGGGTCGACGGTGCGGTTGCCGCAGATTTCGGTGCGGCAGGTCGCGCTGCAGCCGTCGCCGGCGCTGGTGTTGCCGTCGTCGCACAGCTCGGCGCCTTCGCGGACGCCGTTGCCGCAGACCTCGACGCGGCAGATCGCGCTGCAGCCGTCGCCGCCGGTCGTGTTGCCGTCGTCGCACTGCTCGCTGCCTTCGCGAACGCCGTTGCCGCACGCCTCGACCGTGCACGTCGCGCTGCAGCCGTCGCCGGCCGCGGTGTTGCCGTCGTCGCACTGCTCGCCGCCCTCGCGCGCGCCGTTGCCGCACACCGCCGGCGGCGGCGCCGTCCCGGTGCAGTCGGTCGCGCCGTGCTCCCACGCGCCGGCGTCGTAGGCGCCGGTCGTGGACGGAACGCGGCAGCGCATGCCGAAGTCCTTGGGCAGGCCGGTGCGCGACGCGAGCGTGCCGAGGCGATTGCGCGCGATCGACGTGCTCGCGAGCGTGAAGTCGGTGGCGAGCGTCTGGCCGCGGTCGCGCGGCAGCGCGGCGAACGGGTTCGCCGTCGCCGTCATGTTGCCGCCCGTGGTCCAGGCGCCGTTGGCCTCCGGCCGCGACGTGGTGTCGTTCGGGTGGTACGCCAGGTTGAGCTGGCACACGTGCCCACTGCCGACCGGGCTGTTGCAGAACGTCAGGCCGCGCGTGGACGGCTCGTCCCAGTAGACCGTGTTGCCCTGCACGACGATCTCGTCGTCCACGCAGCTCGGGCACTGCGACTGGTTGGGATACTGGTAGACGAGCGTGTGCGCCGCCGTGCCGCTGGTGATCGCGCCCTGCAGGTCGATCACGTTGTTGCGCACCGTGATGCGGCCGCCCTGGAGGTAGAACAGGCCCGACACGCCGTTCGCGACGTTGCCCGTCGCGCGGCTCATGTTGCGCTCGAACAGCAGGTCGACCATGTCGACGCCGTAGCCCGGCGACGAGTTGCAGCCGTTCTCCTGGCACGCGCGGAAGATCGTGCCGACGTTGTTGCCCGTGCCGATCGTGGACTCGGTCAGGTTGTCCGAGACGACCACGTACTGGGTCGGCACGACCGGGAGCCCGGTGCCGCTCGGCGTGCTCATCGCGCGCAGCTGGAGCGGGTTGCGCGCGATGCCGGCCGCGAGGTCGTCCTGCGGATCGAGCAGCTCGTTGTGCTGGATCGCGGAGCGGTCGAAGGCGGCGGTGCGGACGTTGAACTCGCCTTCGCCGTTCTCGTCGAAGACGTTGCCGAGCAGCAGCCAGCGGCGGCCGCGCAGGAAGTGCTGCGAGTAGCCCGCGAGCCCGGTGATCGGGACGACGGTGTGCGTGCTGCCGACGATCGCCACGAGATCCGGGTGCGCGTTGCCGTAGAGCTGCACCGTGACGTTGCCGCGGCTGCGCGTCGTGATCGCGTTGTCGTAGAGCGTGATGTTCCCGACGCTCGGGTGGACGTCGAGGCCGGCGACGCCGGTGCTCGCGTTGCTCCAGTTGAGCTTGGCGACGGTCCAGCCCTGGTTGACCGTGCCCATCCACACCGTGCTGTTGACGTTGGCGCGGCCCGTGGTGCCGCCGTAGCAGCTGATCAGGCCGGGGCTCGTGCCGCCCGCGAACGAGACGCTCGAGCTCTGCGTGAACGTCTCGCCGCAGCGCAGCAGGCAGCGGCGCTTGCCGCCGTCCACGTTGCACTTGTCGCCGTCCGTCAGCGCGGCGTCGAAGTCGCTGGTCGTGACGCGCGCGGCGCCGGCGGGGCAGTCGCCGAAGTTTCCGGTCGCGGACACGCAGACGGTGTTCGTCCCGGAGAAGTGCGCCGCGGGATCGGCGACCGTCAGCGTCGTCTGCGCGGTGGACGTCTCGCCGTCGGGCTCGCGCACCGTGAGCCGGATCGTCTTGGCGCCGGGCGTGTCGTACACGCAGCCGGTGACCGGTCCGCGCGGGCGGTTGCGGTCGCCGCCGGTCCGGTTGGTCCAGTTGCCGGCGTTGGCCTCGCCGCACTCCCACGCGTAGTCCAGCTCGTGAAACGGCCGCGTGTGCTCGGTGCTGGTGGTCGCGGTCGCGTCCACGTGCACCACGCAAGGGGCGACGCAGGTCGCGCCCTGGATCGGCGAAGCGGTGAAGCGCGCGGTGGGCGCCGCGGACGCGGCGTCCGCCAGGACCAACAGCGCGACGAACGCGACCACGGGCATCGCGAGCACAACACAGAAACGGGTATACGGGCGGGCTCCGCCTCTCGCGAGTCTCACCATGTGGGGGGTATCGGGGACGGCGAGCGACCGCTTTGTGGCTCGGCGCACCGACCCAGGGGGCGAATCGCGCCCGCCGCGCAGCCTCCCGGCAGCCTCCCCGCACGCCGCGCGCAGCTCCCCGCCCGCGCCCGCCTGGTCGCCGCCCGCGATCTGGTGCAGCCTGCGCGCCCGTCACCCATCCCCGCCCGCCCGCGACCCACGGACGGGAGAACGAAGTCGAGCGGCGAGGTCCACCAAGATGAGCAGAGCGATCGCGGCGATCCTGACGCTCGGCCTCGCCGGCCTCGTCTCGATCGCGCTCGCGGAGGGCGTGGTGCGGGTCGCGGCGCCGCAGCCGCCGTCGTGGCTCGGCATCTACCGCGCGCACCCGGTGCTGCCGTACGCGCTGCAGCCCGGCGCGTCGTTCCGCGTGGACACCGGCGCGACGCGCTGGAGCGTGCACGTCGACGCCGCCGGTATGCGCGTCGGCGAGGCGCCGCCGCCCGCCGCGCCCGAAGCTCCGCTGCTGCTCCTGCTCGGCGACTCGTTCGCGTTCGGGCACGGCGTCGAGTACGAGGAGAGCATCGGCGGCCTGCTCGCCGCGGACGGCCGCCTGCGCGTGGCCAACGCCGCGCTGCCGGGCTGGGGTCCCGTGCAGTACCGCGAAATGCTCGACTTCCAGCTCGCGGAGGGCCGCGTCCCCGACCGCGTCCTGCTCGCGATCTACGTCGGCAACGACTTCCACGACTGCGTGTGGGATCGCAACGTGCCCGTGCGCAACGGCATCCTCGGCGATCCGGGCGGCGTGCGGTCGTGGGTGAAGCGCAGCTCGCACCTGTACCGGCTGCTCTCGAAGGCGTACCACGCGTTCGCGGAGCCCGAGCCCGGCGATCGCTACGGCACCGTGCAGGAGCTGGTGCGGCCCGCGGCGTGGAGCGAGCCGCCGCTCGTGCAGGCGCTGCCGCTCTTTCGCGGCGCGCTCGCGCAGATCGCGGCGACCGCGGCCGCGCGCGGCATCGACGTGCGCGCCGTCGTGATCCCGGCGAGCGACACGGTGGACGCCGTCGCACGCGGCGCCGCCGCGACGCCCGACTGGGATCCGCTGCTCCCGAACCGCAAGAGCGCGGAGGCGCTCGAGGCCGCGGGCATTCCCTTCGTCGACGTCACGGGCGCGCTCGCGAAGGCGGGCGCGCGCGCCAGCTACTTGCCGTTCGACGGACATCTGACGCCGGCGGCGAACCGCGTGGTCGCGGGCGCGGCGGCCGCGCTGCTGGCCGAGCCCGGGCCGCGGCACGCCGGCGCGCGCTGACCGCGCGCGAGCTCCCGCGGAGCGCTCCCTACTTGGTGATGCGCGCCAGCGCCGGGACGCGCACGAGGACGTGCCGGTGCAGCAGCAGCGGTCCGACCAGCCCGGCCGCGAACAGCACCGGGAAGAACAGCAGGAAGCGGGCGCCGTCCCACGGCAGCACCTCGAGCAGCAGCCCCTTCGCGAGCCCGATGCAGAGCGTGTTCATCAGATAGATGGAGAAGGTGTACTCGCCGAGCAGCAGGAGGGCGCTGCGGGCGCGCTCGCCGCGGATCGCGCCGACCGCCCCGATCAGCGCGGGGATCGCGCACAGGCCGACCAGCGTCTTCGAGCGCGCGTCCGGCCACGGCAGCAGCGAGGCGAACGAGAGCGCGAAGAGGGCGCCGAAGAGCGGCGCGCGCCGTCGCAGCAGCGGCGCGAGGGCGTCGTGGTGGCGGACGAAGACGAAGCCGAGCGCGAAGAAGAGCGCGTACTCGCAGAAGCGGTCGATCGCGAACAGGTCCGGGAGCGGGAAGGCGAGCGACGCCGCGTGCAGGCACGCCGCGAACGCCACGATCGGCGCGAGGCGGCCGCCCGCCGCGCGGTACACGAGCGGGAAGACGAGGAAGAACTCGAAGAGCACGTAGACGTACCAGAGCGACCCGGCCACGCTCGACGCCGGCGTCGCGAAGATCCGCAGCAGCTCCTCGACGCCGCCGGTCGGCGCGTTGTCCACGTGCAGGAAGCGGCTCGCGACCGCCTTGCCCGCCCAGATCAGCAGCGAGAAGAGCGCGAAGCCCGGCAGCAGGCGCGCGGCCTTGCGCGCCACCCAGTGCCGGTACGCGGCGGGGCCGCCCGGCGGCGCGTGCGTCGCCTCGAACACGGCGCCCGACAGGAACATGAAGAAGGGCATGTGGAACTGGTAGACGAGGTGCTTCGCCGCGACGTACCAGTCGTTGCCGGCCGGCGCCTCGCGCGCGACGACGTGTCCGAACACGACCAGCGTGATCGCGAGGCCCTTGGCCAGGTCGATGTCGGTGAAGCGCCGTCTGCCCATCGCTCTCTCGTCGCCGCGGCCGCGCGCGCGCGGCCGCGATCGATACCAACCCGCGCCGCATTCCGCCCTGCGCCGCGCGTCGCCGCACGGACATTCCGCATCGGCAGTTCGCCGCGAACGGTGAGCGCGATCGGGTCTCGCGACGCCGCGCCGCTCCGGTCCGCCGCCGCCGCGGCCGATGCGGAGCCAGCGGGCCCGGCTCGCGACGGGGCCTGGCCGAGGCGACGCGAAGAGCGCCGCGCGACGGCGTACCGGTCGCAGCGTCGATCTGCTACGAGGGCGCCATGGTGGGGATGGGGAAGGGTCGACGCCGCGCGCACGCGACGGCGCGAGGCGCGGCGGCGTGATCGGCCCGTATCCGATCGCGATGCTCGCGCTCGTCGCGTTCGTGCCGCTGGCGATCGCGGCGTTCGCACGGCTGCCGCGCGCGATCGCGGCGGCGGGCGTCGTGCTGGTCGGCTCGGTGTTCCTGCCCGAGGTCGTCGCCTGGGACTTCCCGGTGCTGCCGCCCTTCGACAAGGAGTACGTCACCTACGGGAGCGCGCTGCTCGGCGCGATCGCGTACCGATCGCGCGACGTCGCGCGCGCCCGCTTCGGCTTCGGGCCGGAGGCGCTGCTCCTGCTGATGATCCTCGCGAACGTCGCCGCCGCGCTGACGAACCCCGACCCGATGTGGGACGAGGGCCGCCTCGAGCCGGGGCGCGGCGTGTGGGCGGTCGTCGCGCAGACCGGCGACGACGTGCTCGGCATCATCGTGCCGTTCTTCGTCGGACGCGCGCTGTTCACGACGCGCCAGGACCTGCGCGTGCTGATGACGACGCTCGCCGCGGCGGGCGTGGTCTACACCGCGCTGATCGTGGTCGAGGTCGTGATGAGCGTTCCGTTCCGCGTGTTCCAGCTCAGCGACTGGATCTACGGCGTGCCGATGCGGCCGCAGTGGCGCTGGGGCGTGATCCAGCCGATCGTGTTCATGGACAACGGCCTCTCGGTCGCGACCTGGATGGGCGCGACGCTGCTGGCGTCGGTCGCGCTCGCACGCGCGCGCCTGCCGCTGCGGGTGCCGATCGTCCGCCTCGGCGCGAAGCCCACGATCGCCGCCAACTGGTTCGGGCTGCTGATGACGCGCAACATCGCCGGCAACGTCTACGGCGCGGTGCTGGCGCTCGCGTCGTGGCTGCTCACGCCCCGCATGCTGTCCACGATCGGGCTCTCGCTCGCGCTGCTGGCGTGCACGTATCCGGCGCTGCGCATGGCGGACGTCTTTCCCGACGACGCCATCATCGAGTTCGCCGCGGGCTTCGACGAGGAGCGCGCGCGCTCGCTGAAGGGTCGCTTCGACGAGGAGGACTTCGTCCTCGGCAACATCGGCGACCGGCTCTGGTTCGGCTGGGGCACCTACGAGCGCATCCCCGGCGCCGAGACGTTCGGCCACGGCGAGGTCGGGCTCGACGGCTGGTGGGTGATCCGGCTCGGCACCAACGGCATCGCCGGCGTCGAGCTGCACTACGCGATGCTGGTGTGGCCGGTGCTCGCGGCGTGGCGGCGCGTCCGGCGCTGGGGCAAGCGCGACGCCATCCTGCTCGCCGCGCTGATGGCGATCGTCGGCATGCGCGCGGTGGACCTGCTGATCAACGGCTGGTGGAACTGCATGCCGGTGTTCTTCGCGGGCGTGCTGTACGGCGTCTGCGGATCGCGCGCCGACGCGGCGCCGGAGCCGCCGGCCGGCGCCGCGCCGAAGCCGCCGGAGGGCACGCGCCTGCGCAACACGCAGCTGCTCGGCCCCTCGCGCGACGAGCGGTCGTGAGCGGGCGCTAGAGACCCGCGCCGGCGCGCAGCCGGCGCAGCGCCCAGAACGCGAGCGGCGCGAGCAGCGCGGCCGAGATCGCGAGCGACCACGCCGCCTGCACGCGCGGCGGCGCGCCGGGCGCGGCGAGGTGCGGCAGGCCGGCGCCGAGCGCGCCGAGCGCGAGCGCGGCGAGCGTGTACGGCGCGTCGCCGCGCAGCACGTGGACGCGGTGGTGCGCGAGCTGCCAGCTCGCGAGGCCGTAGGTGCCGAGCGCGGCCGCGGCGCCGCCGACGATCAGCCCCGGAACGCCGCCCAGCCGGTGTCCCGCGAGGCACGCGACGAGCGTGAGCAGCGCCTTCACCGCGGTGCTGATCGCCCAGCTCCGCGAGTCGCCGATCGCGAGCAGTGCGGTGCCGGAGACGTCGCACAGGAACGAGAACCAGACCGCGAGCATCGAGAGCTGCGCGATCCAGGCGGCGTCGTGGTAGCGCTCGTCGTAGAGGCCGGTGAAGAGCGCGGGCGCGAGCGTGACCGCGGCGATCGTGCCGGTGAGCGCCGTCGGCAGGATGCTGCTGCGCAGCCGCAGGATGCCGTCGGGCAGCGTGTCGGGCCCCGCGCGCACGGCGGCCGAGAGCGTCGGCAGCACGACCAGCCGGTTGATCTGCGCGAGCACCTCGCGCACGACGTTCGAGAGGATCACGCCGATGCTGTAGACGCCGACCGTCTCGACCGGCAGCAGCACGCCGACCAGCGCGAGGTCCATGCGGAAGGCGAGGAAGTTGAAGGTCGTGCTGAGCGTGACCCAGCGCCCGAACTCGATCAGCTCGCGCGCGGCGCTCGCGTCCCACGCGAAGCGGTTGCCGCGGCCCGGCACCAGCGCGTGGCTCGCGAGCGTGCGCACCGCCGTCGCGACCAGGCCGCCCGCGACGAGCGCCCACACCGAGCGGAAGCTCCACGCCAGCCACACCGTCACGACGAGCGCGATTCCCTGCGAGCCGACCTCGATCGCGACGACGCGGCCGGGCGCGATGTTGCGCGTCAGCGTCACGACCTTGGTGGAGCCGAAGCCGAGCAGCAGCGCGCTGAAGGCGGCGGCCGGCACCAGCGAAGCCAACTCCGGCTCGCCGTAGAAGCGCGCGATCGGGTGCGCGAGCGCGACGCCGAAGAGCCACAACACGACGCCGCGCACGACCTGCAGCGTCCACGCGGTGTCCACGAAGCGGTCGTCGTCGCGGGCGTGGCGCACGATCGCGGCGTTGATGCCGACGTCGGAGATCGCCTGCAGCGTCCACATCACGAGGTTGACGAGCGCCATGAGGCCGAAGGCCTCGGGGAAGAGCAGGTGCGCGAGGACGAGATTTCCCCCCAGCCGGAGGACCTGCGCGGCGACCTGACCCGCGATGCTGACGAGCGTGCTGGAGGCCGTGCGCTTGCGCAGGACGTCGCTCGGAGCGCTGTCGGCCTCGGCGGCTCGTTGGGGCATGAATGGCGCAACCTACTCGCGCGCTCTTGCGGCTGCCATCGAGACCCCAAGGGGGGTGAGCCGCTGCGCGTCGTACCCTACGTTCGTCGTCCGCCGCGCTGACTCAAGTCCGGCCGCACCGGATTCCGAAGGAATCGCATGAACCAGCGCTACGTCGTCATCACGCCCGCCCGCGACGAGGAGCGCACGATCGAGCTCACGGTGCGCTCGATGCTGGCGCAGACGATCGCGCCGCTGCGCTGGGTGGTGGTGGACGACGGCTCGACGGATCGCACCCGCGAGCTGCTCGAACGGCACCGCAGCGCGGCGCCGTGGATCGACGTCGTGCCGCGCCGCAACCGCGGCTTCCGCGCGCTCGGCGGCGGCGTCGTCGACGCCTTCAACGAGGGCTTCGAGCGCGTGCGCCCGCTGCCGTGGGAGTTCGTCGTCAAGCTCGACGCCGACCTCTCCTTCGAGCCGCGCTACTTCGAGAACCTGCTGCGCCGCTTCGACGCCGATCCGAAGCTCGGCATGGCGAGCGGCAAGACCTTCCTCGTGAACGACGGCGTGCGCCAGATCGAGTGGTGCCCCGACGAGCACGTGCGCGGCCCCGCCAAGATGTACCGGCGCGCCTGCTTCGAGGCGATCGGCGGGCTCGAGGCGCGGCGCGGCTGGGACATGATCGACGAGACGCGCGCGCAGATGCTCGGCTGGACGACGCGCAGCTTCATCGACGAGCCGCTGATCCACCACCGCCCGATCGACGGGCGCCAGGCGAACGTGCTGAAGAGCCGCTTCGAGATGGGCGAGCTGTACCACTTCCTCGGCTACCACTGGCTCTACCTGCTGGTGCGCAGCGCGCGCAGCGCGCTGCAGGACTATCCGCGCGTCACCGGCGGCACGGCGCTCCTGCTCGGCTACCTGCGCGCCGCGCTGCGCGGTGCGCCGCGCTACGACGCCGACTACGTGGCGTGGGTCCGCAAGCAGCAGCTCTCGCGCTTCACGCTGCGCCACCTGCGCGGCTACCTCGAAGCGACCAGCCGTCGCGAGGCGGCGTAGCCGCGCGCCGGCTTCGCGCGAAGGAGTGCGGAGAGCCATGGCGGCACCCGGCGCGGCGAGCCCGGTCGCTCGCGGACTCGCGTTGCTGGTCGCGGCTCTGCTGGCGGCCGCGGCGCTCAGCGATCGGCCTTGGCTCGGCGCGGAGCCGGGCCTGCGGCTCGTCGAGCTCGGCGTGCTCGGCGTCGCGGCGGCGCTCGTCGTCACCGCGCTCGCCGCACCGCGCTGGAGCGCGGGCGTCCTCTCGATCGTGCTCTCGACGGCGCTGACGCTGGTCGCCGCGGAGCTGCTGGCGCGGCCCTTCCTCAGCGCGCGCCACCGCACGCCGTTCCGCCTCGACGAGCGCCGCCTGTACGCGCCGGTGCCGGGCGCCGAGCGCGACTATCGGCGCGCGCCGAGCCACGGCGGCGACCGCATCACCTACGGGTTCGGTCCCGAGGGCTTTCGCGGCGGCCCGATCGCGCGCCCGAAGCAGGCGCCGCGCGTCGTCGTGTACGGCGACTCCTTCATCCAGGCCGAGTACTCGCGCGACGCGGACACCTTCGCGGCGCAGCTCGGGCGCGCGCTCGCGGCGTCGCTCGGCGGGCCGGTCGAAGTGCTCAACGCCGGCGTCGCGGGCTACGGGCCCGATCAGTCGCTGCGCCGCATGGAGGAAGAGCTCGGCTGGCTCGACGCCGATCTCGTCGTGGTGTCGATCTACGCGGGCAACGACTTCGGCGATCTCGTGCGCAACAAGCTCTACCGCCTCGCGCCCGACGGGACGCTCCGCGACAACGCGTACGTCCTCGACGACGAGATCCGCCTGCGCATGACGCTCGCGCGCAGCGAGCCGATCCTGCGCCGCGTGCTGCGCGAGCTGGCGGCGGGGCTGCGCCGGCGCGGCGCGCCGGCCGGCGCGCCGAGCGACGCCGAGCGCGCCGCCAAGGTGGAGCGCTACCTCGCGCAGGTGCAGGCGGAGTACCGCGAGTTCGTGGAAGCGGGCGACGACGTCGTGCGCGAGCTGCTCAGCGATCCCTACAACGCCGACGTGACGCTCCTCCCGGACAGCGACTCCGCGCGCTACAAGCTGCGCATGATGCAGGCCGTGATGGAGCGCATGGCGGCCGTCGCCGACGCGCAGCGCGTGCCGCTCTTCTTCGTGTTCGTGCCGCACGCGATCGACGTCGTGTCGCACCACGACAGCGGCCTCGTCGACGCCGCGAAGTACCCGCAGTACCGGCCGAACGGCGCGACCGACGCGCTCGGCGCGATCGCGCAGCGCATCGGTCGCCCGCACCTCGATCTCTTCGCGCCGTTCCGCGCGCACGGCGCCGACGCGCTCTACTTCGACGGCCTCGACGACCACTGGAACGACGCCGGCCAGGCGCTCGCCGCGCGGCTCGCCGCCGAGGCGATCGTCGCGGACGGCCTGCTGCGCGCGCCGGCCGCGACCGCGGGCACGGGAGCGGGCCGGTGATCGCGGCGCGCGCGCGCATCCCCGAGCGGCCCGAGGCCGAGGTCTGGGACGTCGTCGTGATCGGCACCGGCATGGGCGGCGCGACGCTCGGCTGGGAGCTCGCGCGGCGCGGCCGGCGCGTGCTGCTGCTCGAGAAGGGCCGGCTGCTGCACCGCGATCCCACGACCGACTACTCGCCGCTCGGCGTCGACGCGGCGCGCGAGGACGTCGAGCAGCGGCTGCGGCGCGGCTGGTGGCCGACGCCGCTCGCCGGCGAGACGAGCTTCGGCGCGCTCGAGTTCTACGCGCCGCTCGGCTGCGGCACCGGCGGCTCGACCGCGCTCTACGCCGCCGCGCTCGAGCGCTTCCACCCGCTCGACTTCGCGCCGCGCGCGAACTTCCCCGACGCGAAGGACGCGGCGCTGCCCGACGCCTGGCCGATCTCGTACGAAGAGCTCGTGCCGTACTACCGGCGCGCGGAGGCGCTCTACCGCGTGCACGGCACGCCCGACCCGCTGCACCCCGCGAGCGAGCGCAACCTGCCCGAGCCGCCGCCGGCGAACCCGCGCGACTGCGAGCTGGTCGAGGCGTTCTCGGAGGCGGGCCTGCATCCCTACCGGCTGCACGTCGGGCGCCAGTACGCCGAGGGCTGCGACGAGTGCCCGGCGGGCCTGTGCCCGCGCGACTGCAAGGCCGACGCGGGCTGGGTGTGCGTGCTGCCCGCGACGGAGCGGCACGCCGCCGCGCTGCTGCCCGAGTGCGAGGTGCTCGCGCTCGAGGCGGGCCCGCGCAGCGTCGACTCCGTCCGGTGTCGCTGGCGCGGGCGCGAGCTGCGCCTGCGCGCGGGCGTCGTGGTGCTCGCGGCCGGCGCCTACATGAGCCCGATCCTGCTGCTGGGCTCGCGCTCGCCCGACTGGCCGGACGGGCTCGCCAACCGCTCGGGGCTGGTCGGCCGCAACCTGATGCTCCACGCGAGCGATTTCGTCGCGGTGCGCCCGCCGCGCCGGCGCGCGTCGGCGGGCGCCAGCAAGACGATCGCGCTGAACGACCTGTACTTCGCCGAGGGCCGCAAGCTCGGCACGTTCCAGTCGGTCGGCGTCGATCTCACGCCGTGGCGGATCCGGACGTTCCTGCGCGACCAGATCGACCGCGACCCGAGCTGGTGGAAGCGCGCCGGCATCCCGCTGCTCAAGCCCGTCTCGCACGCCTCGATGGCGTACTTCAACAACGCGGCGATCTTCGCGTCGATCATCGAAGACTTGCCGTACGCCGAGAACCGCGTCGTGCCCGACGCGTCCGCGAGGAGCGGGCTGCGCTTCTCGTATCGCTATCCCGACGAGCTGCGCGAGCGCGTGCGCCTCTTCCGCGAGCGGCTGCGCGCGGTCGTCGCGCCGGTCCGGACGTTCGTGCTCTCGGGCGACAACAACCTGAACTGGGGCCACGTGTGCGGCACCTGCCGCTTCGGCGACGACCCCGCGACCAGCGTGCTCGACCGCGACAACCGCGCGCACGGCGTCGACAACCTGTACGTGGTGGACGCGTCGTTCTTCCCGTCGAGCAGCGGCACGAACCCGAGCCTCACGATCGGCGCCAACGCGTTGCGCGTCGCGCAGCGCATCGACGAGCGGCTCGGCGGGTCGGACGTCGCGGAGCGCTCCGCGGCGCGCGAGCCGGCGGCGATCGAGGTCTACCGTGCGAGCGCGGCGACGCGCGGGGAGCAGCGCATGAGCGGGATCTTCAACGGCAAGACCGTGGTCGTGACCGGCGCCGGCTCGGGCGTCGGGCGCGGGCTCGCGATCGGCTTCGCGCGCGACGGCGCCACCGTCGTCGGCATCGGCCGCACCGAGCGCGACCTCGCCGAGACGGCGGCGCAGTGCGGCGGCGCGATGCACTTCGTCGTCGGCGACGTGCGGCTCCCCGCCGACGTCGAGCGGCTGTTCGCGGAGGCGGAGCGGCTCACGGGCCGCGTGGACGTGCTCGTCAACAACGCGGCGCTGTATCCGAAGACGAGCGTGCTCGAGGGCTCCGTCGAGGAGTGGATCCGCACCATCGAGACGAACGTGATCGGCATGTACCTGTGCTGCCGGCGCGCGCTGCCCGGCATGCTGGCGCGCGGCCACGGCCGGATCCTCAACATGGGCTCCTTCGCCTACCGGCGGCCGATTCCCGACAGCTCGGCCTACGCGGCGTCGAAGGGCGCGGTGCGCGCGCTGACGCGCGCGATCGCGATCGAGATCGACCGCGCCCGCCATCCCGACGTGCTCGTGAACGAGCTGCTGGCCGGCGTGTTCGCGACGCGCATGAGCGACACCGGCGACGATCCCGCCGCCGCCTATCCGCACGCGCGCTTCGTCGCAGCGCTGCCGTCCGGGGGCCCGCACGGCGAGACGTTCGTGCGCAGCGAGATCCACGAGGAGGATCCGCCGGGCCTGAAGACGCGCGTGCTCCGCAAGCTGCGCGGCCGCCGCTCGTGAGGCGCGCCGCGCTCGCGGGCGCCGCGCTGCTCCTGCTCGCCGCCGGAGGCGCGGGCGGGCAGGGCGCCGACGCGCCGCCCGCGTCGCCGATCCGCGCCGACTTCACGCTCACCAAGATCGGCGGGGCGAAGTGCTGGGCGCCGTGCGCGGTGCACGTCGACGCGGTCGGCAACCTGGACGGCGTCGCCGGCGACGGCGAGACGATCGACCCCGGCTGGGAGCGCGTGCTCCACACGCACGACTTCCGCTGGGACTTCGGCGATCCCCACGCGCACGGCACGTGGCCGAGCGGGCACCCGATCGGCGTCGCGCGCGGCGCGATCGCGGGCCACGTCTACGAGAAGCCCGGCACCTACACGGTCGAGCTGTGCGCCGGGCGGCCGGGCGTCCCCTACGGCTGCGCCACGCAGACGGTCGCCGTCGAGCGCATCGAGGATTTCCCGCGCGACGTCTTCTGCATCGCCGCGAGCGCGAAGCCGGTGCCCGGCCGCGACGGCTGTCCCGCCAACGCGCAGGCCGCCGTGCAGCCCGACTTCGACGCCGCGCTGATCGGGCTGTGCGGGATGAAGGGCGGCAAGAACGCCTGCCTGTTCCGCGGCGGCGACCGCTTCGAGGCGTCGCTCGCCCTCCAGGCCTTCAACGGCGACGCCCGCCCCGCGCTGGTCGGCTCGTACGGCGAGGGCCGCGCGATCGTGCGCACGGCCGGCGAGATCGGCGCGTTCTTCGTGCTCGGCTCCGGGCTCACCGTCTTCGGCTTCGACCTCGAGTGCGGGGCGCCGTGCCACCTCGTCACGCGGCCGGTCGGCGCAGCGCTCGAGAACGTCACCGTGTACGACGTGCGCGGCAGCGGTGCGATCGGCGGCGCCTTCGACACCGTCGCGGGCGGCGAGACCGGCAACGCGTCCAGCAACTGCGCCGTGGTGAAGCTCACCGCGCACAAGACCGCGCCCGCCAAGGGCACGCAGTTCACCTTTCCGTACTGCGACCGCGCGCTCTTCGTCGGCAACGACCTCGACAACGCGGGCCACCTGCACGGCCCCAACCCCGAGTTCACGGTGCGCGCGTACTTCCGCCGCTACGCCGTCTCGTACAACCACCTGCGCGGCGCAGGTCAGTGTCGGCAGGCGCTCGAGCTGCGCGTGGATCTCACGCGCGCGCGGCCGCACGACTTCGGCGTCGTCGGCTGGAACCGCGTCGGGCAGCGCGTCGGGCGCAACATGATCGGCGTGTGCAATTCGCAGGACGGCTGCAACCACAGCTCGCCGAACCAGGAGACGAAGGACGCGCGGCACGTGGTGGTGGAGGGCAATCATCTCTACGTGGACGGCGGCTACGACCGGGCCGGCTGCGGCGCGGGGTTCGAAGCGCCCGTGCTCGTGAACGGCGCCGACGTCACGGTCCGCAACAACACGATCGACCTCCAGGGCATCGGCGAGCAGGTGTTCCCCGGCACGGGGCGCGCGCTCGTCGTGACCACGCGCCGCATCGAGGTGCCGCCCGCCACGCTCGACGACCGCGTCCACGCGCTCGGCAACTCGGTCTACTACGACGGCGCCGCGCCCGGCTGGCCGGTGTGTCACAACGGCGGCGGCGCGGGCTCCACGGGGCACGTGTGCGAGGGCAATCTCGTGTATGCGCCGCACGCCGCGCCGCTCAGCGCGACGAGCGGCGGCGGCTTCGAGCGCGCGGGCGGCAACGTGCTCGCGACGGCGCGCTCGCCGTTCGCGAAGCCGTTGCCGCGCGGACCGGCCGACGACGGCGCGACACGCCCCGAAGACTTCGCGATCCGGCCCGAGCGCGGCGCGGAGGCGGCGCGCGACGCGGGCTTCGAGCCGGACGGCGCGCGCTCGTTCGCGCTGCCCGTGGACGCCGCCGGCGCGTGTCGGCCCGAAGGCGCGCGCGCCGACGCGGGCGCGTTCGAGGCCGGAGCGACGCCGGATTGTGGCCGCCGCTGAGCGAGATCGCAGCGCCCGCGGGTATGGCGCAGCCTTCATGAATCTCTGAAATCACCACGTGGGACTTTTCCCACCTCGTCTCCTAAGGTACGCCCCGCTCGACCGAACGAACGGGGAATCGCTCGGATGCTCGACACCGTCCAGGAGGAGGACGGCTGCGCAGCGGTGCGGCACGCATCGATCGCGCGCCATCCATTCGGAGTCACTGCGGTCCGCGTCGCGCTCGCCGCGGCGCTCGCCGCCGGCGGACTGCTCGCCGCGAGCGGCAGCGCCGGCGCAGCGCCGACGCCGCGCTTCGTCGCGACGCCCGTGCAGGGCTCGGTGTGCGTCGCGCCGTGCGTCGTACACCTCGACGCCACCGCGACCACCAGCAGCGAGCACGCGCGCCCGTTCTCGGAGCTCGACTACGCCTGGGACTGCGGCGAGCCGGGCGCCGGGACGTGGAGCAATCGCACCGGCGGCGACAAGAACCGCCCGCGCGGACCGGTGACCGGCTGCGTGTATCCGACGCCCGGCGCCAAGACGATCCGCCTCACGGTGCGCGAGCCGGACGGCGAGGTCGCGAGCTCGCAGACGACCGTCACGATCGCGAATCCCGACAGCGTGTTCGCCGGCACCAACACCGTCTGCATCTCGGCTTCGGGCAACTTCAGCGGCTGTCCCACCGGCGCGCAGCGCGTCACCAGCAGCGACTTCGACGCCGCGCTGACGTCCAACGCGGGCTGCAACGCCGACGCTGCGCACAAGCGCTGCCTGCTGCGCTGCGGCGAGACCTTCTCCCAGGACCAGGGCATCGGCCTCGCGGCGGGCACGACGCCCGCGCTGCTCTCCTGCTACGGCAGCGCGAGCGGCCGCGCGAACGTGGTCAGCACGACGGGCTTCGGCGCCGTCGAGCGCGGCTGGACGCTCAGCCGGCTCGACTGGAGCAACGCCACCGCCGGCTCGAACGGCCTCGGCCTCTCCCACGTGAACGGCAACATCACGCTCTACGACAACGCGATCACCACGCGCGGCGGCAGCAACGCGACGCACCCGCTCGCCGGCGACCGCCATCCCGACCTCGTCGCGATCGTGGGCGACGTGCACACGATCCTGCCGACCGGGTCGGACCGCTACTCGCAGCACTTCCTGCGCGCGCGCCGCCAGCTCATCCTCGGCAACGTCTTCGACGCCAACGGCGAAGGCGAGTTCAACCTGCGCTCGATCCACACGCCGCTCTCGGCGATCCAGCACAACGAGCTGATCGACCCGCAGGACGACGCCGGCAACGTGCGCAATCCGCTCCAGCTGCGCGCCTTCTCGGAGCCGAGCGGCACGGGGCTGCCGCGCGCTCCGACGCAGTACGTGGTCGTCTCGGACAACGTGCTCGAGTCGCCGATGACGGGGTCCTCGACGGGGACCGCGATCCGCACCTGCCAGGAGCCCGGCTGCAACCGCTCGCCCGGCCAGGGCGAGAACATGATGGACCTGCTGTTCGAGCGGAACTTCATCCGCGCGACGTCGCCCGCGGCCAACGCGAACGCCGGCGTCTTCTATCTCCAGGGCGGCCGCATCACGGTGCGCAGCAACGTCGTGGACCTGCAGGGCGTGAGCGGCGGCTCCGACGTCAACGCGCTCGTGAACCACGTGAGCAACCAGACGCTCTGCCCGAGCTGCGTCGACGACGAGATCGTCGTGCAGGGCAACACGATGTACTGGGGCGAGACGTCGTCGCGCGGCATCCGGCTGTGCAGCTCGTCGACGGGCGCGGGCCACGTCTGCCAAGCCAACCTCGCCTGGCTGCCGCGCGACTCGGGCGACCGCATCGAGGCGGGCTCCGGCGCGTGGACCACCGGCGGCAACGTGTTCGCGACGTCGAACCCGTTCGCGGCGACGCCGCGCGGGCGCGGGCTGACGACCGCGGCCGACTTCCTGCTCTCGGCCACGTCGCCGGCGCGCAATCGGCTCGCAACGCTGGCCGCGCGCACCGCGCTGCCGCGCGACCACGGCCTGCGCTGCCGCCTGCCGTCCGCGACGGGCGCCTACGACGCGGGCGCCTGGGAGCACGGCGCCACCGACTGCAGCGGCGGCGCGCCGCTGCCCGCCGTGTGCGGCAACGGCATCCGCGAAGGCGCGGAGCAGTGCGACGACGGCAACCTCGTCTCGGGCGACGGCTGCAGCAGCGCCTGCTCGGCCGAGCCGATCTGCGGCAACGGCACGCGCGAGGGCAGCGAGCAGTGCGACGACGGCAACCGCAGCTCGGGCGACGGCTGCAGCAGCAGCTGCACCCGCGAGCCGGTGTGCGGCGACGGCACGCGCGAAGGCAGCGAGCAGTGCGACGACGGCAACCGCAGCTCCGGCGACGGCTGCAGCAGCGTGTGCACGAACGAGATCGGCTGCGGCAACGGCACGCGCGAAGGCTCCGAGCAGTGCGACGACGGCAACCGCACCTCCGGCGACGGCTGCAGCAGCGCGTGTCTGCTCGAGTTCGTGTGCGGCAACGGCGTCACGCAGGGCACCGAGCAGTGCGACGACGGCAACCGCGTGTCGGGCGACGGCTGCTCGGCCGGCTGCCTGCTCGAGGTCACCGAGTGCGGGCAGGGCGTCCTCGAGCCGGGCGAGGACTGCGACGACGGCAACGCGATCGGCGGCGACGGCTGCCGCCCGAACTGCACCGTCGAGGCGTGCGGCGACGGCGTGCTCGACGGGCCGGAGGGCTGCGACGACGGCAACCTCGCGTCGGGCGACGGCTGCAGCGCGCGCTGCACGGTCGAGGGCGAGCTGTTCCCGATCGGCGTGCACCTGAACCTCGGCGGCGACTCGTTCGTCGGCAGCGCGGGCACGCTGTGGATCGACGCGCCGCAGTGGGTGCGCAACGGCCGCGAGGTCGTGACGCTGGCGCCGGTCGCGGGCACGACGAACGACACGGTGTACTGGAGCCGGATCGCCGGCGCGGCGTCGGGGCCCCCGCTCCGCGTCGACATCCCGCTCGGAAGCGACGGTGCGTACCGCGTCCTGCTCCACTACGCCGAGCTGGAGGGGCGCGCGCCGGGCCAGCGCGTGTTCGACGTCGACGTGGACGGCGCCTTCGTGATCGAGGACGTCGACGTGGCGTCGCGCGTCGGCGCCGCGCGCGCGTGGGTGCAGGAGCTGTACGTGCACGTGGACGACGCGCTGCTGACGCTGCGCTTCGTGCCGCGGGTCGGCGAGCCCATGGTCTCGGCGATCGAGGTCACCGCGGAGCCGCCGCCCGAGGTGGGGCCGCGCTTCGTGCCGCAGGGATGCGAGGGCACCGGCTGCCAGTAGGGCCGGCGCCCGCTCGGAGGGGAAGGGGATGCAACGACGGGGATGGTGTGCCCGCGTGCGGGCGCGGCTCGCGCTGGTCACGCTGCTGGCGCTGCCGCTGGCCGGCTGTGAGAGCCAGCCGGTCATCTGGCTCGAGCTCGCGGAGTTCGGGCAGGGCGCCGTGGACGGCGTGTGGATGTGGCGGCTCTCGGCGTCGGGCGCCTACGACCGCTCGTGCCGGATCGCGCTCGGCGATCCCGCCGTGGACGAGCGCGGCGAGTTCGTGACCTACGTGCAGAGCTGTCCGAGCCAGCAGCCGCTGGCGCCGGGCCGCGGCCGGATCGAGCGCTACGCCGCCGATCCCGACCGCGTGCGGCTGCGCATCCGCTACTCGCTGCAGGGCCGCAGCGGCACCTACCGGGTGACCGCGTACGGCGCGCACGGCGAGACGCGGCTCTCCGACACGACGCTCGAGCTGCGCCCCGTCTCGTTCTAGCGGGCGTCGCTACGCCTCGAGGCCGGTGAGCCGCGCGACGCCCTGCACGTACTTCGAGTACTTGCGCAGGCGGAAGGGCAGGCGGCCCGCGACGCGCGCCGCGTCGCCGTCGCAGGCGACGGCGTACTTGAGCTCGAGCACGGTGAGGTCGCGCTCCTCGAAGCGCGCGAACGGGCCGAGCGCGCGGCCCGGCGGCGCCGCGAAGGCGAGCGCCGTGTCGATCGTGAGCCGGAAGCGCCCGTCCGCCGACACCAGATACTGTCGGTGGTAGCGGTTGAAGAGCGCCGGCTGCGCGAGCGCCACGAACTCCGCGACGGACGCGTCCGCGATCCGCGCGAGCGCCTTGGCGCGCAGCGGGGCGAAGTCGAAGCCCGGCCCGAAGGCGAACGCCGGCAGCGCGTGGTGCGCCTTGGCGCCGACGAGGCCGCGCTTGCTCTTCACCTCGAGCACCGGCGCGGCGATCGCGCCGTCGGCCGCGCCGTACCAGCGGATGCGCAGCTTGTCGCGCACGGGCGCGCCGTTCACGTGCGTCGTGAAGCTGCGCAGGTCGTTGCGGTCGAGATAGAGGTTGTTGATCCAGCGCGCCGGGTGCGCGGTGCGGAAGCCGGCCGGGTGCAGCCGCAACCGCATCTCGATCTCGGCGAGCGCCACGCCGCGCGCCTCGAACTTGCGCTCGTAGCGCCAGCGCGGCTCAGCGCTGGACGGCGACGGAGTCGGCTGCGTCATACAGGATGGCCCGCACGTTCTGCTGATCGCTCGGCGGCAGCGCGACGCCGCCCACCGCCACCCGGCTCCCGATCTGGATCAGGTGCGGGACGGGGCCGGGCTCGCCGTGGAAAGCGTCGATCCGCACCTGGGCGGGGCCGAACTCGGGCTTCTTCTCGAACGCGGCGATGCCCCACTTGCAGTCGCGCACCGTGACGTCGCGCGCGACCAGCGTCGAGCGGTCCTTGCTCGCGACGCCGACGTTCGAGCCGATCACGACGAGGCGGCCCGCCACGAGGTCGCTGGCCTCGCCCACGCTGACGCCCTTGTCGCCCGCGCCCTCGACGGTGACGTTGTCGATCGACGCGGTGCTGCCCGAGACGTCGATGCCGTCGTTCTCGAGGCGCTCGAAGCGCGTGTTGGTCACGACGACCTCGCAGAAGTCGCAGTCGAAGGCGTCCGAGCTGGCGTCGCGGAACACGCTGTCGTCGACGCGCACGCGGCTGCGCACGACGTTGAGCGCGTCCTCGGCGACGTTGCCGGCGAACTCCGTGGCGAGGAGGGTGACCGGCGACTCGAAAAAGGTGACCGCGCCGGTCAGCGTCCAGCCCCGGTCGTCCACGTTGCGCAGGCCCGCGAAGCGCACGTGCTCGAGCACGGACTCGCCGCCGGCGGAGAGCACGACGAGCCCCTGCCCGGTGGCGTCGCTCGAGAGCAGCTCGACGGGCGCCTCGGCGCTGCCGCGCCACACGAGCGGCGAGCGCGAGACGATCTTCGCGCCGCGCCGCAGGTCGAGCCGCGTGCCGGGCCCCGCGTGCAGCACGAGCCCGGGCGGCGCGACGAGGTCCCGCTCGATCGCCCACGAGCCGGGGCGGATCCGCGCGCGCCCGGCCGCCAGGTCGACGGACACGAACGGGAACTCCGCCAGGTTGGGCGGCGTGCGGGTCGCGTCGCCCGTGCCGGCGTCGCTCGCGAGCGGCGAGTACGGCGTCACCTGCGTCGTGCGCGCGGCGTGCGTGCCGAGGATCCGCCAGCGCACGCGCGCGGCCGGCGCGTCGGCCTCGGCCGATCTCGGCAGCGCGACGCGCGCCGGCTCGAACGCGACGAGCGCGCCGATGCGGCGCGGCTCGAGCACGAGCGGCGCGGGCCAGTCGACCACCGCGGGCGCCGCGCCGTCGCGCGCGGGCAGCTCGACGCCGAGCACCTCGACGGCGAGCGACTGGAGATTGCCGAGATCGAGCGCGAGCGCGCCGTCCTCGACGCCGCGCAGGTGCGCCCGCACGCCGGCGACCGGCTCGAGCCAGCTCCGCATCAGCTCCTGGTTGCGACGCAGCATCGGGTAGGGCGGCTCCGCCTGCGGGAACTCGCGGTGCACGATGCGCTGCGCGTGGACGAGGCCGTCGGCGAGGTCGCGCTCGAGCGCGTCGAGGTACGCCGGCGCCGCCAGGCGCTCCAGCTCCGCGACGTAGGCGCGGTAGAACGCGCGGTCCGCGAAGACCGCGTCGTGGAAGCCGCGTTCGAGCGGCACGAGCCGGCCGGCGGCGTCGCGCTGGAACGCCTGCGCGGCGCTCGGGAACTCGAGCGGCCGGCACTCGGCGTCGAAGCCGATCGGCTCGAGCCGCATCGTGATCGGGTTGAAGTAGAAGCGCATGTTGTGCCAGCGCGCGCCGTGGTCGGCGCCGAGCAGGTCGGTGAGCGCGAAGTACTTGGCGAGCCGCCCGGTGTCGAACACCTCGCTCGTGCGCAGCTCGCCGCGGCGGAAGCGCTCGAGCAGGCGCACCGCGTGGAGGTAGAGCTCGCGCGCCTCGGGATCGGCGAGCGTCTTGTCGGTGCGGAAGCCGTCGATCGCGCTCGCCTCGTAGGCGCCGTAGCCGCTCATGGCCTGGCTGCCGAAGGGGTGCGCCTGCGCGTGCAGCTCGCGCCACATCAGCTCCTCGTCGAAGCGCAGCAGCGGGCCGGCGCGGCGCCGGCGCTGCTCGACGAGCTGCTTCTCGAAGTGCTCCTCGAGCGCGTACACCCCGAGCGGCTTGCCGTTCAACGTGACGTCGACGAACTCGTAGCGGAGCCCGAGCACGTCCTCGCGCTCGAGCGCGCGATGGTAGACCCACTCGGCGAGGTAGCCGCGCGTCGCGGGGTGCTGGAGCGAAAAGCGCTGCAGGCCGAGCAGCGTGCTGCGCTTGACGTCCACGCGGAACGACCACTTCTCGCCCTGCAGGTGCGCGATCGAGTCGCCCTTCAGGCGGATGTCGACCTTCACGTTCTCGTCGCCGCTGCGGATCGTGGCGGGGACGGCGTCGTCGCTGCTCGCGAACAGCGCGCGCTGCGCGAGCGCGCGCTCGCGGTGGAACGCGAGCTTCTGGAAGGCGTCGAACTTCATGTCGATCTCGAGCCGCGTCGGCGTCGCGAGCTGCGCGCGCGCCCAGCGCACCGGCGCCTTCCAGCCCGCCTCGAGCAGCGGGCGCGCGTAGATCCCCCAGAAGCCGCTCGCGTGCGCCGCCGCTCCGATCGCGAAGACGAGCAGCGTCCACGCGGCGAGCAGCGCGAGCGCCCCGTGCCCGCGGCGCGGAGCGCGCGCGCGGGGCGGTGCGCCGTTCGCGGGCGGGATGCGCATCTAGAGCACGGCTTCCTGGTCGACGAAGCTGAGCGAGATCGCGCCGCTGATGGCGCGCAGCGCCTGCTTGGCGCGCTCGAGCTGCTCGTAGCTCTCGAAGCTCACGCGATACGACGCTTCGAGGCCGTCCTGGGCCTCGTCGAACCGCTTCAGGTCGAGGCCGGTGCAGTGCTCCTGGAGCGTGCGCGTGATCGAGCCGAGCGTCGCGCCGCTCGCGCCGGGCTGGCGGATGGTGAGGTAGAGGTGCTTGCCCTCGTCCGTCGCCGCGCTGCGCGCGCGCACCCAGAGCACGCCGAGGATCACGACGAAACCGGAGAGCGTCACCAGCCACTGGCTGGCTCCGAGGCCGAGCCCGATGCCGATCGTCAGGAAGAGATAGGCGAGCTCCTCGGGCTCCTTGATCGCGGTGCGGAAGCGCACGATCGAGAGCGCGCCGACGAGGCCGAGCGAGAGCGCCAGCGACGACTTCACGATCGTGATCACCAGCATCGTCGTCATGCCCACGGCGGGGAAGATCCGCGCGAGGCTCTCGCGGTTCGAGAGCGACTGGCCGTAGCGCTGGTAGAAGAGCCCGACGAGCGCGCACAGGATCGCGGTGCCGACCAGCGCGGGCAGGAACTGGAAGATCGGGACGGTCGGCGTGCTCTCGAGCAGGAAGCGCTGGAGGTCGGTGATGCTGGTGACGTCCGGCTGATTCATGGAATCTCCCGACAGGGCCGCGCTGCGACCGCCGCTCGTGACGCAAGTGACAACGATTCGACACGCCCGGGGGGGAGGTTTAGCGTGATGTCCCTTCGGAATCCGCGACGGTTCCGAAACGACGCGGAGCGCCGATGACCCACTCTCTCCAGAGAACGATCCGCCGCCTCGCCTGGATGTCGGCGCTCGCCGCCGCCGCGCTGGCGCCGCGCGCGGAAGCGGTCGGCTCGTACGCGATCGCCGCGCAGGACGCGCCGGGCTCGTCCACCGGCGCCGCGGACGTCGCGCTCGGCGTCGCCGACTACCGCTTCGTGAACGACGCCGGCGCCGGCTTCGGCGGCGCGAACGCCGACGTCTTCGGCCCCGGCGAGTCGACCGTGCTCGCGTTCGCGGCGCCGATCCGCAACGTCGAGGGCCAGCCGGACCTGCGGATCTCGGCGTTCGTCGGCGGCGCGGGCGCGTCGGACGACGCCGCGGTCGAGGTCGAGGTGTCGAGCGACGGCGTCGCGTTCGAGAGCGTCGCGACGTTCCAGACCGCGGACGGGCGCGACCCGCTCGTGTTCTCGCAGTACGAGACCGGCTTCGCGTCGGTGAAGCACTTCGCGGTCGAGCTCGGCGCCGCCGACCGCGTCACGCACGTCCGGCTCACGAACCTCGGCGGGACGGCGGAGGGCCTGCGTCTCGACGCGGTGGAGGGCATCGCGCCGGAGACGCGCGCCGACCACGCCTTCGAGATCCGCTTCGAGCGCTACCGCGGCGACGAGGTGGGGCGCTTCCTGGTGCGCATCAAGAATCTGGCGCGCGCCGGCGGCGTGCCGATCCGCGAGCTCCGCATCGACGTGCCGGTGACGCCCGCGATCGAGCTCGAGGACACCGACAGCGCGCTGTGCGAGGAGTCGTACCTGTTCCGCGTCGACGTCAGCAGCTGCGCCTACCCGACGCGCTTCGTGTGCGCGGAGAACTGCATCCCCGACTTCTTCGGCGGGACGCCGATCGCGTTCAGCCGGCACGTCTGGTCGAGCGACGGCGTGAACGAGGCGGCGCCCGGCGAAGGCCTCGAGCCCGGCCGCGTCGCGACGCACGTGCGCAGCGAGAACTTCGACACGGACCCGATTCCGGACGAGTACCTCTTTCTCGACGGCTTCGCGTTCGTCGTGACCTTCGCCGACGGCGAGACGCACGCCTTCGACTTCAACACGGACGTGCTGGGACAAGACGTCGAGGGCGCGCTGTTCCAGAAGTACCAGTACTTCGTTCCGACGCCGGAGGTCTTCGGGCCGCGCCCCGTGCACCACTACGAGTTCGTGCCCGAGCCGGCCGCCGCCGCCGCCGCGCTCGCTGCGCTCGGCGCGCTCGCCGCGCTGGTGCGCCGCCGCGCTGCGCACGCAGCGTAGGCGCGAGCCCCCGACCCGCCGCACCGCGCGCGCACTGTCCGCGACGCGATCCCACGCGCGCGCCGCGCGGGTGTACGATCGACGTTCGCCGCGGGGACCGGCGCGCACGCGCCGAGGAGGAAAGTTGCGAACGCGATCGGTGGCGGCGGCTCGAACGGCGGTCCTCGCGACGATCGCTGCCTCGCTCCTCTGGCTCGCGCCCGCGCCGCACGCGGCCGTCTTCGCGGTGAACGGCGGCGCCGACGCCGTGGACGCGCTGCCCGGTAACGGCGTGTGCGCGAGCGCCGGCGGAATCTGCACGCTGCGCGCCGCCGTCATGGAGGCGAACGCGCTCGCCGGCGAGGACGAGATCCGGCTGCCCGCGGGCGTCCACACGCTCGCCCGCCCCGGCGCGAACGAGGACGGCGGCGCGACGGGCGACCTCGACGTCACCGGCGCGGTCCGCGTGGCGGGCGCCGGCGCGGCCGCCTCCGTCGTCGACGGGGGCGGGCTCGATCGCGTCTTCCACGTCCTCGGCGGCTCCGTGACGCTGGCCGATCTCGCGATCGTGGGCGGCGTCGCGGGCGCGGGCGCGGCGGTCCTCCACGCGGGCACGGAGCTCCGGCTGACACGCGTCGGCGTCGCCTTCAACGGCACGCCGGCCGGGAGCGCCGTGGACTGCGAGTCGACCTGCCGCGTCACGGACGGCGAGATCGTGGACAACGCCGGCATCGGGCTGCGCGTCTCGACCGGCTACGCCTTCGTCGACCGCTCGCTCGTCGCGCGCAACGGATCGCACGGGATCTTCGTCGGCAGCGGCGGCTGCTGCGGCGGCGGGATCGACGTCGCCGGCGCGCAGATCCGCGACAACGGCGGCGACGGAATCCTGTCGTGGGAGGGCGACGGCGCGGTGGACGCGAGCGCGCTCGAGGACAACGCCGGCGCCGGCTTCTTCGCGACCGGCGACTCCAGCTTCGCGCTCTCGCGCCTGCGCATCGTCCGCAACGGCGACAGCGGGGTCTACGCGGGCGGCTCGTACTCGATCACCTGGCTGAGCGACTCGTTCGTGTCGCAGAACCAGTCCGCGTACGGCGCCGGCGGCGTCGACACCTGCTGCGGCGAGCCCGTGGCGCTCGCGATCGAGCGCTCCACGGTGACGCAGAACGTCGGCGTCACGGCGGGCGGGATCCACGCCGGCTGGTCGGCGTCGATCGCGTGGAGCACGGTCGCCGCCAACCGCGGCGATCTCACCGGCGGGCTCCGCATGGGCGAGGACCAGTTCTCGCTGTCGTTGGTGGTCGAGGGAACGATCCTGGCGGGCAACCAGTCGCCGCTCGCTCCGGACTGCGCCCTGATGGAGGCGTTCGGCGGCTCGACCGTCGAGGGCCGCCACAACCTCGTCGGCGACGGGACGGGCTGCGCCTTCGCCGAGGACGTGGCGACCCTCGTCGGCGACGCCGCGACGCCGCTCGACCCGCTGCTCGCGCCGCTCGCCGCGACCAGCGGGCCGACGCCGTACCACCCGCTGCTGCCGGGCAGCCCGGCGCTCGACGCCGTGCCCGCGCTCGACTGCGCGCCCGCGCCGCCGTTTCCGCGCGATCAACGCGGCGTCGCGCGGCCGCAGAACGGCGCGTGCGACGTCGGCGCCGTCGAGGTCACGGCCTGCCAGAACGGGCTCGACGACGACGGCGACGGCGCCGCCGACTTCGCCGCCGATCCCGGCTGCCGCTCCGCGGCCTCCACGCTCGAGAATCCGCGCTGCGACGACGGGCTCGACAACGACGGCGACGGCGGCATCGACTGGGACGGCGGCGCGCCGGGCGGCACGCCGGACGCGGACTGCGCCGCCGCGTGGGCGGGGCAGGAGTCGCCGAGCACGTGCGGAATCGGCGCCGAGCTGTTGGCGCTCGCGCCGCTGCTGCGGCGATCGCTGCGCGTGCGCAGCGATCGCCCGCGCGGAGAGCGAGCATGGGACTTCTGATCGACGGCACCTGGCACGACGAGTGGTACGACACCAGCAGCACCGGCGGGCGCTTCGTGCGCAAGGACAGCGCGTTCCGCGGCTGGGTTCGCGCCGACGGCTCGACCGAGTTCGCGCCCGCGCCGGGCCGCTACCACCTCTACGTCTCGCTGGCGTGCCCGTGGGCGCACCGCACGCTGATCTTCCGCAAGCTCAAGCGCCTGGAAGACGCGATCTCCGTCTCCGTCGTTCACCCCTACATGGGCGCCGAGGGCTGGTCGTTCGAGAATCCGGACGGCACGGCGGGCTGCGTCCCGGACACGGTGAACGGCGCGCGCGTCCTGCACGAGGTCTACACCAAAGCGGATCCGGGCTACACCGGCCGCGTCACGATCCCGGTCCTCTGGGACCGCGAGCGACAGACGATCGTCAACAACGAGTCCTCCGAGATCATCCGCATGCTCGGCCGCGAGTTCGACGCGTGCGGCGACGCCTCCCTGGACTTCCATCCCGAGGCGCTGCGCGAGGAGATCGACGCGGTCAACGCCTTCGTCTACCCGCGCGTCAACAACGGCGTCTACCGCTGTGGCTTCGCGACGACGCAGGACGCCTACGCCGAAGCCTTCGAGGAGCTGTTCGCGGCGCTCGAAGATCTGGAGCGCCGGCTCGGCGCGCAGCGCTACCTCGTCGGCGCGCGCATCACCGAGGCGGACTGGCGCCTCTTCACGACGCTGGTCCGATTCGATGCGGTCTACTTCGGCCACTTCAAGTGCAATCGCCGGCGCATCGCGGACTTCCCGAATCTGTCGGGCTACCTGCGCGAGCTCTACCAGGTTCCGGGCGTCGCCTCGACGGTCGACTTCGAACACATCAAGCGCCACTACTACGAGAGCCACCGGACCATCAATCCGACCGGGATCGTGCCGCTCGGACCCGAGCTCGACCTGGAGCGGCCGCACGGCCGGGGCGAGGCCCCGGACCAGACGAACGCGTAGCTAGGCGCGGCTGCGCGCGCGCACCGCCGCGAGCGCGCCGAGCGCGGCGAGCGCCGCGGCCGCGGCGGCCGGCTCCGGCACCGTCGTCGGCAGCGGCTCGGAGACGAGGTCGGTGAGCGGCTCGTCGAGCGTCCAGATCGCGATGTCGTCGTTGTACTGGACGGCCTCGGACACGGCGCCGTTCGCGTACATGCCCCAGTGCGCGCGCAGCAGCGCGGTGCCGGGCCGCTGCGTCCACGCGCCGCGCAGCATCGGCACGCCGTCCTGCCACGCCTGCACGAAGCCGACCGAGCCGTTGTACTCGATGTACACCGTGATGCGGACCCAGCGGCGCAGCGGGAAGTCCGGCCGCGGCTGCGGGCCGATGTACTCGCCCGCGAAGGGCGAGAGGTGCGCCATCTCCAGCTTGCCGTCGCGCACGCTCATCGTGTGCACGATCCAGTCGACGTTGTTGCCCCAGGTCCCGAGGTGGACCCAGTCGGAGGGCGACATCGCGTCGAAGTCGGCGTCGAGCCAGACCATGAACGAGTTGACGAGCGGCGACGCGATCGGCTCGTCGATGTTGTTCGGGTCGTCGGACGAGATGCCGGGATACGCGCGGTGGCTCGAGCCGGCGGGCGCGACGATCCAGCCCCGGTAGGCGTGATCGCCGCTGAAGACGGGCTCGCCGCTCGAGCTCGGCACGATCGTCCACGCCGAGACGCGCCCGGGCAGCATCGCCCCGTTCGGCGAGAAGGAGCCGTTGTCCCACGGGAACCATTCGCCGCCCGGGAAGCCGCTCTCGAAGCCGCTGAACCACGCCAGCGTGTGCTGGGGCGCCGCGGCGGCGGCGCCCGCGCAGGCGAGCCAGCCGAGCAGCGCGAGAGCGGCCAGACGTCGGCAGGAAATCGGCATCGGACGGTCCCCCCACGCCCGTGTCGGAAGGGTGGGGCGGCCCGTTGGTGATCGCGATCACCGCGCGGCGGCGCGATGGCGATTCGTCATGCCCGACGCGCGACGGCGTCAGCGCAGCGTGCGGCGGCGCTCCTCCCACGACGCGGTCGCGCCGCGGAAGGTGAGCAGGCGCTGCGACGTCTGCAGCGTCCCGTGGTTGGCGAGCGCCGTGACCGACTCGATCTTCTCGCCAGAGCGCAGCCGCACCTCGAAGAAGCCGCCGCGATCGGACGAGAGCCCGAGCGCGCGGCGATCGGTGACCACGAGCGCCACGTTCTGACCCACCGCGGTGTCGAGCACGGACTCGCGCGGCCCGAGCGTCGACTCGACCAGGTTGCGGCTGCCCCCGTCGAAGCCGACCGCACGCGTGGCCATCAGCACCAGCGCGACGCGGTCGCCGAGCTCGACGTCGGCGGGCGGCGCCTCGTCCTTGCGGTAGCGCGCCTGCTGCCACGCGCCCGAGCGGGTGCCGACGGCCAGCAGCCGCCGGTCCGTCACGGCCACGCCGACGCGGCCCTGCGAGCGCGTGTAGAGCACGCGCTCGCCGCGTTCGAGCCGCTCGGTGCGCTGGCCGCCGCCTTCGGCGTCGATCGCGACGAGCTCGCGGTCGAGCACCTGCACCTCGAGCAGCGGCGCGAGCACGCCGGTGTCGCGGTCGGGAAACGCCGGCGCGGCGCAGAGCAGAAGCAGCAGCCACGAGAACGCGAGAGCGGCGGCGGGTCGGCGCATGGGCCCGAGCATAGTCAGGAGCCGCCGCGCCCGGCGAGCGCCTGCGCGTTGCGCAGCGCGCGCCGCCCGCGCGCGTCCGCGGGCCCGTAGAGGCGGCCCGCCGCGTCCCACATCAGCGCGGCGCCGGCGCGCTGGCCGTCGTGCAGCAGGAGCTGCGCGACGAAGCTCGCGACGTCGCCGAGATGCTCGTCGAGCGCCGTCGCGCTGCGCACGTCCGCCGCGCCGGCGCGCAGCGAGCCGCCGGGTCCGGCGAGCGCCTCCGCGACGCCGGCGTTGCGCAGCGCGAAGTTCGCGCGCAGCGCGCCGCGATAGGCCGCGAGCGTCGCGTCGAGGTCGATGCGCGAGAGCACGTTCGCCTCGATGCCGCCGGGGCCGAAGCCGCGGCCGCGCGTCGCGCGCAGGATCGCCGCGTTCCAGGGATCGAGCACGCGCGACTCGCCGGACGGGTTCATCAGCGAGTCCACGTCGGGATTCACGTGCACGCCGCCGAAGAGGTGCACCACCTCGTGCGCGAGCACGCGGCTCGTCACCTCGCCGCGCGCGAGCCGCACCGCGAGGACGCGGCCGAGCAGCTCCGCTTCGCCGCGTTTCCAGCTCCCCTGCACGCGCGGCACCGGACGGCCCGTCGCGACGAACACGACGCCGTCCGCGGGCAGGCGGCCCGCCTGCGCGAGCGCGGCGCGGGTGATCGGAGGCAGATCGAAGCCCGCGCCCGCGGAGCGGAACGGCGCGGCGCTCGCGAGCGCGAAGCGCACGCCGAGCAGCGGGTCGAGCGCCTGCGAGAGCGCCATCCACGAGAGCCGGAGCTGGAAGCGCCAGGCCGGGTCCGCGCGCAGCATCTCGTCGGCGAGCGCGTGCACCCACACGACGCGGCGCGCGCGCCAATCCGGATACGCCGCGCGCAGCCGCTCCGCCGCGCGCACGCCGGTCGCGGCGTCGAGGTCGGCGAGCGCGAGCGCGGTCTCGAGGTGCTCGCGCGCGCCCGCGGCGTCGCCGCGCGCGAGCAGCGCCTCGCCCGCCGCGAGCC
>QEVM01000021.1 GCA_003576805.1 Pseudomonadota bacterium | reverse complement strand
ATCAGCGCGACACGGATCGGCGTCGCTGCGGCCTCGGCGGCCGCGACGCGCGCCTCCTGCCGCTGCGCGAGCCCGAGCGCGAGCGCGACGCACGCAGCGAGCGCCGCCGCGTTGGCGGCGAGCGCGCGGCCGCCACTCCGCCCGCGCCACGCCTCGATCGCCTGCAGCACGACCGCGTTCGCGAAGACCACGAGCAGCGTGATGCCGGCGACGCCGGTCGTCGCCGCCGCGAGGAACACGCGCGGCTCGGCCACCCACGCGACGCCCTGGGCGTACGGGAAGAGCTGCGGCGCGAGGAACTCGCACGCCGTGAACCAGACCGCGACCGCGAGCGGCCACGCCGCGCCCGCCGCGCGGCGCACCGGCGCGAAGCCCCACGCGAAGACGCCGGCGTAGAGCCCGTGCAGCGCCGCGTAGAGCGCGAGCGCCGCGATGCCCGCGAGCGTGCCGAGCTGCGTGAAGGTCGCGACGGCGTGCACGAGCCAGGCGAAGATCGCGGCGTTCGCGGCCGCGCCGACCAGCCAGCCCGCGAAGAAGGCGCGCCGCCCGCTGCGCTGCGCGATCACCCAGAGCGCCGGCACCCAAGCGACCGGGTGCAGCGCGAGCCACGAGAGCGGCGCCGCGATCGCGGCCTGCACCGCGCCCGAGCCGACGAGCGCCGCGAGCGCGAAGCCGCTGCGGCCCGGCGAGGGCGCGCTCAGCGCGCGAGCCGCGCGTGCGTCTCGCGGACCGCGCGCTCCGTGTCCGCCCAGCCGAGGCAGGCGTCGGTGATCGAGACGCCGCGGCGCAGCGACGCGGGCGGCGCGGGAAACGGCTGGCTGCCGGGCTCGAGGTTGCTCTCGAGCATCGCGCCGACGAGCGCGCGCCCGCCCGCGGCGACCTGCGCGACGACGTCGCGCAGCACGTCGCACTGGCGCTCGGGCTGCTTGCCGCTGTTGTCGTGGCTGCAGTCGACGACCACCGCGGGCGCGAGGCCCGCGTCCGCGAGCGCGCGCGCCGCGGCGGCGACGTGCTCCGCGCCGTAGTTCGGTCCGCTGCGGCCGCCGCGCAGCACGACGTGGCAGTCGGGATTGCCCGTCGTCGTGACCGCGGAGGCGCGGCCGTCGGTGCTGACGCCCAAGAACGTCTGCGGCTGGCGCGCGGCCTGGATCGCGTGGATCGCCGCCGTGACCGAGCCGTCCGTGCCGTTCTTGAAGCCGATCGGCATCGAGAGCCCCGACGCCATCTGCCGGTGCGTCTGCGACTCGGTGGTGCGCGCGCCGATCGCGGACCAGCAGACGAGGTCGGCCAGATACTGCGGCGTGATCGGATCGAGCAGCTCGGTCGCGGTCGGCAGGCCCAGGTCCAGCACGTCGCGCAGCAGCGCGCGCGCGAGCCGCAGGCCGGCGGGGATGTCCGCCGAGCCGTCGAGGTGCGGGTCCATCACGAGACCCTTCCAACCGATCGTCGTGCGCGGCTTCTCGAAGTAGACGCGCATCGCGACGAGGATGCGACCGGCGACGCCGCGCGCGAGCGCCGCGAGCCGCTGCGCGTACTCGCGGCCGGCGTCGACGTCGTGGATCGAGCACGGGCCGACGATCAGGAGCAGCCGGCGGTCGGCGCCGAACAGCACCTCGCGGATCTCGCGCCGCGCGCGCGCGACGAGCTCGCTCTGCGCGTCGCTCGCGGGCAGCTCGCGCAGCAGCTCCGCCGGCGCGGGCAGCACGCGATTGCTCGCGACGTGGAGGTCGGCGGTCCGCTGCATGGCGGTGCAGCATAGGGAGCGCGCGGTGCGGCGCGCATCCGCTGCGCCGCCGGGAAGAACGAAGAGGCCCCCCGGTCTCTTCGTTCGCGGCTAAGCGCGCGGGCGACCGCCGGCCACGAGCCCCGCGAGGCCCACGGCGAGCAGCAGAAGCGTGCCCGGCTCGGGCACGGGCTCGGCGTAGATGAAGTCGTCCATCGCCACGACGTCGATCTCGCCCGGCACGTCGGCGGGACCGAGCGCCGCATTGCCGGTCGTGATCCGCACGCGCGTGATCGTCTCGCCCGCGTCGAAGAGCACGCCGAGGAACGAGAAGGTCGCGTCGCCCGCAGTCGCGGGCACCTCGAACGGATCGCCGAGCGGCACGTCGCCCGTGGTGAAGAACTGCATCGTCGTGCTGCCGGCGACGTCCACGTCCGAGAACACGACGCCGAACGCCGACACCGTCGCCGCCGTCGCGCCCGCCGTTCCCGGGATGGAGAACGTCACGTCGGTCACGTTGCTGTCGATCGGCACGAACAGCCGCAACGGGCTGAACGCCGCGAAGTCGTCGGCGAGATCGGGATTGGCGAACTGCGCGGCGAGCGCGGCCGGGTCGCCCTGGATGAAGCCCGTGCCGGGCGTCGTCATGGTGGCGCCACGGATGTTCTCGAAGCCGGTGAACGGCGTGCCCACCACGGACGGATCCGTGGCGCCGCCGCCGTCCCAGTCGATGCGGCGGCGACCGCCCGGCAGCGGACCCGGATCGTTGCCGTTGACGGGATCGCCGACGGCGGAGACGAACGAGTCCACTCCGGACTGGATGTCCGCGGCCGCGGCGCCGGTCGCCGCGAACTGGATCGGAACGGCCCGCCCGACGTCGGGCGCGAGCAATGCGCACGCTGCGGCGGCCGCGCCGAGCGTGCGGAGCAATCGTGCTCTCATCACTTCCTCCTCGCTTCGCATGATTCCGGTTGGAACTGCGGATGCGGGCAAGGAGCTGCCCGCATCAGAGGAGTGGAGTGCGGCTGCGGCGCCGTGTCAGTGTGAAAAGTGCAAACGCAGGCGGCTCCTGCGGCGCAGCGCTCAGCGCGCCGCCGGCTTCACGAAGCGCAGCGTCATGCGATCGCTCTCGCCGATGGTGGTGTACTTCGCGCGGTCCACGTCGCCCATGCGGTAGTTCGGCGGCAGCGTCCAGACGCCTTCGGGGTAGTCCTTGGTGTCGCGCGGGTTCGCGTTGACCTCGGAGCGGCCCGCCAGCTCGAAGCCGGCGCGCTTCGCCGCGTCGATCACGAACGCTTCCGGCACGTAGCCCTTCTTGGCGGACGCGACCGGATCGGCGCCTTCCGGCGCGCGGTGCTGGACGACGCCGAGCACGCCGCCCGGCTTCAGCACGCGAAACGCCTCCTGGTAGATGCGGTCGTGGTAGCCGCCGTTGATCCAGCCGTGGTTGTTGCGGAAGGTGAGCACGAGGTCGTACGAGGCGTCGGCGCCGAGCGCGATGCGCTCGGGCGGCGCGACCGTCACCACCTCGACCGCGCCGAAGCGCGCGGGATCGGCGGCGAGCTTGTCCGCGAGCTCGCGCGCGTACTTCGTGGTCGGCGCGTCCGGCGGCCCGTTCGGATCGAAGTTGGTGATGGTGAGCTTGCCGCCGCCGCCCGCGAGGAGCGGCGCGAGGATGTCGGTGTACCAGCCGCCGCCCGGCCACAGCTCGAGCACGCGCTGGTCGGGACGCACGCCGAAGAAGAGCAGCGTCTCCTCGGGATGGCGGTGCGCGTCGCGCGCGCGGTCCTCGGCCGAGCGCTGCGGCGAGGCGATCGCTTCGCGCAGCTTCGCGACCACCTCCGCGGGCGGCGCGTCGGCGGCGCTGGCGAGAGTTGCGCTGGCGAGCAGCGCGCAGGCGGAGAGCGCGAGTCGGGTGCGGAGAGCGGGCATGGAATCCTCCTCGGTGAGCCGACGAGCCTGCGCGAGGCCGGACTCCGTTGCAACCGCGGGCGCCGCGCGCGGCTCAGCGCGGCTTCGGCATCACGACGAGCGCGTTCGGAACGCCGGAGAGACCTTCGATCGCGGCGTCGAAGCCGTTCCAGCGCACGGTGAGCTGCGTCGAGGATCCGCCGTCGAGGTTCAACGCCTCGTCGCAGCCGAGCCCGCCGTCGCGCGCCGGCGCCGCGAGCCAGCGCGCGAGCTCGGCGCCCTCGACACGCGAACGCGTCGCGAGCAGCACCACCGCGTCGCCGGCCACGCACACCGCGGTACGCCGCGCGCGCTGCGGCTTCAGCGCCGGCACCTCGCCGCCCACCACGAGCCGCGGCATGCCCTGGACCGCGAAGTCGTGCGCGCCGCTCTCGAGCCGCGCGCCGGCGACGATGCGCGCGCGTCCGCCGTCCACGACGAAGGCGGCCCAGCGCGCGAGCCGCGCGCCGCCGACCGAGCGGCCGCGGTCGAACGCGACCCCCATCGCGCGGCCGTCCGTGTCGAAGAAGCTCGCGTTCGTCGCGATCACGTCGCCGGCGGGCGCGAGCGACGCGACCGGCGCGAGGCCGGCGCTGGCGGGAACGATCCGCAGCGCGACGTCGGTAGGCCGGAAGCGGAACGCGTGTCCGTCGATCGCGCCGTGCGCGATCGCGAGATGCTCGACTCCGGCGCCGAGGGACGTCCACGCCGCCGCGCCGGGCGCGTCCGTGGCGCGCGCCACGCGAACCGGATGCGGCGGGACGATCACGAGCGCGATCGCGAGCCAGGCCGCGCGCCGGAAGTCGGTGGACTGCATGCCCGCAAGCTAGGGAACGAACGGCGCCGCGAGAACGACGGCCCGGAAGCATGCACCGCACGGCGACGCGCAGCGCGAGCCACGCAACGCCGCACGCGGACCACATCCAGGATGGGACCCGGAGAATGCCCATGCGCCGGTCACACCGATCGCGAGGGTGCGGGCGCGCGGTGCGCCGCGCCGTGCTGGCTGCTGCGTTGTGCGGCCCGGCCGCCGAAGCGCTGACGCTCGCCGCCGGCGACATCGTGGCGGTCGCTGGCGGAAACGTCCTGCGCGTCGACCCTGTCACGGGCGCCAGCGAGCCGATCGCGTCGGTGCCATTCGCACGCGACGTGGTCGTCGATGCGCAGCATCGCATCTTCGTGCTGAGCACGCCGTTCGGCGCCGACATCGTGGAGGTGGACCCGGACGGCGGCGCGACCAGACCGATCGCATCGTTCGCGGGACTCGTGGATGCCAAGCTGGACGTCGATTCCGCCGGACGGCTGCTCGTCGCGACCTCTTCCGCGCTGCTGTCGATCGATCCGGACACGGGCATGCAGACGAGCGTGCCGCTGCCCCGATCGGAGTTTTGGAATTGGCTGGGCTTCGTCGCGGCGCTTCCCGATGGCCGCGCACTCGCGGTGCGACACCGCGACGAGCGCTCTTCGATTCAACCGCTCTTCAGAGATTTCTTCGTGGTCGATCTGCTGTCCGGCGACGCCTCGCTCCTCCACAGCTACTCGTACTTCGACGACGAGTTCGGCAGGAGCGACTCCCTGGTGCTCTCGGACGTCGAGGCCGACCCGGCAAGCGGGGCGGTCTACGAGTCGATCTTCTGGATCGACGGCTACTCGGGCGAGGGAAGGGGCACCCTCAGAGAGATCGCGGACCCCCTGTTCGAGGCAGGCGACGGAATCCTGCCCATGGCGGTCGATCTCGACGGCGACGTGGTCTTCGGCTGCAGGCGGCCGCCCCCCCATCCGCCCGCATGCCCCGCGCCCGTCGGGCTCGTGCGCTGGGATCCCGATGCGAGGACCACCACGAATCTGCCCGGTCAGCTCGTCATCGAGGAGCTCGCCGTCGTGCCCGTTCCCGAACCGGCGAGCGCGTTGCTGCTCGCGATCGGGCTCGGCCTGCTGCGCGCGATCCGCGCCGCGCCCACCGCGTTCGTCACTGCGCTTCGCGCGTGGCTCGTCCGGCGCGCGGCGCGCTCACCAGCCGCTCGCGACGCTCCGTGAGCGAAGCGAGAAAGCTCACGAGCTGATCGAGCCACGCGCCGTAGAGGAGGTGCGGGTCGCGGCCGGGGTGGCGCTGCGCGAGACGGTCGTAGAGACGCAGCTCGGCGTCGCTCGCGGGCGAGGGCGAGGGCGAGGGATCGGGCTGCACCGCGAGGCCGAGCGCGCCGAGTCGCGTCCGCGCGATCTCGACGAGCGCCGCCTCGGGCGTCGGGCGCGCGTAGGCGAGGTCGTCGAGACCGCGCAGGACGAGATCGGCGCCCGGGAGATTCGCGAGATCCGGATGCGAAGCGCTCATCCGCTCGCCTCCCGCGGCGGACACGCTTCGTCGAGTCGTTGGCGCGCACGGCGCAATCGTGGCCGGCGAAGCCACGCGGCGGCGTCGCGCGTCCGAGCCCGGCGATCGCGCTGCTTTCAGGTCCCTCGAGAGGGCGTCGCTGATAGGATGCAGAGACCTCCGATGGAGCCCCCCACCATGTCGCAGACCTCCGTGAGCCCGGCCGGCGAGTCGTTCGAGCTGCCCGAGAAGGAAGACTACGCGCGAGAGTACGCTCGCATCGAAGCGCTCGTGAAGGAGGCCCGCGCCGAGGGGCGCGAGATCGTGGCGGTGATGGGCGTTGGGTTCGTCGGCGCCGTGATGGCGGCGATCGTCGCCGACTCGGTCGACCCGGTGACCGGCGAGCCGGGCAAGTTCGTGATCGGCTGCCAGCGCCCGAGCTCGCGCAGCTACTGGAAGATCCCGCTGCTCTCGCGCGGCGAGTCTCCCGTGAAGGCCGAGGACCCGAACGTCGATCCGATGATCGCGCGCTGCGTGCTCGAGAAGAAGACGCTGGTCGCCACCTACGCGAGCGACTGCCTCGCGCTCGCCGACTGCGTGGTGGTGGACGTGCAGTGCGACTACACCAAGCAGGATCTCGGCAACCTCCGCACCGGCGAGGCCGACATGGCCGCCCTCGAGGCCACCATGCGCACGATCGGCGAGAAGATCGCGCCGGACTGCCTGGTGCTGATCGAGACCACGGTGGCGCCCGGCACGACCGAGTTCGTCGCGTACCCGATCCTGAAGAAGGCCTTCGAGAAGCGCGGCATCCAGTCGGCGCCGCTGCTCGCGCACAGCTTCGAGCGCGTCATGCCCGGTCGCGACTACGTGTCGTCGATCCGCGACTTCTGGCGCGTCTGCTCCGGCTGCAATCCGGAGGCGCGCGAGCGGGTGGTGAAGTTCCTGAGCGAGGTCCTGAACACGCGCGACTATCCGCTCACCGTGATGGACCGCCCGATCGAGTCCGAGACCACGAAGATCGTCGAGAACTCCTACCGCGCGACGATCCTCGCCTTCCTCGACGAGTGGAGCCTCTTCGCCGAGCGCAACGGAATCGATCTGGTGAAGGTGATCCGGGCGATCAAGATGCGGCCCACGCACAGCAACATCATCTTTCCGGGGCCCGGCATCGGCGGCTACTGCCTGCCGAAGGACGGCGGCCTCGGCTACTGGGCGTACAAGCACATCCTCGGCTTCGAGGACGACATCTTCAAGATCACGACGCGCGCGATCGACATCAACGACACGCGCGCCCTGCACGCCGCCGAGCTGGTCCGCGACGCGCTGCGCAACATGGGCCGCTACATCGCCGGCGCGCGCGTCCTGCTGTGCGGCGCGAGCTACCGCGAGGACGTCGGCGACACGCGCTACAGCGGCTCCGAGCTCGTCGTGCGCAAGCTCACCGAGATGGGCGCCGAGCTGCGCGTGCACGATCCCTACGTCGACCATTGGTACGAGATCGAGAGCCAGGACGTCTATCCGGCGCCGGGCCACTCGTGGTCGCGTTTCTTCCGCAACCAGGACGACCTCGCGCAGCTGCGCATCGAGAAGGACCTGCCGCGCGCGCTCGACGGCGCGGAAGCCGTCGTCCTCGCCGTGCGCCATGCGCCGTATCTCGCGCTCGACCCGGACGAGGTCGTCCGCGCGGCGGGCGCACCGCTCGCCGTGATCGACTGCTTCGGGATCCTCTCGGACGACCAAATCCGCCGCTACTTCGAGCTGGGCTGCGAGGTGAAAGCGCTCGGTCGCGGTCACATCCAGCGCATCAAGGAGTCGGTGCGACGCACGACGGCGTAGCGAACGAGCGGGACTCCCTCCGCTCGTCAGCCTTCGCCATCGCCAGCTTCGACCGGTATGTCGAAGTGCAGCACTTCTTCGCGCGCTCCAAGCTTCGTGTACAGCGCGATGGCCGGCTCGTCGCCTGCGTCCGCCTGCACGAAGATCACATGCGCTCCGCGGGTGGCGGCGATCTTCGCGAGCTCCCGGATCAACGCCGTCGCGATGCCCTCTCGCCGGTGCGCCGACGCGACCGCCAGATCGTAGAGGTAGATCTCGCTGCGCCGCTGCTCGAACTTCTTCAGCTCATAGGCCGCGATGCCGCCTACGACCGCGCCGTTCTTCGTCGCGACGAGCGCGATGAAGGACTCGCTCCCGAGCAATCGCCGGAGGTAGTCCGCGCCGGGCGGCTTGCCGCCGTAGGTGTCCGGATCGTCGAAGGCTTCACCGAAGGTCGTCGACAACGCCTGCAGCGACGCGACGTCGTCCGCGGTGAGTTGGCGAATGTCGACGTCGGCCGGAACGGACAAAGGCGACTCCTCGGGGCGTTACTCCGCGTGGCGCTCTGCGATGAAGAGGGCGTCGCGTTCCGCGCCGGGCACCCAGCCGGAACGCCCCGTCTTCTGCAGCGCGCGGTGCAGCGCGGCGACGTCTCTGCGAGCGAAGTCGTCGAGCGTGCGCAGCTGCTGCTCGACCGCCGCGGCCTCGCGGCGCGCGCTCGCGCTCTCGAGCAGGCGCTCGAAGAGCCGCGCCGTGAGATCCGCCGACTCGCCGGCGAGGAACGCGTCCGCAGCCGCGGCCAGCTCCGGCGGCAGCCGGCGGAAGGCCTCGAGCCGCGCGCCGCGCCGGAGCGGCACGGCCGGCAGCCGCGACAGCGGCTCGCGGTGCCCCACGCGGCCGAACAGCGCGACGAGCGCGTCGAAGGCCGCGCGCGCCCGAACGCGCGAGCGGAAGCAGCCGTACCAGCGCAACGCGAGGTGGCTCCACGCCTCGGGCGTCGACGTGAACGCGAGCAGAACGCACCCATCGGCGTCGCCGACACCGAGCGCCGGGTAGAGGAACGCGAAGGCGCCGTCGACGTTGAAGGGCGGCCGCAGCGTCCGGATCAGCTCGTTCTCGAGCAGCAGCGCCTCTCTCTCGCTCTCGCGCGGCCGCACTTCGAGCGACGCCGCCTCGCGCACCAGCGCCCGCATCTTGCGGTGCGCCTTGCGGCGCGACGCATTGCGGTAGCCGGCCAGCCGCCGCCGGAGATCCTTCGCCTTGCCGGCATAGAGCACGCGCCCCTGGGCGTCGCGGAACAGATAGACGCCCGGCCCGCGCGGAAGCTCGCGCAGCCGCTCCGCGCCGAACTTTTCGTCGAACAGACGCACCCCCACGCTGCGGAGACTAGGTGCGGAGGATCGGAACGTCAGCGGCGGGCGCTGGTGTCACCTCGCGGCTGGATTCTCACCTGCGCCGCCGCGCGGCGCGCGCGAGCGCGCGACGCCGAGGAGTACGGCGATGCGGGGACTAAGCAGATCGTCCAGGCCGCCAGCGCCAGGCGCGAAGATCAGATGAAACGATGGCTCGGTTCTGCTCTATCGAAACCGGAGCGTACAATTCGCGTCGTTCACGGCGGGCGCGCTCATAGATGAACACCAGCGGCGGACCCATCGAAAACAGAGAGGCGGCCATCGTGGCTGCTTGCTCCGGCGACGGGTACTCGCCGACGATCTCGCTTCGTCGCAGCAGCAATACAAGTCCGTCGCGAGGCACTATTCGCAACAGGTCGAAGCCCTGCTGAAACTCCCAGCAGCCCCCGTCGAACCGGTCGCGGTGCTCGACGCGATAACCTGGCCGCTCATCGGCCCACGCGAGAGCTTGACTCCGCTCATCGACATCACGCTGCGAAATGAGCGAGTAGGGCCAGCGGTTGAAATCGAGTCGGAGCAGTGTCTCGCGCTCCGAGTTGCCAAGTCTGTGCGCGGCATGCCCATTCTCGATGAGTCGAGGCTTCGCCTTTCGCTTCAACCCCGTGAACATCTCCGGCTCGATCTCAATCGGTGCGGCGACGACCGCAGAGATGAATTCCCCGCCTTCGTCTTCGAAGAACGCCCAAGCCGATTGTTCTGCGCTCATCGGCTGGCGATGTGCCGAGAAGCCTGCGTCTGCCGCGCCCCCGATGCAAAGCACGCAGGGCTTGTCGAGTTCCCACTTCGCAATCTGCGCCCGCTTCGCATCGAGGCTGCGATAGAGGGAGGTCTTTTCGATCTCCTCGGGGTCGTGGCCAACCGTGCGATACGTCGCCTCAATCCAAAAGGGATCGCCCACCGCTGGCTTGACCAGCAGGTCGGGCCTTCCTCCTCCAGAACGGCTCTCGTATTCGATCGGTGCTACCGCGCACGCTGCGTCGATCAGGAGCAGCTCCCACAGTGCGCCGAGCCATTCGGGCGCGGCGAGCCGGCGCCTTATCTCTGCAAGTCGACGACCGAGACACGCCTCGCAATGCGCGACAAGACGACCGAGGTTCCCAGCGCTTAGCATCGGATCACTTCGTCTTATGGATTCTCGGTGGAATGGTGCCCGAGGCGAGGGGTTCTAGCTGGTTCGTAGGTCGTCGGCGATTCCGGTGAGTAGATCGATCGTGGGTAGCGCAGCGAGAGCACCCACTGTCGCACGGAACATGCGTCATCGCGCGTACACAGGTCTCGGAGAGGCGTCCCCGACGACGAAGGCCCGGGGACTCGCGCCCCCGGGCCTTCTCCTTCATGCGCGCCGGCTGGGCGCTCTACACCGTGTGCCGATCAGGCCGCCGGCTTCCTGTACACCGCGACGACCGCCGCGCCGCCGAGGCCGATGTTGTGCTGGATCGCGACCTTCGCGCCCGCGACCTGGCGCTTGTCGGCCATGCCGCGCAGCTGCCAGTTGAGCTCCGCGCACTGCGCGAGGCCGGTCGCGCCGAGCGGGTGACCCTTGCTGATGAGGCCGCCCGACGGATTCACGACCCACTTGCCGCCGTAGGTGGTAGCGCCCTCGTTCACGAGGTCGCCGGCCTTGCCGACCGGGCACAGGCCCAGCGCTTCGTAGGTGATCAGCTCGTTCGCGCTGAAGCAATCGTGCAGCTCGACCACCTGCGCGTCCTCCGGGCCGAGGCCCGACTGCTGGTACGCCTTGCGCGCGGCCGCCTGCGACATGTCGAAGCCGACCAGCTTGATGTCGCTCTTCTCGTTGAAGCTGCTCGGCGTGTCGGTCGCCATCGCCATGCCGGCGATCTCGATCGCCTGCTTCTGGAGGCCGTGCTTCTTCACGAAGTCCTCGCTCGCGAGGATCGCGGCGCCGGAGCCGTCGGAGGTCGGGCAGCACTGCAGCTTGGTCAGCGGCTCGTAGACCATCGGCGCGTTCAGGATGTCCTCGAGCGAGTACTCGTCCTGGAACTGCGAGTACGGGTTGTTCACCGAGTGCTTGTGGTTCTTCCAGCCGATCTTCGCGAACACCTCGGGCTTGGTGCCGTACTTCTCCATGTGCTCGCGGCCGGCGTTGCCGAACATCTGCGGCGCGGCCGGCGCCTTGGCGAAGCCGCGCTTCTCGACCATCGCCTTCATGTGCTTGTCCATCGGCACCGTGCGATCGGTGTATTTGATGCCGAGCGAGCCCTTCTCCATCTTCTCGAAGCCGAGCGCCATGGCGCAGTCGACGAGCCCGCCCTCGACGAGCTGCTTGGCCATGAACAGCGCCGTCGAGCCGGTCGAGCAGTTGTTGTTGACGTTGTAGATCGGCACGCCCGAGAGGCCGATCTCGTAGACGGCGCGCTCGCCGGCGGTCGAGTCGCCGTAGCAGTAGCCGACCGCCACCTGCTCGACCGCGTCGTAGGGGATCTTCGCGTCCGCGAGCGCCTTCTGGCCGGCCTCGCGCGCCATGTCCGGGTAGTCCCACTGCTTGCTGCCGGGCTTCTCGAACTTCGTCATGCCGACGCCGACCACGTAGACCTTGCGACTCATCGGATCGATTCTCCTTGGGGGTGAAGTGTGCGTGCGCGAGCGGAGCAACGAGTGCGCCGCAGCGCGAGCGTCGCGAGCGCCGCGAGCGACGCGCCGCCGATCCGCAGCGATCCGGGCTCCGGCGCGACCAGCGTCACGGGACCGGCGACGGGCGCGGAGGACCAGCGGAAGTCGTCGAGCAGCACCGTCGTGTCGTTGACGGCATCGCCGACGTCCCACACGGCGAAGCGCAGCGAGAACGCTTCGCCCGGCGCGACCGGCACCTGCGTGCGCAGCCACGGCGTCGCGCCTTCGCTCTCGAAGCCGGTGCCGACGAGGTCCGCGTAGCCGTCCGGGCAGCCTTCGCAGACCGTCATGAACGCGGCGTTCACGGTCATCGGCTGCGCCGCCGCGTCGAACACGACGTTGCCGCCGATCGATCCGTCGCGCGGCGGGACGGTCAGCACGACGAACTGATCCTCGTAGCTCGTGCAGACCCACTCCGGGTAGTCGCGGCTGTAGTACCGGAAGTCGAACGAGAACGACTGCGCCCAGTCCGGCGCGACCAGCTCGAGCACGAGCGCGGCCGCGTCGTAGAGGTTCGACGCCGTGGGGCAGCCGGGCACGTCGGCCGGGAAGCCGGGCGGAGGCGTCGACGTGTAGCCCTTGGAGAAGTTGGAGGCGTAGCCCGGGTCGCCCGGTGCGCGCGCCGTGCCGGTCGCGAGCGCGAGCATCCGCGCGCCGCGGCGCGGCGCGACGTTCGTGCCGAAGCCGTCGAACACGCCGACGCCGATGAGCCCGTTCGTGACCTGGTCGAGCGGGGTCGCGAGGTCGCCCGCGCGATACGCCGCGGCGGCGACGCCCGCCGACTCGCCGTTCGAGACGTCGCACAGCTCGATCGCGGCCGCGCCGTGCAGGGCGTCGGTGTCGGCGAGCGCGAGGCCGTCGTCGCACGGGGTCGCCGCGCGCGCCTGCGGCGCAGCGGCCGCGAGCGCGACGACGCACGCGAACGCGCGCAGCGGCCTCATGCTTGCCTTCCTCCGGCGTCCGAGAGCGCGTGCTCCGCCAGCGTGCGCCAGACGTCGATCGCGCGTCGCCGCGCTCCGTCGTCGTCGCGCAGGATCTTCTGCAGCGCCATGCCGCGCGCCAGGTGCATGGTGAGCTCGAGCACCGCGTCGAAGCGCGGGTGCGCGGCGAGGTCGCCGGCGATCTCGCGCCAGAGCTGCACGAGCCCGCGGCCCGCGCCGCGCTCGAACGGAACCAGCGCGCGGTGCAGCTCGGCGTCGGTGCGCGCCGCGATCCACAGCTCGAGCGCCGCGGTGAAGAGCGGCCCGCCGAAGGTCTCGGCGACGAGCTCGATCACCGCACCGAGCCTGTCGAATCCAGCGGGCTGGAGAGTGTCGCCGCTCGCGGCGGGCGGCAGCGCCGCCGCGCGCTCGCGCAGCACGGGCACGTGCTGGGCGGCGAGGTGCGCGACCGCCGCGACGACGAGGTCCTGCTTGCGCGGGAAGTGGTGCACCTGCGCGCCGCGCGAGACGCCGGCGCGCTCGCACACGGCGGTCGTCGTCGTCGAGGCGTAGCCGACCTCGATCAGCGACTCGATCGTCGCGTCGAGCAGGCGCGTGCGCGTCTCGGCGCTGCGCTCCTCCTGGGTGCGCCGCGCCCGGGGAGTCGCGAGGGAGGGTTGCGACATCAGGCGCGCAGCCTAGGCGGCAAAAAAGAAACAGTCAAGACTGCTTGTAATGAGCCCCGGGGCTGGGGTGAGGGAAGACCCGGCCGCCCGCGCGGGCGCGCCGCTCGAGCGGCCGGGTCGCCGAGCCGGTCGAGCGCCCTAGCGAGGGCGATCGCGATCCGACTTCGGGTTCACGGCCTCGCGCACCTTGTCCACCACGTCGCCGGCCTTCTCCTTCACCTTGCCGGCGGCCTGATCGACCTTGCCCTCGCGCCGCAGGCGGTCGTCGTCGGTGACGGCGCCCGCCGCTTCCTTGGCGCGGCCCTTGATCTCGTCGGTCTTGCCAGTGCCCATCTGCGAGTCCTCCATGCCCCGTTGAAAAGCAACCGGCGTGCCGCGCCGCCGCGGCACGTGGGGCCGCGAGGCGAAGGTCCGTGTCGCTTTTGCACGCGTTGCAACAAACGCGCACGGCGTCCGGAATGACACTCGACTGCGTTCCTCGCGCCGCCTTGTGGGCGCCGGACGCGTTGGGCTAGCTCTTGGCGCGCGGAGGGGCCGCGGCGTGCACATCGAGGGGACGACCTCGCGCGGCTTCGAGCCGGTCCGCGACGCCTTCGCGCGCAACTTCGCGGAGCACGGCGAGCTCGGCGCGGCGGTCGCCGTCTACCGGCGCGGCCGCTGCGTCGTCGATTTTTGGGGCGGCGTCGCGGATCGCGAGAGCGGACGCCCGTGGCGGCGCGACACGCTCGGCATCGTGTTCTCCGCGACGAAGGGCGTGACCGCCACCGTCGTGCACCGGCTCGCGGAGCGCGGCGTGCTCGCGCTCGACGCGCCCGTCGCCGCGTACTGGCCGGAGTTCGCCGCGGCCGGCAAGCAGGCCATCACGCTGCGCGACGTGCTCACGCACCGCGCCGGGCTCGCGGCGGTGGAAGGCGCGCTCACGCTCGACGAGGTGCTCGGCTGGCACGCGGTGTGCGCCGCGATCGCGCGCCAGGCGCCCGATCCCGCGACCCGCGCGCGCCACGGCTACCACGTGCGCAGCTACGGCTGGATCCTCGGCGAGGTGGTGCGCCGCGCGACCGGCCGCACGCTCGGGCGCGTGCTCGCCGAGGAGATCGCGGCGCCGCTCGGCCTCGCGTTCTGGGTCGGGCTGCCCGAGGCGCACGAGCCGCGCGTCGCGACGCTGTACGCGGCGCCCGAGCCGAGCGATCCGCGCGAGCGCGCGCTGCGCGACCGCCTGCTCGGCCCGGACACCCTGCTCGGCCGCGCGCTCGCCGGCCCCTCGAACCTGTTTCAGTACGGGCCGATGTGGAACACGCGCGCGCTGCGCGCCGCGGAGCTGCCGTCGTCGAACGGGATCGGCGACGCGCGCTCGCTCGCGAAGCTCTACGCCGCCACGATCGGCGAGGTCGGCGGCGTGCGCGTCGTCGGGCCCGCGGCGATCGCCGAGGCGGCGCGCGAGCACGTCTCCGGCAGCGACGCGGTGATCTTCGTGCCGACGCGCTTCGGCCTCGGCTACATGCTGCCGCCGACGCTCTCGCCCGCGTGCCCGGAAGGCGCCTTCGGCCATCCCGGCGCCGGCGGCTCGCTCGGCTTCGCCGATCCCGCGCACGAGATCGGCTTCGGCTACGTGATGAACCAGATGCAGCTCGGCATGACGGGCGACGCGCGCGCCGGATCGCTCGTCGCCGCGCTGTACGAGTCGATCGCAGCGGGCGCTTGAGCGCGCGCGCCGCGGCTACCCTGCCCGGCATGACCACGCCCGCAGCGATCGTCGTCTCCCGCATCGGCGGCCCCGAGGTGCTCGCGCTCGAGCCGCGCGATCCGGGCGAGCCCGGCCCGGGACAGCTCCGCATCCGCGTCGCCGCCGCGGGCGTCAACTTCATCGACGTCTACTTCCGCACGGGGCTCTATCCGCGCCCGGTGCCGTTCGTCGCGGGCCTCGAGGGCGCGGGCCGCATCGAGGCGCTCGGCGAAGGCGCGCACCACGGCTTCGCCGTCGGCGATCGCGTCGCGTGGGCGTCGGCGCCGGGCTCGTACGCGGAGGCGGTCGTCGCGCCGGCGGCGTCGGTGGTGCGCGTGCCCGACGACGTCCCCGACGACGTCGCCGCCGCCGCGATGCTGCAGGGCATGACCGCGCACTACCTGGTGCACGCGATCCGCGCGCCCGAGCCGGGCGGCTGGGCGCTGGTGCACGCGGCGGCGGGCGGCACCGGCCTGCTGCTCGTGCAGATGGCGAAGAACGCCGGACTGAACGTGGTCGGCACCTGCGGCAGCGCCGAGAAGGCGGCGCTCGTGCGAGACGCCGGCGCCGACGCCGTCGTGCGTTACGACGAGACCGACTTCACCGCAGCGGCGCGCGAGGCGACGGGCGGGCGCGGCGTCGACGTGGTCTACGACGGCGTCGGCCGCGCCACCTTCGACGGCAGCCTCGCCTCGCTGCGGCCGCGCGGACTGCTCGCGCTGTTCGGACAGGCGAGCGGTCCGGTGCCGCCGTTCGACCTCCAGCGCCTCAACGCGGGCGGCTCGCTCGTGGTGACGCGGCCGTCGCTCGCGCACTTCGTCGCGACGCGCGAGGAGCTCGAGGCGCGCGCCGGCGCCGTGCTCGGCGACGTCGCGGCGGGTCGGCTGCGCGTCCGCATCGGCGCGCGCTTCCCGCTCGCGCAGGCCGCCGACGCGCACCGCGCGCTCGAAGGCCGCGCGACGACGGGCAAGCTGCTGCTGATCCCTTGATGCGCCCACCACCGGCGAGGATCCGATCATGCGGAAGACGTATCGCGGCGGCTGCCACTGCGGAGCCGTCCGATTCGAGGCCGACCTCGATCTCACGCAACCCAGCTACCGGTGCAACTGCTCGATCTGCAAGCGCACCCGATTCTGGCCCGCCGTGGCGACGGCGGACGGATTCCGTCTTCTGCAGGGAGAGGAAGCGCTCACGCAGTACCGCTTCCACACCGGAAGGAATCACCACTTCTTCTGCCGGCACTGCGGCGTCCGCGCCTTCGGCGTCGGAAACGAGACGCCGATCGGAAAGATGTACGGCGTGAACCTCGGATGCCTCGACGACGTCTCCGACGAGGAGCTCGCGCGCATCCCCATCACCTACGTGGACGGCCGCAACGATCGCCAGGAGCCGCCGAGGGTCTTCGAGCACTTGTGAGGTCTTGCTGGTGCGACCGCGAGCCTCGTGGGGCTCGCCGCTCGCCGTTGGCTCGCTACGCGGGAAACGGGCTGTTCGGCTTCGAGCTTTGCTCGGAGCTCGCGTGCGCGACCGCGAGCCTCGTGGGGCTCGCCGCTCGCCTTTGGCTCGCTACGCGGGAAACGGGCTGTTCGGCTTCGGACGTTGCCGAGAGCTCGCGTGCGCGACCGAAGAGTCTTCGTTCCGTCGGTGCGGCGGGCTTCAGACGCGGTAGGGGAAGTGGCGCTTCAGGCGCAGCAGGGGGGACTCGAAGACGGTCCAGCTCAGGCGGGCGAGCGCGTAGGTGATGCCGATCACGAGCGCCCAGAAGAAGAGCTGCGCGGGGACGTAGTGGTCGGGGTAGCGGCCCGGCGCGAAGAGCGCGAGCGCGAGCAGCGCGACGAAGAGGTGGAAGAGGTACATGCCGTAGCTGACCTCGCCGACGCGGCGCAGCCAGCGCTGCTCGAAGCAACGCGCGGCGACGCCGCCGGGCGGCGCCGTCGCGACCACCACGAGCAGCGCGCCGTAGACGACGCACAGCAGCGAGTAGCCCGCGGTCTGCATCAGCGGGTGCGTGGTGAAGGCGAGCGCGTGCGCGGTGGCCGCCTCGTAGCCGCCGCCGGGCGCGGCGCCCGGCAGCGTCGCGCGCACCCACGCGTAGCAGGCGGCGAAGAGCGCGGCGGCGATCGGCAGCGCGCGGCGCGCGGGCGCGGCGAGGAACGCGAGACCGCCGCGCCGGTGCGCGGCGATCGCGAGCGCGGCGCCGACCGCGAGCGTGTCGACGCGGCACGGCGTCAGCGTGTAGGCGGCGAGCGGCGGCGCGCCGGCCGCGACGAGCGCGACGCGCACCGCGAGCGCGCCCGCGAAGAGCGCGGCGCACACGGCCAGCAGGCGCCGCTCCGCCACGCGCGCCACGACGAGCGGCCACAGCAGGTAGAAGTGCTCCTCGATCGCGAGCGACCAGGTGATGTCGAGCGTCTGGTGCTGCCAGGCGCCCGCGAGCGACACCTTCACGTTCGAAAGGTAGAGCCAGTACCAGAAGCCCTCGCGCGCGGCGCCCGGATGCCAGAAGTCGTTCGCCGGCGCGAACAGCTCGATGCGCGGCACGGCGAACAGGAAGAAGGCGAGCACCGCGTAGTAGAGCGGGAAGATGCGCAGCACGCGGCGCGCGTAGAAGGCGCGGAAGTAGCTGCCCCCGCCCTTCGTGCGCAGCAGGATCCCGGTGATCAGGAAGCCGGAGAGCACGAAGAACAGATCGACGCCCGACCAGCCGATCGACGGCAGCACCGTGAGCGCGCGCTCGAAGGGTCCGCGCGCGAGCCCGTAGTGCGTGACGTGGTAGAGGATCACGAGCAGGATCGCGGCGCCGCGCAGGCCGTCGAGCCGCGGGTCGCGCGCCTCGTGCTTCGCGGCGGCCGCGGCGCGTCCGTCCGCGGAGTGACCATCCGTCGATCGAAGTCCGGGCGCGTTCACGAGCGCGGGAGCATCGCAGGACGGGCCGGACGAGTCGAGTGATACCCTGCCGCGCATGGCGGAAGTCCCGGCGCACGCGGCGGAGCCGGTTCCGGCGACGCGACGCGAGCGCGCCGACGCCGCGGTCGGCGCGCGCGTCTTCGGGCTCGTCTTCGGCGCGCTGCTCGCGCTCTTCGTCGCGAGCGCCGCGCTCTTCGCGGATCTGTCCGCGATCCGGCCCGAGGGCCGCGCGCGCTTCTGCCTGTTCCTCGCGCTGGTGACGGCGTACACGGTCGCCGCCGCGGTCGTGGCCGCGCGCGGCGCGCGGCGCGACTTCGCCGCGCTGCGCGGGGTCGCGGACACCACGCCGGAACGCTGGCAGCGGCACGAGCGCCGCTTCCTCGACCGGCGCGGCAGTGCGGTCGCCGCGGCGATCGGCCTCGCGCTCGGGCTCGGCATCGAGCGGCTCGGCGCCTCGCTCGGCGAAGACCGCAGCGAGGCGTGGCGCGGCCTCGTGGTGTGGAGCGCGATCCTGAACGCGCTGCTGTTCGCGAGCATCGCCGTGCTGGCGCGCTGGACGCTGCTCGAGATCGCCGCGCTGCGCGCGCTCGGCCGGCGCGTGCGCGTGTCGCTGCTCGACCGCAGCGCGCTCGCGCCGTTCGTGCGCGCGGGCCTGCGCAGCGCGCTGCTCTGGCTGCTCGGGTCGTCGCTCGCGCTGACGCTGCTCGCCGACGTCAACGAGCCCGCCGTCGTGCTCTCCGTCGTGGCCGTCACGCTCGGGCTCGGCGTGGCGGCGCTGCTGCTGCCGAGCCGCGGACTGCACGAGCGGCTCTCCGCCGCGCGGGCCGACGAGCTCGCCTGGGTGCGCCGCGAGATCGCCCGCGCGCGCGCCGCGTTGGCGGCGAGCGACGCGGCGTCGCGCGACGAGGCGGCGCGCCTGCCGGCGCTGCTCGCGTGGGAGGCGCGGGTCGCGGACATGAGCGCCTGGCCGTTCGACGCGCCGAGTCTGATGCGCTTCGCGCTGTTCCTGCTCGTGCCGCTCGGCTCCTGGCTGGGCGCCGCGTTCGTCGAGCGCGCGCTCGACGCGACGCTCGCGCGCTGAGGCGCCGCCCCGCCGCGCGGCTAGCATGCGCGCATGCCGCAGATCGAAGCCGACGGCGCGACGCTGCACTACGAGATGCGCGGGGACGGTCCGGCCGTGGTCTTCGTGCACGGCTCGGGCGGGAGCGCGCTCTCGTGGTGGCAGCAGGTGCCGCACTTCGCGCAGCGTCATCGCGTCGTCGCCTTCGACCACCGCGGCTTCGGGCGGTCGGCGTGCGACGGCGCCGACGCGCTCGATCCCGCGCGCTTCGCCGGCGACCTCGCCGCGATCCTCGACCACGCGGGCATCGAGCGCGCCGCGCTCGTGTGTCAGTCGATGGGCGGCTGGACGGGGCTGGCGTTCGCGCTCGCGCATCCCGCGCGCAGCGCCGCGCTCGTGCTCGCGGGCACGCCCGGCGGCGTCGCGACGCCGCGCATCGCCCAGGACGCCGCCGGCGTCCCGCAGCGCATCGCGGAACGCGGCTTCCTCGGGATGGCGCTGGCGCCGGACTTCCCGCAGCGCGACCCGATGCGCGCCTTCCTGTACGAGCAGATCGCGTCGCTGAACCCGCCGGCGACGCTGCCCACGCTGCTGCCGAAGCTCGGCGCGCTGCGCGTCGAGCCCGCGCAGCTCGCGGACTTCGCGGTGCCGACGCTCGTCACCGTCGGCACCGAGGACTCGTTCTTCTCGGTCGAGGGCCTGCGCGAAGTCGCCGCCGCGATCCCGCGCGCGCGCTTCCACGTATTTCCGGGCGTCGGGCACTCGGCGTACTTCGAGGAGCCCGCCGCATTCAACGGCATCGTGGATGCCTTCTTCGAGGAGATCGCGCCATGGCGCTCTTCGTCCTGATCGGCCGCGACGGCGCGCAGGGGCTCGCGCTGCGCAAGCTGCACCGCGAGGCTCATCTCGCCAACTTGCGCCCGCTCTCCGAGGAAGGCCGCGTCGTGTTCGCCGGGCCGATCTTCGAGGACGACGGCGAGACGCCGTGCGGCAGCGTCGTGGTGTTCGACGCACCGACGCTCGAGGCCGCGCGCAACTACGCGGCGAGCGATCCGTACGTGGTCGAGGGCGTGTTCGAGCGCTGGGAGGTGCTGCCGGCGCGCCAGGTGTTCCCCGGCGCGGGCCGCTGACCGATCGCGCCGCGCGCGGCGGCGATCCGCCGACCGCCGCCGCGACGCGACCCGTCCCGCCCCGCGATCACGCGCGCGGCGTGCGCCGCCAACCGCTCACGAACGCCAGCGCCCCGCCCAGCAGCAGCAGCGTGCCCGGCTCGGGGACGGCGGTCAGGTACACCTGCCCGCGGATCTCGCCGCCCGTCCGGAACGTCGAGTGGATGTTGATGTACCAGAGGCCGGCGAGCAGGTCCGCCTCCTGCGCCTCCGTGATCGTGCCCGATCCGTTCAACGTCGCGGCCGTGACGCCCGAGGTGAACGAGATGCCGAGCTGCACGCCCGCGGGTCCGACGCCGGGCGCGGCGGGTCCGTGGAAGTGCGCGTTGGTGGTGGTCCCGATGAGGTCCGAGTACGTGATCGACCACGTGAGCAAGTTGGTGACGTCGTCGTAGCTGCCCGTCGCGAACCCGGTCGCCGGCGTCACCACGGCGGGCGTCTCCTGCGCTCCGTCGAGGGACGACGTCATGTCGAACAGGGTCGCTGCCGCAGGTGTCGCCGACAGCGTGAGCGCGATCGCGCAGGAAGCCGCTGCGAGCGGCCGGATCGAAGCCCGGACGTGGAGGTGCATGCGCTCCCCTTCCCTTGAGGCCGGTCCCACGCGCCGCCTCTGCACGGCACGTGCCGCACGAGAGCGTCACGGCATCGCGAGCACGGACATGGACTTGACGGCGCTTTCGCGAGCCGTCGGCGAGCCGACGAGGAAGCCGCTTTCCGCCGGTGAGGCGTTCGTTTGCCGCGCGATGCCCGCGCCGCCGTTCAGACGGTGAGCTGGAGCGACACCTCTGCGATCGCGCGGCGGATGCGCGAGAGGCTCGGCTCCGCGAGCCCCTCGAAGCGCACGCCCATCCCGATCGGGAGGTTCGGGCGGCGCAGATTGCCGGGGACGCTCGTGTACGCGACCACGCCCTGGACGCAGATCGGGCTCGGCCAGAAGTCGAGCTCGACCTCGACCGTCGCGTTGCGCATCGCCGGGCGCATCGTGTCGAGGTAGACGCCGCCGGTCGAGAGCGTGTAGACGCGCGCGTCCTTGCTGCGGCCGGCCTGGAGGACGCGCGCCGGGATCTCGAGCGGCGCGCGCATCGCGCCGCGCCGCAGCAAGTCGGAGTCGATGCCCGCGAGCGCGCGGTTCGCCTGGTAGCGCAGGCGGGCGTCGTCGATCGGCTCCCAGAGCGCGAGCACGAGTCCCGCCTCGCGCAGCTCGGCCATGCCCTCCTCGCCCGGGCACGCTCCGACGACCACGTAGGTGAGGCGTCCGGTCCGCGAGCGCGCGGAGAGCGCGTCGAGCGCGGAGCGCAGGTCCGCGACCGCGAGGTCGGGCGGGATCATCGCGGCCGTCACGTGGTGGCGCGGCTCCTCGACGATCGCGAAGGCGTCCTCGGGCGTCTTCGCGCGGATCGCGCGATAGCCCATGCGGCGCAAGCGCTGCGCCAGCGCCGCGCGCGGTGCACCGCTTCCGTCCAGCACGAGGATCGTGGGCTCGATCGGCATGTGGTCGGCCTCGCCCCCTTCGATGGCCTTCGATCGGCGCAACGAGCCCGCGGCGTGAGCGGCGGAAGCCGGCGCGCAGCGGCGGCGCAGCAGCGCATCGCGAGCCAGCGAGCGCTATGCGTCGGAGCGGACGATCTCGGAGACGACGACGCCCTGCTCGTCTTCCTGCACCGGCAGCGAGTCGACCATCTTGCGCAGGTACCGCTCGGCGAGCGCCGTGACGTCGACGAAGCGCAGCGCGTAGCCGCGCGCGCCGTCGTCGCGCACGACCTCGGCGCTGAGCACGAGCGGCGTCTGTCCGGGCGCGACGTGGATCGCGATCTGGTAGCTCTGGCCGAGGCGCAGCTCGACGCTGCGGTCGACGCGCATGCCGCCGATCGAGAGGTCGCGCCCGATCAGCACGCGCGCCGCCTGCTCGCCGAGCGCGACGACGCGGCGGCCCTCGTACACGTGGCGCGCGGCTTCGCGGCGCTCGGCGCCCGTCGGCGCGGGCGTGCAGCCGCCATCGAGCTCTGCCGCCGCGCGCACGGCCTCGCGGCAGTCGGCCGCGACGCTGCAAGCGCCGTGCGTGGTCTCGTTCGGATCGAGCTCGTGTGCGTGCGTCTCGGCGAACGCCGCGAGCGGCTGCGTCACGCCGGGATCGGCGTGCGGCGCCGCGCTCGCGTGCGGACACGCGGCGGGCCCGTCCGCGTACGCGAGCACCGCGAGCTTCAAGTGCGCGGCGAGGTCCTTGTCGACCTTGCCGAAGTCCACGCCGAAGCCGTGCTCGCCCGCGTCGGTCACGAGCGTGCGCACGACGCGGCCGCGCAGCGCGAAGCTCCTCGACGCGTGCGCCGCGTCCGGGATCCACACCACGACGCTCTGCCCGACGCGCACGCGCTTCTCCGCGAGGATCTGGCAGCCGCGCATCGAGAGGTCGGCGAGGATGCCGTCGCGGCGGCGGAAGCCGGTGCGGAAGCGCACGGCCGATCCGACCGCGACGCGGCGCGTGCGGCGCTCGGGACCTCGATACAGCGCGTGGAGCAGCAGCAGCCGCAGCGCGGCCGGGTGCACGGGACGCCGCACCACGAGGTCGATGCCGGCGCGGCGCACCACCGCTCGCATCGAGCGCGCGTGGCGGTCGAGCACCGCGATCCGCACCGCGTGCGCGGCGCCGCCGCGCACGGCGTCGCCGCGTGCGTAGCGGCCGCTCGCGACGAGCACGTCCCACGCCGCCGGCGCCTCGCTCGGCCGGCACTCGACGACGCGCGCTCCGACCGATTCGGCGAGCGCGCGCACGTCGGCGAGCTCGCCGTCGTGCAGCATCACCAGGGTCCGGTTCGAGGCGTCGATTGCCACGCGCAGCTTCCGAAGATGGGCGGGGCGCCCGTTCGGGGTGTCGATCGGCAGCTCGCGTGCGGGTCTGAAGCGGCCCACCCGCGCAAGCTCAATCGCCGCCGGCCGCCGGCCGATCGACCGAGGCGGCTCGTGCAACGCGCAGGGAGACCGCCCGTGAGAACCCCGATCGCCGCTTCCGCCCTGCTCTGCGCGCTGCTCGCGCTGCCCGGCTGCGACGTCGTCCGCGAAGCTGCGCGCAGCGTCCTCGGCGACACCTTCGCGGGTCTCGCCGGCGGCGCAGAGGACGCCGCTTCGGACGACGCCGGCGCGGGCGGCGGCTCGCTGTCGATCGCGGCCGACGAGAACGCGGCCGAAGCCGTCGCCGACCGCGGCGAGGACGCCGGCCCCGGCTTCTACAAGATCGTCGAGCCGAACGGCACGGTGCGCTTCGTCTCGAACCTCTCCGAGGTGCCGACCGAGCAGCGCGGCGACGCCGAGCGGCTCGCGCTCGCGCCGTCGAAGTCCAAGTCGAAGCCGCCGCGCCGCGCGCCGCCGCGCCGCAGCGCGCAGCAGCTCGCCGCGGCCGAGGCCGCCGCGCCGCCGGCCGCGATCGCGCCGTCGTCGGGCCCGCACGAGGTCGTGCTCTACACGACCTCGTGGTGCGGCTGGTGCGACAAGACGCGCGCGTGGCTCGACGCGAAGGGCGTCGAGTACGTGGACAAGGACGTCGAGCGGGACGAAGACGCCGCGCTCGAGATGCGCGAGCTGACGGGCGGCGACGGCGGCGTGCCGATCGTCGTGATCGACGGCCAGGTGATCCGCGGCTTCGACCAGGCGCGCATGCGAAAGCTGCTGCGGATCTGATCGCGTCCGGCGAGCGCGGCTATGCTGCGCCGCCATGCCCCGCCGCTCCCCGCCGCTCGCCGCGCTGCTCGTCGCCGCGCTCGCGCTCGGCTGCAGCGCCGCCTACTACGGCGCGATGGAGCAGATCGGACGCGAGAAGCGCCACATCCTGGCCGATCGCGTCGCCGCCGGGCGCGACGAGCAGCGCGCGGCGCAGGAGCAGTTCCAGAGCGCGCTGGACCGCTTCCAGGCCGCGACGAAATTCCGCGGCGGCGAGCTCGAGACCACGTACCGCACGCTCGAAGCCGAGTACGAGAAGAGCGAGGCGCGCGCACGGGCGGTGCGCGACCGGATCGGCTCGATCGAGCAGGTCGCGGACGACCTCTTCGACGAGTGGGACGACGAGATCGACCAGATCTCGCGCGAAGACCTGCGCAAGAAGAGCCGCGCGCAGCGCAAGCAGACGATGGCGCGCTACCAGCAGCTGATCGCCGCCATGCAACGCGCGTCCAAGAAGATGGATCCAGTGCTGACGGCGTTCCGCGACCAGGTCCTGTTCCTCAAGCACAACCTCAACGCGGCGGCGATCGCGTCGCTGGAAGGAGACGTCGTGGCGATCCGGTCGGACGTGGACGCGCTGGTGCGCGACGTGGAGGCGGCGATCCGCGAGGCGGACGCGTTCCTCGCGACGCTCGAGCGGAGCGCGCCGCGATGAGCCGCACGCGCGTGGTCGAGCGCCTCGCGGAGGGCGTGCTCGAGCTCGAGCTGCACCGCCCCGAGCGCAAGAACGCCTTCGACGAGACGATGTGGCGCGAGGCGCGCGACGCGCTCGCCGACGCGCAGCGCGACGACGCCGTGCGCGCCGTCATCGTGACCGGCGCGGGCGACGCGTTCTCGGCGGGCCAGGATCTCGGACAAATGAACGCGCCCCCCGGCGACGGGCCGCCCGGCTTTCCGAGCTTCATGGACCGCCTCGTCGCGTTCGACAAGCCGCTGCTCGCGGCGGTGAACGGCGTCGGCGTCGGGATCGGGCTCACCTTGCTGCTGCACTGCGACGTCGTGTGGATGGCGGAGGAGGCGCGGCTGCGCGCGCCGTTCGTGCCGCTCGGCGTCGTGCCGGAGGCGGCGAGCAGCTATCTGCTGCCGCTCCAGCTCGGCCACCAGCGCGCCGCCGAGCTGCTCTTCACCGCCGAGTGGATCGACGCGCCGCGCGCCGTCGAGCTCGGCCTCGCGACGCGCGTGCTGCCGCGCGCGCGGCTGCTGCCCGAGCTGCGAGCGCTCGCCGCCAAGATCGCCGCGCAGCCGCTCGGCTCGCTGCGCTGGACCAAGCGCATGCTGCTCGCGGTGCGTGAGGAGGGGGTGCGCGCCGCGCGCCAGCGCGAGGACGCGGCGTTCCTCGTGCGTGTCGGCTCGCCCGAGAACCAGGAGGCGCTGCGCGCCTTCCTCGAGAAGCGCCCCGCCGACTTCCGCGGCGTTCCGCCGACGGACCGCGGCTGACGGCGCGCGGCTACGGCCGCTTGGTGCGCAGGCCGAGCAGCGTCGCGCGCTCGATGCCGAGCGGGTCCAGCTTGTGGCGGATCGCGCCCTGGATCTGCTCGTTGAGCACGTCCCAGGTCCACGTGTAGAAGTGATCGGTCGCGAGCGCGCCGGCCGGCCGCGTGCAGCTCGCCGAGCGCCGGCCCCACACCAGCACGTACGGCTTGCCGCTCTGCTGCGCGATGCCGAACTCGCGGTTCACGTTGCCCGCCGCGTGCGTGCCCTCGCCGCACAGCACGACGAATGCGTCGACGCGCTCGAGGCGTGCGCGCAGCTTGTCCTCCCAGCCGGCGTGCGCCTCTTCCTCGCGCGACCAGTCCACGACCGCGAGCGTCGAGCCGGGCGCGCCGCACTGGCGCCGGAACAGCGCGAGCAGATCCGCGTCCTGCGCCGCGTCGAAGCACCCGAACAGCCGGATCGCGGGCGTCGCGCTCATCGTCTGGTGTCCTCGTCGAACGGATCGCCCGATGCGCCGCGCGGCAGCCCGTAGCCGTCGAGCTCGTCGCGCGTCGCGACGCGCGGGCCCGTGCCCTCCGCGCCGGCGGGGCGGTTCTTGCGGTCCTCGCGCTTGCGCGCGGCCTTCTCGTTGCGGGCGCGCTCGCGCTCACGCTTCAGGACGGACGGCTTCTTGTTGGCCACGGGACACCTCACGCGGTGTGGAGAGACGAGGACTCGCGCCGACGGACACCGTGCGATCGGCGCGACGCCCGCCGCGTGCGGGTCTCGGGAGATCGGGCAGGGAGAAGAGAACGGGGAGCCCGGAACGTGGGACCGGACCGGGTTCACGTTAGCATTCGCTCGATCGATTCCCAGCGAGGAGACCCGCATGTCCGCGGCCGCGACGCCCCGAGAACCCGCGATCCGCACCTGGGACGGAGCCGAGGACGGCCTTCCGCTCGTCGTCGAGGCGGTGGCGCGCAGCGCGGACGCGCTGCGAAGCTGGATCGCGTCGCACCACGAGTGGGTGCAGGACCGACTGCTCGCGCACGGTGCGATCCTGTTCCGCGGCTTCGAGGTCTTCGACGCGCCCGCCTTCGAGCGCGTCGCGCGCGCGGTCGACGATCACCTGCAGAACGAGTATCTCGGCACCTCGCCGCGCAACGCGCTCACCGACTACGTGTTCACGGCGAGCGAGCTGCCGCCGTTCTATCCGATCCCGCAGCACTGCGAGATGAGCTTCACGGCGCATCCGCCGCACAAGCTCTTCTTCTGCTGCCTGGTCGAGCCCGCCGCCGGCTCCGGCGAGACGCCGCTCGCCGACTTCCGCAAGGTGCTGCGCGCGCTCGACCCCGAGCTGGTGAAGCGGTTCGAGGAGAAGGGACTGCGCATCGTTCGCAACTACTCGGGGCCGGGCGGCGGCGGGCGCTTCGACCTGTGGAAGCTGAAGCGCTGGGACGAGATGTTCCTGACGACCGACCGCGCCGCCGTCGAGGCGAAGTGCCGCGCCGAGGGGTTCGAGCCGGTCTGGACGGCGGGCGGCGGGCTGCGGCTGGTGTCGACGCAGCCGATCGTGCGGCGCCATCCGATCACCGGCGAGCCGGTGTGGCACAACCACTCGACGACCTTCCACGTGTCGCAGGCCGCCGGCGAGTACGCGCGCATCCAGCGCCTGCGACCCAGCCTGCGCCACTTCGCGCTCTGGCAGCTCGCGCGCGCGCTCGGAGCGCTGCAGCGCCGCAAGCCCGCCGACGAGCGCGCGATGCACTGCACCTGGGCGGACGGCAGCGAGATCCCCGACGCCGACATGGAAGCCGTGCGCGACGCGGTGTGGCAGCACTTGGTGATCGTGCCGTGGCGGCGCGGCGACGTCGTCGCGATCGACAACTTCGCGGTCGCGCACGGGCGCCTGCCCTACCGCGGCCCGCGCAACATCGCGGTGGCCTGGGCGTAGCGGCGCGCGTCGCGGCGCCGTGCGCGCCGCATGACGGACGCCGCGACGAGAGGACGGGTGGGCCTCGCGGCCCGCTACGCGCGAGTGCGGCGCGTCGCGGTCCGGTCGCCGACTCGGATTGCGGCGGCGCGGGCGGTCGCTCAGACTGGCCGGCGACTGGAGGCCGTCGTGAGCGTCCTGTTCGATTCGCCGTCCGGGCCGCGCGCCGTCGAGAGCTGCTTCCTGGTCGGAGCGCCGCGCTCGGGCACGACCTTTCTCGCGAAGGCGCTCGGTCAACACCCCGCAGTGTGCTTCTCCAAGCCCAAGGAGACGCACTTCTTCGTGCGCGACTGCCTGGAGCTGCCGCCCGAGCGCTGGGCGGCCGAGTTCCAGCGCCGCTACTTCCCGCACTTCGAGGAGCGCCACCGCACGATCGCCGAGGGCTCGCCGCTGCAGCTGCGCGACCCGCGCGCGATCGAGAACCTGCTGCGCTTCGATCCCGACACGCGGCTGCTGATCGCGGTGCGCAATCCGGCGGACATGGCGTACTCGCTGCACGCCCGGCTCGTCTACCTGCTCGACGAAGACGAGCGCGACTTCCGGCGGGCGTGGGCGCTCCAGGAGGCGCGCGCGCGCGGCGAGCGGATCCCGCGCCGCTGCCGCGATCCGCAGTCGCTCCAGTACCGCGACTTCTGCGCGGTCGGCGCGCAGCTCGAGCGGCTGTTCGGGCAGATCGACCGCCGGCGCGTGCACGTGATGGTGTTCGACGACCTCGTCGGCGACACCGTGAAGACGTACCGCGGGCTGCTCGAGTTCCTGGGCCTGCCCGACGACGGCCGCACCGCGTTCGACCGCAAGAACGAGAACCGCGAGTACCGGCACGCCTGGGCGCAGGCGTACGTCACGAATCCGCCCAAGCCGCTCGCGTCGCTGCTCGAGTCGTGGCAGCGCAAGGGCAAGGGCCGGCCGACGTGGATGCGCCGGATCCGGCGGCGCGTCAAGCAGTGGAACACGCGCAAGGCCAAGCGCGCGCCGCTCGCAGCGGATCTGCGCGCCGAGCTGCAGGCCGCGTTCGCGCCCGACGTGGAGCGCCTCGAGCACCTGCTCGGCCGCGATCTCTCGCACTGGCGCTGAGCGCGTCCCGAAGAGACGTCGATCGCCGGCTCGGGTACGTTCGCCCGGCTCGTCGCGCGGCGCGTCCGCGCCGGCGGCGCGGGCGGATGCGGAGCGGAACATGCGGAGCGGCAGCGGACAGCGACGGGCGTGGTGCGCGCGCCTCGCGCTCGCGGCGTGGGCGGTCGCCGGCGCGGCGCCGGCCGGCGCGCTGGCGCCGTCGGCGCGCATCGAGGGCGGCGCGCCGGAGCTGCGCTTCGGCGACGCGGTGGCGTCCGCGGGCGACGTGAACGGCGACGGCTACGAAGACGTGATCGTCGGCGCGCCGTTCTTCGAGGACGGCGAAGCCAGCGAGGGCGCCGCGTTCGTCTTCCACGGCGGCCCGAACGGGCTCGGCAACGGCAGCGCCGCAGGCGCGGCGACCGTGCTGCAAGGCGATCAGGACGACGCGCGCTTCGGCGTCGCGGTCGCGTCGGCGGGCGACGTCGACGCCGACGGCTACGACGACGTCGTCGTCGGCTCGGGCGGCTGGGACGGCGGGCAGACCGACGAAGGCGCCGCGTTCGTGTTCCTGGGCGGCCCGTTCGGCGTCGCGAGCGGCGGCACGGCGACGGCGGACGCGACACTGCAAGGCGACGCCGCGAACGCGCGCCTCGGCAGCGCGGTCGCCGGCGCGGGCGACGTCGACGGCGACGGCTACGACGACGTCGTCGCCGGCGGGCGGCTCTACCAGAGCCAGGGCGACCAGAGCAACGAAGGCGTCGCGCTGATCTTCCGCGGCGGACCGAACGGCGTCGCGAGCGGCGGCTTCGCGACCGCGCACGCGCGGCTGCAGTCCGACGTCGCGGGCGCGTTCTTCGGCGACGCGGTCGCGGGCGCGGGCGACGTGAACGGCGACGGCTACGACGACGTGCTCGTCGGCGCGACGCGCTTCAGCGGTCCCGAGGTGCGCGAGGGCGCCGCCTTCCTGTTCCAGGGCAGCGCCGCCGGCATCGCCGACGGCGGGCCCGCGACGGCCGCCGCACGGCTCGAGTCCGATCAGGTGGACGCGTGGTTCGGCGCGAGCGTCGCGGCGGCGGGCGACGTGAACGGCGACGGCTACGCGGACATCGCCGTCGGCGCGCCGCAATGGGACGGCGGCGCGGCGAACGAGGGCGCCGCGTTCGTGTGGCTCGGAGGTCCCGCCGGCATCGCGAGCGGCTCCGCGTCGAGCGCGGCGGCGCGGCTCGAAGGCGACCAGGTCGACCAGACGCAGCCCGGCGGCGGCGTGCGCGGCGTGCAGCTCGGCAGCGCGCTCGCGGGCGGCGACGCCAACGCCGACGGCTACGACGACGTCCTCGCCGGCGCGCCCTACTACGACGCCGGGCAAGTGGACGAGGGCGCCGCGTTCCTGTTCCGCGGCGGACCGGGCGCCATCGCGAGCGGTGGCGCGGCGTCCGCGGCGCGCCGGCTCGAGGCGGATCGCGCAGGCAACTGGCTCGCGACTGCCGTGGGCTTCGCTGACGCGAACGGCGACGGCTTCGCCGACGCGCTCGTCGCCGCGCTGCGCTTCGGCGATCCCTTCCCGGCCGAGCAGTCCGAGGGCGCGCTGTACGTGTTCCCGGGCGCGCCGAACGCGGCGTGCGAGAACGGCGCCGACGACGACGGCGACGCGCAGGTCGATCTCGCCGATCCGGGCTGCAGCGCGGCCGAGGACCGCTTCGAGGAGATCGACGTCGCGACCGGCGCGACGACGACGCTCGCGAGCGCGCAGGCCGAGAGCGTCGTCGTGCACGACGGCCCGCTCTCGGCGCCGACGACCGCGGTGCTGGCCGCCGGCGGCGCGGTGAACGGATCGCTGCGCGCGATCGAGCGCTCGCGCGTGCGCGTCGAAGGCGGCGCCGTCGCGGGCGCCGTGGTCGCCGCGGACGCCGCGCGCGCGGAGATCGCGGGCGGCAGCGTCGCCGCGGTCGCGGCGCGCGGCGCCGCCGTGATCGAGATCCGCGGCAGCGGCTTCGATCACCCGCTCGGCGAGCTCGGCGCGCTCGCGGGCGACGTCGCGGGCACGCTCGCGGACGGCACGCCGTTCGCGGCGAGCTTCGAGCGCGACGCGGGCGCGACGATCCGGCTCGCGCCCGAGCCGGCGGCGACGGCGCTCTCGCTCGCGTCGCTGGGCGCGCTCGCGGCCGCGGCGCGCGCGGATCGTCGCGGTCGCGCACGCGAGCTCGCTGCACGACCGAAGCCGCCACTCCCGTTTCCCGCGTAGCGAGCCGCAGGCGAGCGGCGAGCCCGACGAGGCTCGTTCAGTCGGGCGCGGGACCCGGGAAGCGCTCGCGCAGCACGCGCTTCAGGATCTTGCCCGTCGGATTGCGCGGGATCGCGTCCACGAACTCGACGACGCGCGGCACCTTGTAGCGCGCGAGCTTGCCGCGGCAGAAATCGACGATCTCGTCGGGCGTCGCGCTCTCGCCGGGCCTTTGCACCACGATCGCGGCCGGCGACTCGCCCCATCTCGCCGACGGCTGACCGATCACCGCGCACTCGGCGAGCTTCGGATGGCCCGCGAGCACGCTCTCGATCTCGGCGGGATAGACGTTCTCGCCGCCCGAGATGATCATGTCCTTCTTGCGGTCCTGGATGTAGACGAAGCCTTCCTTGTCGACGGTCGCGAGGTCGCCGCTGCGCAGCCAGCCGTCGACGATCGCCTCGGCGGTCGCGTCGGGCCGGTTCCAGTACTCCTTCATCACGTGCGCGCCGCGGATCCACACCTCGCCGACGGCGCCGGCCGCGACGTCGCGGCCCGCCTCGTCGACGACGCGCACGTCGGTGTGGAAGAAGGCCGGGCCCGTCGAGCCGGCCTTCGCGATCGCCTGCTCCGGGCCGATCAGGCAGGCGGGGCCGCCGCTCTCGGTGAGCCCGTACACCTGGTGGATCTCGATGCCGGCCGCGGCGTACTGCTCGATCACGGGCACCGGCACGGGCGCCGCGCCGCTCATCAGCCAGCGCAGCGAGCTCGTGTCGGCGCTGCCGCGCCGCGGCGACAGCCACATGAACTGGAGCATCGCGGGCACCGCGAGCCCGGTGGTGACGCGCTCGGCTTCGATCACGTCCCAGGCGCGGCTCGGGTCGAAGGCGCGCAGCAGGACGAGCGTGCCGCCGCGGTGGACGCACGACACCGCCGGCGTCAGCGCCCCCACGTGGAAGAGCGGCAGCATCTGGAGATAGCGGTCGCGATAGCGCATGTCGGCGGTGAGGTTCACCGTGATGCACGCCGCGGCGACCGTCGCGTGCGTGTGCACGACGCCCTTGGGCAGGCCCGTCGTGCCCGACGTGTACATGATGAAGAGCATGTCGTCGTCGCCGCCCTCGATGGCGGGCGGCGCGCTCGGCGCCTCGCGCACGAGGTCGTCCCACGCGGCGCCGAGCGCCGGCGCGGGCGCGTCGCCGCCCGCGCGCAGCCAGGTGCGGATGCCGGTGTCGCGCTCGCGCAGCGCGCGCACGGCGTCGTCGAACTCGGCGTCGAAGAGCAGCGCGGTGGCGCCCGCGTCCTTCACGATGAAGGCCAGCTCGTCGGGCACGAGGCGCCAGTTGAGCGGCACCAGCACCGCGCCGAGCTTCGCGATCGCGAAGTAGCTCTCGAGATACTCGACGCCGTTCATCAGCAGCAGCGCGACGCGGTCGCCGCGCCGCACGCCCTGCGCGGCGAGCGCGTTCGCGGCGCGGCACGCGCGCGCCTCGAGCTCCGCGTACGTGAAGCGCCGCCCGCGCTCCACCTCGACGAGCGCCTCGACCGACGGCGAGAGCTGCGCGCGCTTGGCGAGGAAGAGACCGAGATTGGTGCGCATGCGCGCATCCTACGCGATCCTGCCGCGTCGATGTCAACGCGATTCGACCGCGACACCGAGGTCCGAGAGATCGGCGAGGAAGCCGCGCCGCAGTTCGGCGAGCGCGCCTTCGCGAGCCGCATCGACCGCGGCTGGTGGGTCGTGCGCGGGCCGAACGGCGGCTACGTCGCCGCGATCGTGCTGAAGGCGCTCGCCGCGTCGGTGGACGCCGATCGCGCGCCGCGCTCGCTCACCGTGCACTACACGGCGCCGCCGGAGGAAGGCCCGGTGCGCGTCGAGACGCGCGTCGAGCGCGTCGGCCGCTCGCTGACCACGGTGGCGGGCCGCATGCTGCAGGGCGATCGCGTGCTCGCGCTCGCGCTCGGCGCGTTCTCGAAGCCGCGCCGCGGGCCGAGCTTCGACCACGCGCGCATGCCCGCCGTGGCGCCGCCCGAGGACTGCCAGCCGTTCCGCGGCCTGATCCCGATGAACGCGCGCTACGAGTACCGCCACGCGATCGGCGCGCTGCCCGGCTCGGGCGCCGACATCGCGTGCATCGGCGGCTGGATCCGCTGCGCCGAGCCGCGCCTCGCCGACGCGCCGCTCGTCGCCGCGATCACCGACGCCTGGCCGCCCGCCTGCTTCGCGCCGGCGCGCAGCGCCGAGGAGATGGGCCCGGTGCCGACCGTCGATCTCACCATCCACTTCCGGCGCGATCTCCCGCTCGCGCAGGCCGCGCCCGACGACTTCCATCTCGCGGTGTTCCGCTCGCGCTTCGCGGAGCAGGGCTTCGTCGAGGAGGACGGCGAGGTGTGGAGCCGCGACGGCCGGCTGCTCGCGCAGTCGCGCCAGCTCGCCGTGATCGGGTAGCGCGGCGTGCGCGATCCCGACGCCGCGCGCGACTCCACCTGGCTGCTGCGGCTCGGGCTCGGGCTCACCGTCGTCTGGGTGCTGCTCCAGCTCTACTACATCGTCGCGATCGTCGGCTTCGAGCGCTTCGTCGAGGAGGGGCCGCCGTCGGTCGGCGGCTTCCTCGAGGGCGCCTTCGCGCCGCTCGCGTTCCTGTGGCTCGTGATCGGCTTCTTCCTCCAGCGCGAGGAGCTGCAGCGCCAGAGCCGCGCGATCGACCTCCAGTATCAGGAGCTGCGCCGCACCGCCGAGCACGCCGAGGTGCAGGCGCGTGCGATCGCGGCCAACGAGCAGCACGCGCGGCAGGAGGCGTTCCTGCGCGTGCTGCGGCTGATCCAGCAGCAGCTCGGCGTGCGCGCCGGCCTGCTGTTCGTGTGCAGCCAGATCGTGCCGGCCGGAGGCACCGTGGAGCCCGAGGAGGCGCAGGCGATGTGGACGGCGCTGGGCGCCGGGGACGAAGGCGTGTTCGCGCGCGCGCTGATGGCCGCGCACTTCCGCGCCGAGGAGGACCGCGAGTCGTGGGACCTCTTCTGGTCCACGCCGATCCGCACGCGCCACAGCGAGACCTACTGCGCCGTGTTCGACCGCATGCTCGCCCGCGCCCGCGCCTGCGATGCCGACGCTCTGCTCACCGAGACGCTGCTCGGGAGCACGCTCGGGCAGGTCTACGGCTTGATCCGCGAGACGCGCGCGCTCGCCGAGCCGGTGCGCTGACGCAGCCCGTGCGCAGCGCGTCCGCAGCGCGCGTGCGGCTTCGCGCCGCGTGCGGCGGCCCGTTCAGTCGCGGCGCACGCGCGCCGAAACGGGTGGCGGCATGCTCACCGACCGCGACACGCCGCTCGCCACGACCGCGCAAGCCGCCGCGCCGCCCGAGGGCGGCTCCGCGTGCCTCGTCTCGATCTACGGACCGGAGCTCGGCCGGCGCTGGCCGCTCGACCGCGACGAGCTCGTGATCGGCCGCGATCCCGGCTGCGAGGTCGCGCTCCCGATCGACACCGTGTCGCGACGCCACTGCGCCGTGCGCGTGCGCGGCGGCGCCGTCTTCGTCGCCGACCTCGGCTCCACCAACGGCACCGCGCTCAACGACGACGCGCTCGCGGCCCAGCAGGAGCTGGCGCTGCGCTCGGGCGACCGCATCCGCGTCGGCTCGGCGGTCCTCAAGTACCTGCGCGGCGACGACGTCGAGTCGCTCTACCACGAAGAGATCTACCGCACGATGATCGCGGACGGCCTCACCGGCGCCGCGAACCGCCGCTTCCTCGACGAGTTCCTCGAGCGCGAGATGGCGCGCTGCCGGCGCCACCGCCGGCCGCTCGCGCTCGTGCTCTTCGACCTCGACCACTTCAAGAAGGTCAACGACGGCTTCGGCCATCTCACCGGCGACGCGGTGCTGCGCGAGGTCGCTGCGATCGCGCGCGGCCAGGTGCGGCGCGAGGACTGCTTCGCGCGCTTCGGCGGCGAGGAGTTCGCGATCGTGCTGACCGAGACGGACGCCGCCGCCGCGCGCCTGTTCGCCGAGAAGCTGCGCGGCACGATCGAGGTCTACGACTTCTACGCCGGCAGCGAGCGGATTCCCGTCACGGTGTCGGCCGGCGTCGCCGCGATGACGCTCGAGATGCGCGACGCGTCCGAGTTCGTCGCCGCCGCCGACGCGCGCCTCTACGAAGCGAAGACCGCCGGCCGCAACCGCACCGCGGGCTGACGCCGGCGCGCGCGCCCGGCGCGCTACCGTGGACCTCCCACTCCGGAGGCCGCCGCGATGCCGCTCGATCCGCAGGCCCGCTTCGTGCTCGACCAGATCGCCGCGCAGGGCGAGCTCGATCTCACCAACCTCTCGCCGGCCGAGGCGCGCCAGCAGTTCGAGAAGATGCGCGTGCCGTTCCCGGGCGAGCCGGTGGCCTCGTGCGAGGACCGCGTGCTGCCCGGCCCGGCGGGCGAGATCCCGGTGCGCGTCTACGTGCCGGAGGGCGCGGCGAAGCCCGCGCCCGCGATCGCCTACTTCCACGGCGGCGGCTGGGTGATCGGCGGCGTCGACACGCACGACAACTTCTGCCGCGCGCTCGCGAACCGCACGCGCGCGATCGTCGTGTCGGTGGACTACCGGCTCGCGCCCGAGCACCGCCATCCCGCCGCGGCGGAGGACTGCTACGCGGCGACGCGCTGGATCGCCGAGCACGGCGCCGAGATCGGCGCCGACGGCGCGCGCATCGCCGTCGCGGGCGACAGCGCGGGCGGCAACCTCGCCGCCGTCGTGTCGCTGATGGCGCGCGACCGCGGGGGTCCGGCGCTGCGCCATCAGGTGCTCACCTATCCCGTGACCGACGCCGACTTCGAACGCGCGTCGTACCGCGACAACGCCGAGGGCTACCTGCTGACGCGCAAGGGCATGCAGTGGTTCTGGGACCACTACGTCCCCGACGCCGCGCGACGCAGCGACGCGTACGCCGCGCCGCAGCGCGCCGCGACGCTCGCCGGCCTGCCGCCCGCGACGGTGATCACCGCCGAGTACGACCCGCTGCGCGACGAGGGCGAGGCCTACGCCGCGCGCCTGCGCGAGGCGGGCGTCGCGACCACGCTGACCCGCTACGACGGCCAGATCCACGGCTTCGTCGGCCTCTTCGAGCTCTTCGACGCGGGCAAGCAGGCGCTCGAAGCGATGTCGGCGGCGCTGCGCGAGGCGCTGGCATAGCGGCGGCTGCGCAGCGCCCCGTCGCGGCAAACGTCGCGCTCTTCGCGGCGATCGGCGCGTGCGAGGGCTTCGCGTGGTGGGCGGTGGGTCCGCCATCGGATCGACCCTTCGCGGTCGGCGCGTCGATCGGCGCGGCCGTCACGAGCGCGGCGCTCGTCCTTCGCCTCGCCTGGGGAGCCCCGTTCGACCGCCTGGTCGCGAGCGCGACGGTGGTCGGCGCGATCGTCGCGGCCATCACGGCGCACGTGGCTTCGCTGCTTCCCGGTCCAGACGCTCCGTACGCGGGCGACGACGCGCGGATGGTCGCGTGGATCATCGGCGGCGTCGCGGCGTTGTACGTCGCGACGCCCTTCCTGCAGATCTTCACCCGGACGGGCCGGGTGCGGTTCTCGTACCCAGTGCTGTTCGAGCACAGTTGGAACAACGCGTTCGTCGGCGCAATCGCTCTGCTGTTCACGGGCGCCGCCTGGGCAGTCCTCGGCATCTGGGCAGCACTCTTCTCGATCGTGGACATCGACGTGTTCGCCGAGCTGTTCGGGTCCACGCCCTTCGTGATCACCTTCAGCTTCACGGGATTCGGGGCCGGGCTCGCGCTCGGCCGCGCGAGCGAAGCGACGATCGCGACGCTGCGGCGCGTGACGCTGCTGATGGCGCAGCTCCTGCTGCCGGTGGTCTGCGTCGTCGCGCTGCTGTTCCTCGCGGTCCTGCCCGCGACGGGGCTGACACCGCTCTGGAAGACGGGCTCCGCGACGCCGCTCGTTCTATCGCTGCTCGCGGTGCTAGCCGTTTCGCTCAACGCACTGCACGAGGACGGCCAACGGCCGCCTCCCCCGCGCTGGACGTCGTGGTTGGTCCGGGCGGCCGCGGTCTCGATGCCGGTCTACGCCGGCATCGCGCTGCGCGCGTCGACGCTGCGCATCGATCAGTACGGACTGTCGCCCACCCGCATCTACGCGATCTGCCTGATCGCGATCGCGGGCGTGTTCTCGTGCGGCTACGCGATCGCCGCGCTCCGCCGCCGCGCCGACTGGATGCGAGGCCTCGAGCCCGCGAACGTGGTCGGTGCCCTCTTCGCGGCGGCGATCGCAGTCGCGATCGCGCTGCCGCCGCTCGATCCGCTGCGCCTCAGCGCGTTGGACCAGTTCGGGCGCTTCGCGAGCCGGCGCGTCCCGGCCGCGGACTTCGACTTCGCCGCACTGCGCTTTCAGCTCGGCCGCTACGGTTGGGAACGCCTTCGCGCGATCGAAGCGCTGTCCGATCATCCGGAAGCAGCCGCAGCGCACGCCGCGATCGCGGACGTGCGGGCTGCAGCGAGCCACTGGCAGCTCGAGCGTCCCGATCCAGTGCGAGCGCGCGACCTTCATTTCACGATCGTGCCCGCCGGAGCGACGACGCCGGACGGATTCGTGGAGGCGATCCTCGCCGCCGCACCGAGTCTCGCGCGCGAGTGCAAGCGCGAGCCGACCTGCACGCTGATCGCGGTGGACCTCGACGCCGACGCCCGCGACGAGTGGTGCGTCGTCGCGCTCATGGGCTGGTACGAGAACGTCTCCGGACATTGCTGGACGATGGGCGGGGAGCGCGCGTGGCGGTCGATTGGCCGACTCGCGCTCCGCGGCGACTCGATGCCGGGCTCTGACGTCCAGCAGCTGCTCCGATCGGCTCCGCTGCCCCTCCGGCCGCCGCGTTACCGCGAGATCGAGCTTCGGGCCGGCACCACGCTCGTCGTCACGCCGGAGCCGTGAGCGCGGCGAGAGCGGCCGCCGGGCACCTCGAAAGGGCGATGCCGGTGGAGGCCAACGCGGTGCGCGGGGCGCCGATCCGGATCACCGCGACGGCGCGCCCACCAGCGTCAGGTGGAGCGCGACGCGCGGGTCGCCGCGCAGGCCGAGCAGGCGCGAGAGCGAGTCGTCGACGAAGGCGGCGAGGTTGCGCGCGCCGAGCCCGAGCGCGCCCGCCGCAAGGTAGATGCGGTGCGCGATGCGACCGGCCTCGACGTACGCGTCGCGCGCGCCGCGCGCGCCCCAGCGCGCCTGCACGGCGTCGACGTCGCCCAGCACGACGAGCGCGACTGCGGCCTCGCCCGCGAGCGACTGCCCGAGGCACGTGCGCACGAGGTCGTCGCGCAGATCGGCGCCGCGGACGAGACGCCAGCGCGACGCGGCCGCGTCCCATGCGTAGTGGCCGCTCGCGACGCCGCGCACGCGGTGCACGACCGCCGCGAGCGAGAGCGCCGCGCGCGCGTCGGCGGAGGTGCGCGCGAGCGCCGCGACGGCGAGCGCGCCGAGCTGCGCCGGATCGAGGGGCGCGTCCGCGAAGCCGCGTGCGGATCGCCGCCCGAGGATCGCGCGATCGGCGGAGAGCCGCGCGGCTTCGAGGACGGGCGACGTCGCGCCCGGCTCGGCCGCCTGCGGCCA
>QEVM01000234.1 GCA_003576805.1 Pseudomonadota bacterium | reverse complement strand
CGCTGTTCCGCGTGCTGATCGCGCAGGCGACGCGCGTGCAGGAGCGCGGCACCGGCGCCGCCGACGCGCCCGAGCTCGAGCTCGCCGGCGCGCTGCGGCCCGCGATCTCCGCGCTCGGCGACCGCCTCGTCGCGACGCTCGCGCACGTCGCGCCGCTCGCGCCCGCGACGGTCGACGCCGGCGACTGGGCGCCGCTCGCGCCGTGGCTCGACGAGCGCGAGCGCGCCGAGCTGCGCGCCGCGCTGCTCGCGGTGCGACGCGCCGATTGACCGCGCGGCCGGCGCGGTGCTATCGGTGCGCCACTCGTCCGGGTCGCCCACAGGGGGCGCCAAGAGGGAAGGCCGTGCGGGATCCATCCGAGGGATCCCAAGTCGGCCGCGGTCCCGCCACTGTGATGGAGGAGCTCCGCTCGCAACTTTGCCACTGAGTTCCGGCCGCGAGCCGGAAGCGGGAAGGCGCGAGCGGCGCGCGCAGGGAGCGATCCCTGCACACTTCAGAGCCAGGAGACCTGCCCGGGCGCAAACGTCGTGCTGCTCTTCGCGGAAGGAGCGGTGCAGCGACGCCCACGGACGCAGCCTCATGGATTCGCGAGCTCGGGCTCCGGGAGCGATCCCGGCGCCGTCAGCGCTGCCGTTCCGCTCGCCGCGCGGGCGTTTCTCCACCAAGACCGCGGAGGGCGAAGGAGGTCGGCCGTGCGCCGCTTCGCCTTCGTCCCTCGCGCGCTGGCGATGTTCGCCGTCGCGTCGGGGCTCTGCTCGCTCGTCTCGTCCCTCCCCGTTCCCGCTCGCGCCGAGGAGCGCGTCGATCCGCCGGCGGAGCAGCCGGCGCCTGCGCCCGAGCCGCCGCCCGCGCCGGTGCGCCGCGTCGGCGAGGTCTCGGTCACCGCGTCGCGCTCCGAGCGCGACGTGCTCGCGGTGCCCGGCAACGTCACCGTGATCGACCGCGCCGCGATCGACGCCAGCGGCGCGCGCGACGTGCCCGAGCTGCTGCGCCGCGAGTCGGGGCTCTACGTCACCAACGACGTCGGCAACGCCGAGGGCTATCGCGTCGAGGCGCGCGGCTTCAACAACGGCGGCGGCAACGGCAGCAGCCTGCTCGTGCTGGTCGACGGCCGCCGCGTCAACGAGTCGGACTCGAGCTTCGTCGACTGGTCGCTCGTGCACCTCGACCGCGTCGAGCGCATCGAGATCGTGCGCGGCCCGGCCTCGACGCTGTACGGCGACAACGCCATCGCGGGCGTGATCGAAATCACCACCCGCGACGGCCAGGGCGCGCCGCGCGTCACGCTGACGAGCCGCGGCGGCTCCTACGACACGCTCGGCGGGAGCCTGTTCGCCGGCGGCAGCCGCGGCATCTGGAGCGGCGCGTTCTACGTCGACGGCAACACGACCGCCGGCTACCGCGACCAGAGCGACCTCGACGCGCACACCTTTCACGGCCGCGTGCGGGTGACGCCGACGGAGTCCGCGAGCTTCGAGCTGCAGAGCGGCTACTCGAGCGACGACCGCGAGCGCCCCGGCACGCTCACCAAGGACGAGCTCCGCGAGCTCGGGCGCGACGAGGCGGAGCCGTTCTGGCGCGCGCCGGTCAGCTCGCACGAGCGCTTCGTGCAGGGCCGCGGCGACGTGCTGCTCGCCGAGGGCGTGACGCTCGTGCTCGCGCCGTACTGGCGCAGCCGGCGCGACGCCGGCGCCTTCCTCGACGCGACGCCGTTCACGGGCTTCGACTTCCGCTTCGACACCGACTCGCAGTCGTGGGGCGGCAGCGCGCAGCTCGAGATCGACCGGGCGCTCGGGCCGTTCCGCAACCGCGCCGTGCTCGGCGCCGACCTGCTGCGCGAGACGGCCGATCGCAATTCGGTGTCGGCGTCGGACTTCGGCACGTTCACGGGCGAGACCGAGGTCGCGCGCACCGTCCACGGCTTCTTCGTGCAGAACGACCTCTCGCTCACCGATGCGCTGATCCTGTCGGCCGGCTTCCGCTACGACCGCGCCGACTACGAGCTGCGCCGGCGCAGCGCGTTCGAGGGCTTCGCGCAGGAGCCCGAGGACGTCGACGACTCGCCCGCCCCGCCGAGCCCGCGCGCCTCGCTCACCTGGCGCTTCCGCGAGCCGACCAGCGCCTACGTGTCGTACGCGCGCGGCTTCCGCATGCCGAACTTCGACGAGTCGCTCGGCTTCACCGGCGACCTCTTCGACCTGCGCATCCAGACCTCGAACGCCTACGAGGCCGGCGTGAAGCACCGCGGCGGGCGTCTGTCCGTGAACCTCGCGCTCTACTGGATGGAGGTCGAGGACGAGATCTTCTTCGACCCCTACGTGCGCGACTTCGACTTCGGCTTCCTCTCGCCCCAGAACGTGAACCTCGACGAGGTGCGCCACCGCGGCGTCGAGGCGTGGGCGAGCTGGCGCGCCTGCGACTGGCTCGAGCTGTGGGGCAGCTACACGCTCGACGACGCGCAGGTGCGGCGCGACTCGATCTCGGACCTCGCGGGCAAGCGCATGCCGATCACGCCGCTGCACCGCGGCACGGCGGGCTTCCTGCTGCGGCTGCCGCTCGGCTTCGAGGCCGGCGCCAACGCCAACGTCGTCGGCGAGCGCACCGTCGCGAACGACGTGGCGGCGTTCAGCGACGACCTGAACCCGTACTTCACGATCGACACGACGCTCGCGTGGCGGCGCCCGGTCGGCGACCTCTTCGACGTCGCGCTGCTCTTCCGCGTGCGCAACCTGACGGACGAGGAATACGTCGAGTACGCCTCCGGGCCGACCTTCGGGCCGGGCCCGACCGGCTTCAATCCGGCGCCCGGCCGCCACTACGAAGCGGGCTTCACGGTGACCTGGAAGGCGTCTCCATGAAGCTCGCCTTGGCTGCGGTCGTTGCGGTGAGCTTGGTGCTCGCGCCGGTCGCGGGCGCCGAGGAGGCGGCGCGGCTCGCGTCGGCAGAGCGCGCGCGCTTCGTGGACGCGCTGCCGCGCGGCCCGAGCGTCGAGGAGCGGCTCGAGGAGATCCGCCGGCGCCTGCAGTCCGCCCTCGTGTATCCGCCGATCGCGCGACGGCTCGGGCTCGAGGGCGTCGCGTGGGTGCAGTTCTCGATCGACCACGCGGGCGCCGCGCACGACGTCGACGTCGCGCGCTCGTCCGGGCACCCGATGCTCGACAAGGCGGCGCGCACGACCGTGGGCCGCGCCGGCCGGCTGCCCTGGGTCTACGGGCGCATCGAGGTGCCGATCCGCTTCGCGCTGCAGCGACCCGCCGAACGCCCGTGATACCGTGGCGCGATGCGCGCCCCCCACGCACCGGCGCTCGAGGCCGAGCGGCTCTCGCCGTATCTCGCGTTCCTGTTCGCGCTGCTCTCGACCGCCACGCTCTTCGACGGCTTCGACGCCGCGATGATGTCGCTGGCGTCGGCCGACGTGCGCGCGACGCTCGACATCTCGCGCGGCGAGTGGAGCACGGTGTACGGCGTCTACAAGATCGGCGTCGTGCTCTCGTTCGTGTTCCTGCTCTCGGCGGACCGCTTCGGGCGCCGCTCGCTGATGATGGTCACCGTCGCGGGCTTCACGATCTTCACGGGGCTGACGGCGCTGGCGCGCGACGCCTGGGAGTTCACCGTCTGCCAGCTCCTGGCGCGCATCTTCCTCACCGCCGAGTACGCGCTCGCGATCATCATGGTCGGCGAGGAGTTCCCGGCGCGCTTCCGCGGCCGCGCGATCGCGGTGCTGACGAGCCTCGCGACGGTCGGCGTGCTCGCGATCGCGAAGCTCCAGCCGTTCATCCTGCTCGAGGACGGCGCGGCGGGGAACTGGCTGCACGACGCCGGCGCCGCCGCGGTGGCGTGGCTGCAGCGCGCGGCCGGCCGCCCGGTGGACGGCGCGGACTGGCGCATCCTGTATCTGTTCGGCGTCGCGCCGCTCGTGCTGGTCGCGGGCCTGCGCGTCGGCATGCGCGAGACGCGCCGCTTCGAGGCCGCGCAAGCCGCGGCGGCGCAGCGGCCCGCCGCCGGCTTGCTCGCCAACGCGCTGCTGCCCTGGCGCCCCGAGTACCGGCGCCGCACCGCGATCGTCGCGCTGTTGTGGAACTGCGTGTACATGGTGACGTCGCCGGCGGTCGCGTACTGGGTGATCTACGCGCGCGAGGACCTCGGCTTCTCGCCGCACACGGTCGGCGACGTGATCTTCTGGGCATACGTGGCGGGCGTCGGCGGCCACGTCGCCGCCGGCTGGGCGATCGACCGCTTCGGGCGCCGCAACACCTGCGCGGCGTCGTACGTGCTGGCCGCGATCACGCTGGTCGGGCTGTTCCACACGCAGTCGATGCTCGGCCAGTACGTCTGGCACATCTCGACGGTGTTCTGCTTCCTCGCGGCGACGACCGCGACGCACGTGTACGCCTCGGAGCTGTTCCCCACCGAGATCCGCGCGACCGGCTACGGCTGGGCCTCGAACTTCTTCGGGCGCGTCACCGAGATCGCGACGCCGCTGCTGGTGGGGCTCTTCGTCGACCGGCTCGGCATCCCGTGGTCGGTGACGACCGTCGCGTTCGGCCCGATCCTCGGCGCGATCCTGGTGCTGCGCTTCGCGCCCGAGACGCGCGGCATGACGCTCGAGCAGATCCAGGAGGCGCTCGGCGCGCCGCAGCCCGCGGCCGCGCGCGCGGCCGAGCCGGTGCAGGCGCCCGTCTCCGGCTGAGCCGCCGTGCGCCGCTTCGTCACCGTCGTCACGGGGCTGCCGCGCTCGGGCACGTCGCTCGCGATGCAGATGCTGCGCGCGGGCGGCATTCCGCTCCTCGCGGACGAGCGGCGCGCGCCCGACGCGGACAACCCGCGCGGCTACTTCGAGTACGAGCCGGTGCGGCGCCTCGCGCGCGACGCGGGCTGGATGGCCGAGGCGGTGGGGCGCGCGGTGAAGGTGGTCGCGCCGCTCGCGCGCCACCTGCCGCCGGGCTTCGAGTACCGCGTGCTGCTCGTGCGCCGCGACCTCGCGGAGGTGATCGCGTCGCAGGAACGCATGCTCGCGCGGCGCGGCGAGCCGAACGCGGGCGGACTCGCGCCCGAGCGGCTCGCCGCGGTGCTCGCGGCGCAGCTCGCGGAGACCGCCGCGTTCTTCGCGCGCAGCGCGGGCGTCCGCACGCTCCCGCTCGAGCACGCCGCGCTGCTGCGCGATCCGGCGGCCGCGGCCGCCGCGATCGACGCGTTCCTCGGCGGCGGCCTCGATCGCGCCGCGATGTGCGCCGTCGTCGAGCCCGCGCTGCACCGCGAGCGCCGCTGACGCGCGCGGTGGACGCCGCGCGCGCGATGCCCGATCGTGCGCCGATGCTCGACGTCATCCTCAAGCCCGAACGCGATCGCTCCGTGCGGCGCCGCCATCCCTGGGTGCTCTCGGGCGCGGTCGAGCGCGTCGAGGGCGCGAGCGAGCCGGGCGCCTGGGCGCGCGTCGTCGCGGCGGGCGGCGAGACGCTCGGCTTCGGGCACTGGTCGCCGGTCTCGCAGATCCGCGTGCGCATGCTGCGGCTCGGCGAGACGGCGCCCGGCGACGACTGGATCGCGGAGCGCATCGCGGCCGCCGTCGCGCGCCGCGCGGGCGACCCGCTGCTCGGTGACACCGACGCGGTTCGGCTCGTGAACGCCGAGGGCGACGGCCTGCCGGGCCTCGTCGTCGACCGCTACGCCGACCTGCTCGTGGTGCGCATCTCGACGGCGGGGATGCACGTGCGCTCGAAGCTCGTCGCGGACGCGCTGCGGCGCGAGACCGGCGCCGCGGTCGCGATCGAGCGGCCCGACGCGGCGGCGGCGCGGCGCGAGGGCATCGCGGTGCAGCAGGGCGTGCTGTGGGGCGAGCCGCCGGCCGCCCCGGTCGAGATCCGCGAGCGCGAGCGCCGCTATCGCGTCGACGTCTCGGCGGGGCAGAAGACCGGCTTCTACCTCGACCAGCGCGACTCGCGCGATCTCGTGCAGCAGCTCGCGCGCGGGCGGCGCGTGCTCGACCTCTTCTCGTACACGGGCGGCTTCGCGGTGGCGGCGGCGCACGGCGGCGCGGCGTCGATCGCGCTGGTCGAGTCGTCGGCGGAGGCGCTCGCGGCGGCGGAGCAGCACCTCGCGCCGTGGCACGACACGCTGCCGCTGCGCTTCGCGCGCGACGACGCCTTCCGCTTCGTGCGCCAGGACGACCACGGCTACGACTTGCTCGTCGTCGATCCGCCGCCGCTCGCGCGCCGCGCAAGCGACGTCGCGCAGGCGTCGCGCGCCTACAAGGACGTGCTGCTCCACGCGCTGCGCCGCGCGGCGCCGGGCGCGTACCTGCTCGCGTTCTCGTGCTCGCACCACGTCGGGCCCGAGCTGTTCCGCAAGATCGCGTTCGGCGCGTCGCTCGACGCGGGCCGGCCGCTGCAGGTGCTGCGCGCGCTCGGCGCGCCCGCGGATCACCCCGTCGCGCTCGACCATCCCGAGGGCCACTACCTGTCGGGTCTGCTGCTGCGCGCATGAGCGGCGGCGGGCTCGCGCAGACCGTGGCGCGGGCGCGCGCGTTCGTCGCAGCGCACGGCGACGCGGCCGCGCAGGCGCGCTGTGCCGCGCTCGCCGACGCGACGCGCCGCGCGGACGCCGCGGCGCAGCTCGGTCCGGTCGAGACGCCGGAGCAGGCGTCCGTCGCGCTCGGCCGGCTCGTCGCGCTCGGCGTCGCGAGCGGCCCCGCGATCGAGCGCTGCGTCGAGCGGCTCTCCGC
>QEVM01000020.1 GCA_003576805.1 Pseudomonadota bacterium | reverse complement strand
GCGAGTGCGAGCCGCATCGCGGCCTCGGGCGTCAAGCCGGCTGGCGGCGCGGCGGCTCGGGCGCGCGCAGCGGGGGAAGCTCGTCGCGCTGGGCGGCCGCCGCGCTGCGGCGCGCCGCGGCGTCCTCGAAGAAAGCCGCGTAGTCGCGCGCGTTCTGGAAGTCGCGGAACACCGAGGCGAAGCGCGCCGCCGCCAGCGTGTCGATCTGGACGAGGTCGTCGAGCACCCACTCGCCGATCCGATCGCTCGGCACCTCCGGATCCCCGCTCTCCTGCGCGCGCTTCTCGATGCGGTCGGCGAGCCGCTCGAGCGCGTCCACCGCGACGGGCCGCTTCGCGCACGCCTTCTCGAGGCTGGCGAGCAGCTTGCGCCGGTCGAAGTCCTCGCGGCGCTCGTCGCGCTTCACGATGCGCGGCAGCACGTCCTCGACGCGCTCGCGCGTGGTGAAGCGCCGGCCGCACTCCTGGCACTCGCGGCGCCGCCGGATCTCGGTGTCGTCGCGCCCGAGGCGCGAGTCGATCACGCGGTTGCTGTCGTCTCCGCAGAACGGACACCGCATCGGGCTAGGCCGGCCCCGCCCCCGTCCACCGGCCGCGCCTCACCGCGCGTCGCTCCAGCGCGACGGGTAGAGCGGGAAGCGGCGGCACAGCGCCTCGACCTCGCTGCGCACGGCGGCGGCGGTCGCCGCGTCGTCGGGACTCTCGAGCACGCGCGCCATCAGGTCGGCGAGCAGCGTCATCTCGCCTTCCTTCATGCCGCGCGTCGTGACGGCCGGGGTGCCGACGCGCACGCCCGACGTGACGGCCGGCTTGCGCGGATCGAAGGGCACCATGTTCTTGTTGGTGGTGATGCCGGCGCGCTCGAGCACGTCCTGCGCCTGCTTGCCGGTGACGTCGCGGTCGACCAGCGAGAGCATGAACAGGTGCACGTCGGTGCCGTCCGACACCACGCGGAAGCCGCGCCGCTTCATGCCGTCGCACAGCGCGCGGGCGTTGGCGACGATCTGGCGGGCGTAGTCGCGGAACGACGGGCGCGACGCCTCGAGGAACGCGACCGCCTTGCCCGCGATCACGTGCATCAGCGGCCCGCCCTGGCCGCCCGGGAACACCGCGCTGTCCACCTTCTTGGCCCACGCGGCGTCGCACAGGATCAGGCCGCCGCGCGGCCCGCGCAGCGTTTTGTGCGTAGTCGTCGTCACGATGTGCGCCTTGCCGATCGGCGAGGGGTGCACGCCCGCCGCGACGAGGCCCGCGATGTGCGCGATGTCGGCGAACAGCACCGCGCCCACCTCGTCCGCGATCGAGCGGAACGCGTCGAAGTCGAGCACGCGCGAGTACGCGGTGGTGCCGCACTGGATCAGCTTGGGCCGGTGCTCCTGCGCGAGCCGCCGCACCTCGTCGTAGTCGATCTGCTCGGTGTCGCGGCGCACGCCGTAGGGCACGACCTTGTACAGCTTGCCCGAGAAGTTCACGGGGCTGCCGTGCGTCAGGTGGCCGCCGTGGTCGAGGTTCATCGCGAGGATCGTGTCGCCCACCTCGATCGCGGCGCGGTACACGGCCTCGTTGGCCTGCGAGCCCGCGTGCGGCTGCACGTTGGCGTGGCCGGCGCCGAACAGCGCCTTCGCGCGGTCGATCGCGATCTGCTCGACCCGGTCCACCACCTCGCAGCCGCCGTAGTAACGGCGCCCGGGGTAACCCTCGGCGTACTTGTTGGTGAGCACCGAGCCGACCGCCTCGAGGACCGCCTCGGACACGAAGTTCTCGGAGGCGATCAGCTCGATGCCGAGCGCCTGGCGGCGCGCCTCGTCGCGCAGCAGCGGCGCGATCTCGGGATCGACGTCGTCGAGTCGCGCGTGATGCGTGAGCTCGCGCTCCCAAGCGCGGCGCGCCGCGGTGTCGATCTTGGCGACGCGCGGCACGTGGCGGCCGCCCTCGAACTCGGTGGCGAGCCAGGTCTCGACGATCTTCCAGGCGGCCGCCGGATCGATCCGGTCGGCGGCGAGCGCCAGCACGTTGGCGTCGTTGTGCCTGCGCGCCATCTCGGCGGAGGCGGGATCGATCGCGACGACGGCGCGCACGTGGGGGAAGCGGTTCGCGGTGTACGCGACGCCCTGTCCCGAGCCGCAGATCACGATCCCGCGCTCGGCGTCGCCCCGCGACACCGCCTCGGCGGCGGGGCCGGCGAGATCGGGATAGTCGACGGCGCCCTCGCCGTCGGTTCCGAAGTCCACGATCTCGTGGCCGGCCGCCTCGAGCCGTTCGCGCAGCGCGCGCTTGAGCGCGACGCCCCGGTGATCGCTCGCCAGAACCATCCGCGCCATCCGATCTCCTCCTACTCCGCTCGTCCGAGCAGCAAGCTGGCATTCACTCCGCCGAAGCCGAATGCGTTCGAGAGCGCGACGCGCGCGGCGTGCGGCCGCGCCTTGTGCGCAACGTGGTCGAGCGCGCAGTCGGGATCGGGATCGTCGAGGTTCGTCGTGGGCGGCAGCTCGCCGGTCTCGAGCGCGCGCACGCACAAGATCGCCTCGACCGCGCCGGCCGCGCCGAGCAGGTGCCCGGTCATGGACTTGGTGGCCGACACCGGAACGCGATCGGCGTGCGCGCCGAGCGCTGCGCGCAATGCCAGGGCCTCCGCCCGGTCGCCGGCCGGCGTGCTGGTCGCGTGCGCGTTGACGTAGCCGACGTCGGCGGGCGCGAGGCCGGCGTCGGCGAGCGCGCGCTCGATCGCGCGGCGCGCCCCGTGCGCGTCCTGCGGCGGGCTCGCGGGATGCGTCGCGTCGGCGGCCTCGCCGTAGCCGAGCCAGACGGCGCGGATGCGCGCGCCGCGCGCGCGCGCGGAGGACTCCGCCTCGAGCACCAGCACGCCGGCGCCCTCGCCGATCACGAAGCCGTCGCGCGCGCGGTCGAACGGGCGGCTCGCCCGCGACGGATCGTCGTTGCGGACCGAGAGCGCGCGCATCGCGGCGAAGCCTGCCAGCACGAGCGGGAGGATCGCGGCCTCGGTGCCGCCCGCCAACACGACGTCCGCCTCGCCGCGTTCGATCAAGCGCGCCGCGGCGCCGAGCGCCTGCGCGCCCGACGCGCACGCCCCGACCGGGCAGCCGATCGGGCCGCGCCAACCGCCGTGCATCGACACGAACGCGGCGGTCATGTTGGGCAGGCTCATCGGCACGACGAACGGCGAGAGCCGGCGCGGCCCGCGCTCGCGCAGCACGTCGTGCGCGTCGAGCAGCGTCCCGATGCCGCCGATCGACGTGCCGACGACGACGCCGACGCGCTCGGGGTCGGCGGCGTTCGCGTCCAGACCGGCATCGGCGATGGCTTCCTCCGCGGCCGCGAGCGCGAGCAGCGTGGCGCGGTCGAGCCGGCGCGCCTCCTTCGCCGGGACGCCGCGCGGCCCCGCGCCGGGATCGCACTCCGCCGCGATGCGCGAAGGCAGCGACGTCGCGTCGAAGCGCCGCAGCGCGCCGACGCCGCTCTCGCCGGCCAGCGCGCGCGCCCACGTCGCAGCGACGTCGGTCCCGAGCGGTGTTACGCAGCCGAGGCCCGTCACGACTGCGCGCCGACGGCCCGCGTGGCCCTGCATGATCGAGCTACCCCGTGGCGCGCTCCCGGATGTACGAGATCGCGTCGGCGATGGTCTGGATCTTCTCCGCGTCCTCGTCCGGGATCTCGATGTCGAACTCTTCTTCCATCGCCATCACGAGCTCCACGATGTCGAGCGAGTCGGCGCCGAGGTCGTCGATGAACGAAGCTTCCGGAACGACCTCTTCCTTCGAGACGCCGAGCTGTTCGACGATGATCTCGGTGACGCGGTCTTCGAGACCCATCTGGTAGTCCCCTCCACTACGAGGATGCGAGCTGCGAGGCTTCGAAGCGCTCCGGCGATGCCGGCGTTCGAGATGCGGAGACGCGCGGCGCTTCGCGAATCGACTCGGCCGCGCCGAATGGGCGCGATCCTAGCCTGCGGGTTTCGCGTCCGCTGCGGGGCGTGTCACGAAATCGGCGGCTGCGTCCAGCTCACCGGCGCAGCCGAGGTTCGCCCGGCGCAGCGAGGGCACGATCCGCGCCACGAGCCCCGTCAGCACCCGCCCCGGGCCGACCTCGAGCACCCGCGTGACGCCGAGCGACGCGAGTCGCTCGACGCTCTCGGTGAAGCGGACCGGCGCCGCCACTTGCCGCGTGAGCAGGTCGGAGATGCACGCGGCGCGCGCGTTCGGCTCGGCGGTGACGTTCGCGATCACCGGCGGGTCGGGATCTGCGAGCGCCACCCCCGCGAGATCCCGTGCGAGCCGCTCGGCCGCGGGCGCCATCAGCGAGCAGTGGAACGGCGCCGACACCGGCAGCGGCCGCGCGCGCCGCGCGCCCGCGGCCCGCGCCGCCTCGCAGGCGGCTTGCACCGCCGCGACCGTGCCGGCCACGACGGTCTGCGCGGGCGCGTTGAAGTTGGCGGGCTCGACCACCTCGCCGGTCTGCGCGCGGGCGCGCTCGCAGGCCGCTTCGACGACGCCGCGCTCGCAGCCGAGGATGGCCGCCATCGCGCCGGTGCCCGGCGGCGCCGCGTCGCGCATGTAGAGGCCGCGCGCGCGCACCAGGCGCAGTGCGTCGCGCAGCCCGAGTGCGCGGCTCGCTACCAGCGCGGTGTACTCGCCGAGGCTGTGCCCCGCGACGTACGCCGCGCGGATCCCGCCGCAGCGCTCTTCCAGCGCGCGCAGCCACGCGACGCTCGCCGCGAGGATCGCGGGCTGCTGCACTTCGGTGGGCAGCAGCGCTTCGTCGGGACCTTCGAAGCAGAGCTTCGAGAGCGCGAAGCCGAGGACGTCGTCGGACTCCTCGAAGACCGCGCGCGCCGCCTGAGAGATCTGGCAGGCGTCGCGCCCCATGCCGGTGGCCTGCGACCCCTGCCCCGGAAACAGGAGCGCGAGCACCGCTGCGCCTATTCCTCTTCCGCGATCACCAGCCGGACCTCGCCGGCGTACACGCCGCACGAGGCGCAGATGCGGTGCGGAAGGCGCGGCTCGCCGCACTGCGGGCAGCGCGCCTGCGCGGGCGCCACGAGCGCATGGTGCGAGCGGCGCTTGTTCTTCCGGCTCTTCGACGTCTTGCGCTTCGGAACGGCCATCAGCTCTCTCCTCGGGTTCGCAGGCGCTCGAGCGCCGCGAACGGCGAATTCGGTCTCGCGTCTCCGTGGCCGCAGTCGCCGGCGTTGCGGTCGGCGCCGCAGCGCGGGCACAGGCCCCGGCAATCGTCCTTGCAGATCGGCTGGACCGGGATCGCGAGCGTCACGATCTCCCGGAACAGTCCGCCGAGATCGATCTCGTATCCTTGGAACCAGCCGGTATCGAGCTCGTCGCCGAGGCACATGCCGTCGCGGGCGAGCGCCTGCGCGGCCTCGGGCTCGGCGGGAACCCGGGAGCCCGCCGGGGTCAGCACCAGCCGGAAGGGCTCGGAAAGCGGCTGACGATAGCGCGCGAGGCAGCGCCCGCACTCGAGCTCGATGGCCCCGCGCAGCTCGCCTTCGAGGTAGATGTCCTGCCCCATGCGGTGCGCGCGGACGTCGGCTTCGATCGGCGCAGCGAGCGGTCCGCGCAGCTCCTCGAGCATCGCCTCGGCGTCGGCGCGCCACGCCTCCGTCTCGGAGAAGTGGAACGCAGTCGGGCTGTCCTTCAGTCGGTCGACCAGGATCTTCATGCCGTGCCATGGCGAGATGTGCGGGATCTCGCGGGGTTAGCAGACGCGCATACGCGCTGCCAGGAGCGCGCGCGCAGCGAGGCGGGCCCGTTTCGGGACGCTACGTTGCGCGCGCCGTGGCAACGCTCCGCACTCGTTTCGCACCGAGCCCGACCGGCTTCCTGCACATCGGAGGCGCGCGCACGGCGCTCTACAACTGGGCCTACACGCGCCGCCTCGGCGGCAGCTTCGTGCTGCGCATCGAGGACACGGATCGCGAGCGCTCGACCGCGGAGTCGGAGGCTGCCGTGCTCGGCGGTCTCGAATGGCTCGGCATCGACTGGGACGAGGGCCCGTTTCGCCAGAGCGAGCGCGCCGAGCTGTACGCGGCCGCGATCGAGCGACTGCTCGCGCAGGACCGCGCCTACCGCTGCGTTTGCACGCCCGACGAGATCGAGGCGCGGCGCCAGGCGGTCGTCGCGACCGGCGGCAAGTGGACCTACGACGGGCGCTGCGCGGAGGCCAACCACGGGCCCGCGTGCGGGCCGCACGCGGTGCGCCTGCGCGTCCCGCGCGAGGGCAAGCTCGGCTTCGACGACGGCGTCTTCGGCCCGAGCGGCCAGGAGGCGCGCGAGCTCGGCGACATGGTGATCCGCCGCACCGACGGCACGCCGCTCTACCACCTCGCGGGCGTGGTCGACGACGTCGCGATGGGCATCACGCACGTGATCCGCGGCGCGGACCACCTCAACAACACGCCCTTCCAGCTCGCGCTCTACCGCGCGCTCGACGCGACGCCGCCGCAGTTCGCGCACGTGCCGCTGATCGTCGGCACCGACGGGCGCAAGCTCTCGAAGCGACGCGATCCCGTGTCGGTCCAGCACTTCCGCGACGCGGGCTACCTGCCCGACGCCATGCTGAACTGGCTGGTGCGCATCGGGTGGTCGCACGGCGACCAGGAAATCTTCTCGCGCGACGAGATCCGCGCGCTCTTCGATCTCTCCGAGGTGCACCGCTCGTCCGGCCAGGCGGATCCCGGCAAGCTCGACTGGCTGAACCAGCACTACATCAAGGAGCGGCCGCGCGACGCCCTCGTGCGCGAGCTGCTGCCCTTCCTTGCGGCCGCGGGCACGCCGGTCGAGCCGAGCGAGTCGCTCGGGTTCCTCGTGGATCTGCTGCGCGAGCGCAGCAAGACGCTCGTCGAGATGGCCGAGCGCGCGCGCTTCTTCGCGGTCGCCGACGACGCGATCGCCTACGACGCCGACGCGGTGCGCAAGCACTGGAAGCCGGCCGCGCTCGCCGCGCTGAAGGACCTCGCGGACGAGCTCGCGCGCTGCGAGCGCTGGGACCTGGCGTCGATCGAGGCGGCGTTCTCGAACGTGCTCGGCCGTCACGAGGGACTCGCGCTCGGCAAGCTCGCGCAGCCGGTGCGCATCGCCGTGACGGGATCCGCCGCTTCGCCCGGCATCTTCGAGACGGTCTTCGTGCTCGGTCGCGAGCGCGCGCGCGCGCGGATCGAGCGCGCGCTCGGAGCGCTCTCCGCGGCTTGAGAAGCCCCGGGCGCTCGGCTAACACTCTGCGCGATTCCCCGGTCGTCTAACGGTAGGACAACGGGTTCTGGCCCCGTCAATTAAGGTTCGAATCCTTACCGGGGATCCACCTCTTTCTCTTTCGCTCGCACCGTCATCCGCGCCGCGCCGTGAAGATCCACGCGGCCGCCGGCGCCTCGAGTCCACGCGGCGTCGCGAAGCCCTCGAGCACGGAGCGGACCGCCTCCACGACGCGCGCGCGTTGCGCCTCGCTCGGCTTCGCCTCGCGCAGCGCGGCGCCGACCGGCCCCACCGCGAGGTAGAGGTCGAGCGCTTCTTCGAAGGTGTCGCCGCCGAGGCGCATCGGCCCTTCGAGCGCGTCGACCTCCGGCGCGGCGAAGCCCGCGTCGGCCAGGATCCCGCGCACGCGGTCGGGGTCGCCGAACGCGAACGGTCCCGGGGCGTCGGGCGGCGGCGGCGCGGGGAACGCGACGTGCTGCGCGGCCGCCATCGCGGGCGCCATCATCCACGGGTTCTTCTCGCGGCGCTGCCAACACACGAACGCGAGCCGCCCCTCCGGACGCAGCGCGCGCCGCAGGTTCGCGAACGCGGCGACCGGATCGTCGAAGAACATCACGCCGAAGCGCGAGTAGACGACGTCGTAGCCGCCGGGCTCGAGCGCCGCCGTCTGCGCGTCGTCGCGCCGGAACTCGATGCGCTCGCCGACACCGGCTCGCTGCGCCCGCTCGCGCGCGAGCTCGAGCATCGGCTGCGAGAGATCGACGGCGACGACCCGCCCGCTTGCGCCGACATGGGCCGCGATCTCGAGCGTCGTACCGCCGCAGCCGCACCCGACGTCGAGCACGCGTTCGCCCGCCGCGATCGCGGCGCGCTCGCGCGCGCGCGCGCCGAGCGGCGCGAGCTGTGCGTCGAGGCGCTCCTGGTGCTCGACCCAAACCGGGCCGGCCGCCTCGTTCCAGTACCGGAGCATCTCGTCGTTCGACACGCAGTTTCCTCCTCGCGAGCGCGCCCGCGACGGTAGACGGAGGCTCGAGCCGCGGCGAGCGTCTACCATCGTCCGTCGATGCCGAGACTCGCCGCCGCCCTCGTGCGCCTCGCGCGTCCCCGCGACTGGGCGAAGTCCGTGTTCGTGGTGCTGCCGCTGCCGTTCGCGCTGCGCGCAGGCGCGCGGCTCGATCCCTGGGAGTTCGCGCTCGGCGTGGCCGCGTTCTGCCTGACGGCGTCGGGCGTGTACGTGATGAACGACCTGCGCGACGCGGAGGCCGATCGCGCGCACCCGCGCAAGAAGATGCGTCCGATCGCGTCGGGCGCGGTGCCGCCGGCCGTCGCGGCGCCCTACGGCGTCGCGCTGCTCGCGGCGGGGTTCGGGCTCGGCTACGCGACGGGACACGTCGACGTGCCGGCCTACCTCGCGGTCTACGTCGCGACGAACGTGGTGTACACGCTCTGGGGCAAACACGTCCCCATCCTCGACGTCTTCCTGCTCGGGTCGGGCTTCGTGCTGCGCGTGCTCGTCGGCTGCGCGCTAGTGGACGCGCCGCCGTCGAGCTGGCTGCTCACCTGCTCGCTGTGGATCGCGCTCTTCCTCGGCTTCGCGAAGCGCCGCGCCGAGTTCGCGCGCGGCAGCGGCGCCGAGGCGCAGCCGACGCGCATCGGCTACAGCGCGACCTTTCTCGACCAGGCGATGAGCATCGCAGCCGGCATCACGCTGGTCTCGTACGGGCTCTACAGCCAGGAAGCGGCGGTGTTCGTGAAGGGACGCGAGCTGGCCGGCATGCCGTTCGTGGCCTTCGGGCTGCTGCACTACCTGCGCCTCGCGCACCTCGACCTGGTGCAGGTGGGCCCGGTCGAGATGGCATGGAGCTCCCGCCCGCTGCAGATCTGCGCGGTCGGCTGGCTGCTCGCGACGCTGTGGAGCCTCGGGGCGTTCTGACTCAGGGCGCGAGCGGGCCGAACGGAACGAGCAGCGCGACGAGCGCGCCGGCGGCCAGCATCGGGCCGAAGCCGAAAGGCGACGCGAAGCTGCGTCGCGCGATCGCCCAGCCGATCCCGAACAGCAGCCCGACCGCCGACGCCGCGACGAGCGTCTCGACCACGCCGACCGGGCCGAGGAAGGCGCCGATCATGGCGAGCAGCTTCACGTCGCCGAAGCCCATGCCGGGAAACCAGGTCCAGTAGTCGAGCGAGCGCGGCGCGGGGAAGTCCTCGCCGTCGCCGGGCCAGTGCTCGAAGCGCCGCCCGCCCACCGCGCACAAGCGCGCGTGCGCGAAGCCCACGATCCACAACAGGCCGCCGCCGAGCGCCGCGCCGAGCACCGCATGCAGCCAAGCCGCGCCCGCCGGCGCTCCCTCCCACGCCTGCAGCGCCGGCGCGACCGTGAGCCCGGCGACGAGACCGCCGACGGAGATCTCGTCGGGGATGATGCGGTGGTCGAAGTCGATCGCCGCGGCGGCGAACAGCGCCGCGACGAAGGCCATCCACATCCAGCCGAGCGGCGACGCGCCGAAGCGGTCCGCGACGGCGGCGAAGAGCAGCGCGGTCGCGAGCTCGACGAGCGGATAGCGGGCGCTGATGCGGACGCCGCAGTCGCGACAGCGGCCGCGCAGCAGCAGCCAGCCGATCACCGGTACGTTGTGCCACGGCCGGATGGCGTGGCCGCAGGCGGGGCAGCGCGAGCCCGGGTGCACGATCGACTCGCCGCGCGGAAGCCGGTGGATGACGACGTTCAGGAACGACCCCACGAGGGAGCCGATCACGAACGCCAGGGCGACGAAGGCCCGCGGGTCCACGTGCTCCAAGCTAGCGGAAGTCTCGGCGCTCGAAGATCCAGGTGGCCGCGAACAGCACGAGCGTCGCGTAGCCGAACGCGTACGCGAGCGGCATCACGACGTCGGACGCCGCGATCTCGAGCCCGCGCGCCGCGTGGACCGTCAGATCGAACGCGGAGAGATCCGGCAGCACGCGGTAGACCGCCTCGGTGGCGCGGCGCACGACGTCGCTCTCCGACTGCGCGCCGAGCGCGCGCAGGTCGCGCGAGAGGTGGCCGATCAGCCACAGCCCGGCCGTGAACAGCGACGCCAGCATCGGAGTCGTGAAGGCCGAGAAGAGCAGCGCCACCGAAACGACGACCGCGACCTCGGCCGCGACGAGCCCGAGCGCCGCGGCGTGCGCGACCTCGAGCGGCGCGCCGGCCAGCATCGAGATCACCACGAAGCCGGCGCCCATCACCGCGATCTGCAGCCAGAGCGTCACCAGCAGCCCGAAGTACTTGCCGAGCAGGAACTCGCTGCGCGCGATCGGCTTCGAGAGGATCGTGAAGATGGTCCGGCGGTCGACCTCGCGGTGCACGAGGTGGATGCCGACGAAGATCGCGATCGCGACGGCGAACACGCGGATCGCGGCGAAGCCGACGTCCTGGAGGATGCGCTCGCGCTCCACGTACGAGAGCGACGCCAGCAGCACGCCCGTCCCGATCAGCGCCAGCGCGAAGAAGACGAGCGTGTAGAGCACGCGATGGCGGATCGCCTCGCGCACCGTGTTGCCCGCGATCGCCAGGATGCGCTCGATCCCGCTCACTGCCGTCCCCCCTGCTCGACCGCGGTGAGGAACAGGCTCTCGAGCGTCGCGCGGCGCGGCGACACCGAGACCACCTCGGCGCCGGCCGCGAGCGCCTTGCCTAGCAGGTCGCCCACCGCCTTGTGCGGCACGCGCAGCTCGATGCGGTCGCCGACGCCGCGCAGGCCGCCCTGCACGCTCGCGTCGAGCGACTCGATCAGCGCCGGCGCGACGCCCGTCAGCACGACGTCGGTATCGCGCACCTCGCCTTCGAGCATCGCGTGCGGATCGCCTTCGTAGCGGATCTCGCCCTGCACGATGATCGCGACGCGGTGACACAGCATCTCCACGTCGGAGAGGATGTGCGTGTTCATGAAGACGGTCTTGCCCTCGGCGTGCAGCCGGACCACGAGGTCGCGGATCTCCTTGCGGCCGATCGGGTCGAGCCCGCTCATCGGCTCGTCGAGGAAGACGACCTGCGGATCGTGCACGAGCGCCTGCGCGATGCCGACGCGCTGGAGCATGCCCTTCGAGTAGGTGCGCAGGCGTGCGTCGCCGGCGTGCGAGAGCCCGACCCACTCGAGCAGCGTCTCGACGCGCTCGCGCCGCCGCGCGCGCTCGACGCCGCACACGCGCGCGTAGAACTCCAGCACCTCGCGGCCGGTCAGGTAGTCGTAGAAATACGGCGCCTCGGGCAGGAAGCCGACGTGGCGGCGGAACTCCGTCTCGCGCACGTCGTGGCCGAGCACGGTGGCGCGCCCCGCGTCGGCGCGGATCAGCCCCATCAGGATCTTCAGCGTCGTGGTCTTGCCCGCGCCGTTGGGTCCGACGAAGCCGAAGATCTCGCCCTCGCGCACCGAGAACGTCACGTCGCGCAGCGCGCGTTTGGCGCGCCGCCCGATGCCGCCCTGGAACTGCTTCGAGAGCGCTTCGACGCTCACGACCGCTCTGCGCTCGCTCACCTGCTCTCTCCCTCCTCCGAGCCGGTCGCCTGCTTCGAGAACTGCTCGCGGCGCTCGAGGTCGATCGGATGCAGATTCACCCGATAGCGCCGCCCGTAGTAGGCGGAGACGATCTGCTGCGTCTTCTCGTCGATCACCCAGCCCCAGCCGTGGATGTCGGGGGGCAGCTCGCGCAGCACCGGCGATGGACCGGCCGTCAGCTCCTCCACGCTCTGGATGTCGCGCCCGTTGCGCTTCACGAACACTTCGCGCGCCTGATCGAGGAAGCGCGCGCGCTGCTCGGTCTCGATCTCGTCGAGCGCCTTCTCGTACTCCGCCTGCTTCCACGGATCCTCGTTCTGCCGGAGCAGCTCCTCGAGATAGGTGCGCGCCGCCTCGAGCCCGCCCGAGCCCTCGGAACGCAGGCGCGCGAGCAGCCGACCGAGATAGCGGGGCGAGCCGGGCAGCTCGACCGCGCGCTCGAGCTCGCGCGCCGCGTCCTCCGCCTGGTTCAGGTAGAAGAAGTGGTTGAAGCTGAGATAGAAGCGGTTGCGCCAGTCGTCGGGGTGGTACGCGATGCCGCGCTCGAGGACCCGGTTGGCGCGCACGACCTGGTCGCGGCTGTGCGTCAGCAGCACCGAGGCGAAGCGATACGGGTGATCCACCCAGGGATCGAGCTCCACGACCGCCTCCACCAGCGTGGCGAGCGCAGGTGCAGCGGCGACCAGGTCCGCCCGCTCGTGCCCGACCACCTGCACCGCCTGCAGCCAGCGGTAGTCGGCGACGAGCGCGTCGAAGCCGAGCGTCGCGAGGCGTCCGAAGCGCAGCGTCGAAGCGCGCGCTTCCGGTCGCTCCGCGGCGGGAACGACCGGAAGACTGGCTTGGGCGGCGACCGTCGTCGCGACGGCCGCGACGGCGATCAAACCTCGTACGGCGAGCGGTGCCAATCCGTCCCTCCACGGCGGCTCCGCGGGCGGGCGCCGGCAGCGCCCGCTTCCGCAGGCTCAGTACAAGTCGGCGCTGTAGTTGACGGCCACCTCTTCGAAGCGGCGGGTGCCCGTCGCGGGATCCATGGGGAACGGAACCGGCGGGGGGATCAAGCTCGGCGAGAACGCGCCGGCGGTGTTGCGCTGCACGTACTGGACGACCGCGAGCAGACCGTCCACGTCGGCGTCGCCGTAGGCCGTCGCAGTGAAACAATCCTGGAGCGGGCACACGCCGAGGTCGACGTTGACCTCGTAGTCGTAGTAGACGGCGCCCTCCGGGCGGAATCCGATGTTGCCGAAGGCGGCATCCGCGGCGGGCGTCCAGGCGCGCTTGCTCTGGGGCAGCGCGGTCGCCGGCCAGCTCACGCCGCCGCTGTCCGCGAAGGCGGCGAACTCTCCGAAGCGGCTCTTCTCGAGCTTCTCGATCGCGGAGAGGTTGGCGAAGGCCTCGCTGCGCTTCGAACGGTTCTGGTAGTTCTGAAACGCGGGGATCGCGATCGTGCCGAGGATCCCGATGATCGCGACGGAGATCATCATCTCGATCATCGTGAAGCCACTTCGCGTTCGGGGTGCGCGTCGCATCTTCGCCTCCAACGTTCCGGAGCCCGATGAGAAGGCTCGGAGAAGAAACCGGGGGCCGGACAGCCGGCCCCCGGCATCCGAACGAGTCCTAGAACTCGGCCTGACCCGACTGGTTGTCGCAGGGGCCGACCGTCTCGAGCAGGTCCTGCGCCTGGCTGGTGGCGTTGTACACGCCGCTCGCCACGCACAGGGTGCCGATGCCCGGGCCGGGGCCGCCGTACGCGGCGCCGGCGATGCCCTTCACGTAGCCCCAGTCCTGGAACACGCCGTCGTTGTCGAGGTCGGCCGACGCCACCGCGTGGTACTCCGGCATCGGGATGCCCGGCGCCGGCGGCGTGCCCGCCACCTCGTACTGGAAGTACACCTGGCCCTCGGGCGCCCAGCCCAGCGTGTCGAAGCCCGGGACGGGAGCCGGCGCAGCCGGGTTCCACACCTGCTTCGCCGAGCCCGACGACGCCGGCGGGTTGGCCGCCGCATCGAGGTACGTACCGAACTCGGCGTTGTAGCCCTCTTCCGCCGTGCGGATCGCGGCGAGGTTCGTCTTGCCCTCGCTCGAGCGCGACCGCAGCTGGAAGCGCAGGAAGTTCGGAATGGCGATGGCCGCCAAGATGCCGATGATGGCGACCACGATCATGAGCTCGATGAGCGTGAAGCCGCCCTTGCGCGTGCTGAGAGTCTTCATTCCTTGATTCGTCCTCTCGTAGAGCGCGAGCCGAAACACAACGAACACCTTGCTCGTGGCCGGCGCCGGTCTTTCGACCGGCGAAGCGCTCGATTCCCGATTCCGCAGGGCCATTGAGCAACCGACGTGCCAAGCGCCCATCTGCCGCCTCTCGCATCGGCAGGCACCGCGCGCGAGTTGAGACGGGATCGGCGAAAGCGCGCGCGACGCTGCGGCCGACACGGGGCAGCGCCGCGGCGCCGCAGTGCGCGCGAAGCGACGATTTCCGTCGCTGCGAGCGCCGCGTTTCGTCACCCGCGACGCGCCGCGCGCAGGGCGCACGCCGGGTTGACACCCTTCCCGGGGGCTGGTTAGGTTGCGCCCTCGTTCCGCAGCGCTCCCATCGTCTAGCGGTCTAGGACGTGGCCCTCTCAAGGCCAAGACCCGGGTTCGATTCCCGGTGGGAGCGCCAACGCGCAAGGCCGAAGGCCGCGCAGCGAGCCGAAGGCGAGCGAAGTCCCCGAGCTCGCGCACCGCACCCGCACTGCGCGCTTCCGAAGGATCCTTGCCGCATGACCGAGTTCGCCTTCGCCTTCCTCGACTGCGAGTTCGGCGGGCTCGATCCCGATCTCCACGACATCACCGAGGTCGCGATCATCGTGACCGACTACCGCCTCGTCGAGCTCGGCGCGCGCGAGTGGAAGGTGCGCGCACGCCCCGATCGCATCTCGAAGGAGGCCGCGGAGATCCAGGGCTACGACGCTGCCGTGTGGGAGGCCGAGTCCATCCCCGTACGCCAGGTCCTCGGCGAGATCGTCGAGCTGTTGCCGAAGGACAAGAAGGTCGTGCCGGCCGGCCAGAACGTCCGCATGGACGTGATCTTCCTCGAGCGCGCGTTCAAGGCGTGCGAGGTCCCGTTCCCGTTCGACTACCACGTGATCGATCTCGCGACGCTGTACTACGCGTGGTCGCTCGTGGTGGGCGAGACCGTGCCCGCGCTCTCTTTGCGCCAGGCCGCGACGACCGCCGGACTCGTGCAGGGCGCCGTTCCGCACCGCGCGCTCGCCGACGCGCGGCTCACGCTCGAGACGTTCCGCCACTACGTCGGCCGGCTCGCTCCGCGGCGCGCGCCCGAAGACGCGGTCGAAGCGCCCGTCGCCGTTCCCGGCTCCACGCGCTGACGCCATTTCTCGACGGCCGCGTCGTCGAAGCGCGCGAGCAGCCGCGCAGCGATCGCCGCGACGATGCCCCGCCTCGGCACCATGAGCGCGGAGGCAAAGTCGATCAACACCGGGTCGCCCGCGTCGTCGACGAGCACGTTGCTGCGGTGGCGCAGGTCGAGATGGAAGACGCCGCACGCGTGCATCTCGCGGACGGCGGCGGCGAGACGGTCGATGAAGCCTGGCGCGATCTGCCCGGCGAGCCGGCGCGACATGCGGCGTCCCGGCCGGTACTCGACCGCGAACGCGAGCGCGTCGACGCGCCCGAGCAGGCGCGGAACCGCGCGCTGCCCTGCGAGCCTGCGGTAGACGCGCATCTCGCGGCGCGTCAGCCAGCGACCGAGCAACGCGCGCACGACCGGGCCGCGCGGCGCGAAGTCCTTCACCACGATGCGTCCCGCCTCGCTCTCGACGAGCAGCACGTCGGGGTTGCGGGCGCGGCCGCGGTGGAGCACCGCGGCGGTGCGCGCCGCGAGCTCGGCGCGCGGCACGGGCGGTGCGGCGGGTTCGGACGGAGTCACGGCCGAACCCTACGGCCTACGCCGCCTGCGCGCGATGCGCCGCTCGCGACGACCGCGCGGCGCGCGGCCGGCGGAATCAACGCGGGCGCTTCGGGTCCTTGCCCGGCGTCTGTGGCGGACTGGGATCTCGACCCGAGCGCTCTCGCACCAGACCCCAGAGCTGCTGCCGCAGCCGCTCCCGAAAGGCGGGGTCCACCGGCACCGGACTGTCGTCGGCGTCGAGGAACTCCGCGAACTCGGCGGGATCGAACTCGCCGAACTCGGCGGTCCAGCGCGAATCCGCGCCGGGATCCGTGCTCCCGAGCGGGTCGGGCCGGCGGGCGCGGGCGCGCCTGCGGCGCGGCACGAGCCGACGTACACCCCTCGCTGTCTCCGGCTTCACCGGCACCTCCGGGGGGGGTCGCTGCACACGTGTACCACAAGGCCTCGGAGAGACACGCAGGCTCCTCGCGTGTCCCCTTCCCCAGTGCGGGGCGAGCGTACCCGTCAGCGCGGCCGATGCCTCCTTGCATCGGTCCAGACCCCGGGGGTACATCCGACCCGTCTACTAGGTGGGCAGCGCGGTCCATCCGTGGCACGCCGGGCGGAAATTGTGGGTGGCCCGTTTCCGCCGGCGCACCGCGGACTTCAGGAGCCCAGGAAGGCCTCGAGACCCGGAGCGCCTTCGGCGAGCGCGCGCCGCATCCGGTACAGGTTGGCCTTGATCGCGTCCTCGGACTTGCCGAGCGCCTCCGCGATGGCTCGGATCGGCTGCCGGCGCAAGTGCTTCAGGTGGAAGATGCGTCGCTGGAGCGGGGTCAGGTGCTCGGCGATCACCTCGTCGCAGCGGGCCAGCATGCGGCGCGCGTCGACCGCAAGGTCCGCGGGCGCCTGCTCCGCCGCCATCGACTCGGCGTGAGCGTCGTCGATGGACTCGAAGCGAGGGCGCGCCCCGCGGAAGCGCCGGTTCACCTTGTTGCGGGTGATCCCGAAGATCCAGACGATCAGGCTCGAGTCGCCCCGATAGCTCGGAAGCGCCTTGAAGATCGTCTCGAAGACCTCCTGCGTGACGTCCTCGGCCTCGGCGGTGTCGCCCAGGCGCTTGAGCGCGAACCGGTAGACGCGCGGGAAGTAGCTCGCGTACAGGGCGTCGAAGTGCGCCCGTTCGCCGGCCAGGATCCCCGAGACGAGCTCGAGGTCCCGCGCCGAGGCACCCGCGGGACGCGCCTCGGCAGGCGCTTCGGCGGTCTCCTCGGGCGATCGCACGATCGCGAGGCGGCATCGGGTGGTCGGGGCCAGCTGAGTGCGCGCCGCGACTGCGCCGCGACGCACCCCCGTGGTCTTCGGGAGGATGTTTCTACGCACGAATCCCGCACTCCATTACCCGCTTGGCCCAAGGGCCCGCGCGGCGTCCGGTCTCTCCGAAAAAGGGGGACCGAAGTCCCGCGTGTGCTCAGAGCAACCGGCGTGCCATCGCGCATCACGGTCGCATCCGGGGCCCGAATCCCGTGCCAGTAGAACGAAATGTCGGTGTCATCCGCGGATTGGCCAGAATCTGCGCCGCGGTGCGTCGCGAGAAGCGCGTTTCCCATGTTGGGAAAAAATCCGATCCGGACTCGCGACAGAGCGCGCAACCACTCGGATTTCGAGGCGCCCCGGCTCGCAATCGGTGGGGTCCGAGCGAGCCGTCGGAATGGCTGGCTGCGTCAGGGCCGCCCGGGCGTGATCCACCAGCGGCCGTCGCGACGCTCCCAGCGATCCTCGCGTGCGACGGCCGTGCTCCAGAAGCGGAGGGGCCGCCCGTCGCGCCCGGCGACTCGGACCTTCACGCGCGCCCGCCCCGGCCCGTCCACGAGGAACTCGTCCACCGAGGTGCTCACCGGCACGCTGCGCTCGAAGTGCGCCCGCGCGAGATCGTCCGCGAGGTCGGCGTAGTAGTCGGTGAAGGCCTGGTCGTTCTGGAAGTACTCGCGGAGTCCTGCGTCGCGGAAAGCGGCGACGCTGTTGAAGCGCCGGCCCTCCAGGCGCCGGTAGAACTCGGTGGCGCGGACGTAGAAGTCCGTGACCTCACCGGCGGACGCGACCTCGACCTCGCTCACGCGCGCCGGCTCGGGATCGTCGTCGCCGCCCACGAACGACGGCAGATCGATGCTCGGCATGTCGACGTCCGGCATGTCCGGAAGCGACATCCACGACGGGCGCGCACAGCCGCCGAGGACGATCGCCACGGCCACCACCAGGAGTCGTCGGGCCGCGGGGCTCAGCGGCGCGCTCCGCGGGTGGTGCGCTTGGCACTCCCGCGTCCGGCGGCGGCCGGTTTCGCCTTCGGCCTCGGCTTCGGCTTCCGCTTCGCGCGCGGCGACGCCCCTCCGCGCGCCGTGATCGCGGCCTGCGCCGCCGCGAGCCGGGCCACGGGAACGCGGAACGGCGAGCACGAGACGTAGTCGAGGCCTGCCTGCGCGCAGAACTGGACGCTCTTGGGGTCGCCGCCGTGCTCGCCGCAGATGCCGACCTTGAGATCGCGGCGCGTCGAACGGCCGCGCTCGACCCCCATCATCACGAGCTGGCCGATGCCCTCCCGGTCGATCGAGACGAACGGGTCGTCCTCGAGGATCCCCGCCTCGAGGTACTCGGGCAGGAACTTGCCGGCGTCGTCGCGCGAGAGCGCGTACGTCATCTGCGTGAGGTCGTTGGTGCCGAACGAGAAGAAGTCGGCGTAGCGCGCGATGTCGGCCGCCACGAGCGCGGCGCGCGGCACCTCGATCATCGTGCCGATCGGGATCTTGAGCTTCACGCCGCGGTGCTCGTCGAGCACCCGCGCGACCTCTTCCTCCGCGAGCTGGCGCAGGCGCGCGAGCTCCTTCACGTGCGCGATCAGCGGGATCATGATCTCCGGCCGCACGCGCACGCCGGACTGCGCGACCTGGCAGGCGGCCTCGGTGATCGCGCGCACCTGCATCCGGTAGATGTCCGGGAAGGTGATGCCGAGGCGGCATCCGCGGTGACCGAGCATCGGGTTGAACTCGCGGCGCTCCTCGATGCGCGCGCGCACGGCGGCGACGTCGTCGCCGAGCACCTCGGCGACCTCGCGGATGCCGGCGTCCTCGTGCGGCAGGAACTCGTGGAGCGGCGGGTCGAGCAGGCGGATCGTGACGGGCAGCCCGTCCATCGCCTGGAAGATCCCGACGAAGTCGCCGCGCTGCATCGGCAGCAGCTTCTCGAGCGCGCGGCCGCGCTGCACCTCGTCCGTGGAAAGGATCATCTCGCGCACCGCGAGGATGCGCTCCTCCTCGAAGAACATGTGCTCGGTGCGACAGAGCCCGATGCCCTGCGCGCCGAAGTCGCGCGCGACCTTGGCGTCGTGCGGCGTGTCCGCGTTGGTGCGCACCTCGAGCTGCCGCGACACGTCCGCCCAGCGCATCAGCTCGCCGAACTCGCCGCCCAGCTCGGGCGTCACGGTCGCCACCTCGCCGAGGATCACCTCGCCGCTCGAGCCGTCGATCGTGATGACGTCGCCGGCGCGCACCAGCGTGTCGTTGACGCGGATCTCGCCGCGGTCGTACGAGATCTGGAGCGTCCCGCAACCGACGACGCAGCACTTGCCCATGCCGCGCGCCACGACGGCCGCGTGCGAGGTCATGCCGCCGCGCGCCGTCAAGATGCCCTCGGCGGCGTACATGCCGTGGATGTCCTCGGGCGACGTCTCGATGCGGACGAGCACCACCTTCTCGCCCGCCTTGGCCTTCGCCTCGGCCTCGTCCGCCGAGAACACGACCTTCCCGCACGCCGCGCCCGGCGAAGCCGGCAAGCCCTTGGCGATCACCTTCTTCTCGGCGTCGGGATCCAGCGTCGGGTGCAGCAGCTGGTCGAGCGACCCCGGGTCGACGCGCGTCACGGCGACCTCGCGCGGGATCAGCTTCTCGCGCGCCATCTCCACGGCGATCGTGACCGCCGCGCGCACCGTGCGCTTGCCGTTGCGCGTCTGCAGCATCCAGAGCTTGCCGTTCTGGATGGTGAACTCGACGTCCTGCATGTCGCGGTAGTGCGACTCGAGCTTCTTGCGGATCGCCGCGAGCTCCTTGTACGCCTTCGGCATCTCCTCTTCGAGCGTGGGCAGATGCGCGTGGTCGGGGCTGCGGCTCTCCTTGTTGATGGGCTGCGGCGTGCGGATGCCCGCGACGACGTCCTCGCCCTGCGCGTTCTTGAGATACTCCCCGTAGAAGAAGTTGGCGCCGGTCGACGGATCGCGCGTGAATGCGACGCCGGTGGCGCAGTCGTCGCCCATGTTCCCGAACACCATCGCCTGCACGTTGACGGCCGTGCCCCAGTCGGCCGGGATGCCGTTGAGCTTGCGGTAGGTGATCGCGCGCGGGTTGCCCCACGACCGGAACACCGCGCCGATCGCGCCCCACAGCTGGGCGTGCGAGTCCTGCGGGAAGGGCTTGCCCGTCTCCTCCTCGACGATGCGCAGGTACTCGCGCACCAGCTCGCGCCAGTCCTCGGCGCCGAGGTCCGTGTCGAGGTGGACGCCGCGGCTCGCCTTGAGCGCTTCGAGGCGGTGCTCGAAGTGGTCGCGCGGCACCTCCAGCACGACGTCGCTGTACATCTGCACGAAGCGCCGGTACGAGTCGTACGCGAAGCGCGCGTCCGCCAGCGCGGCGAGACCCTCGGCGGAGCGGTCGTTGAGCCCGAGGTTCAGCACGGTGTCCATCATGCCGGGCATCGAAGCGCGCGCTCCGGATCGCACCGAGAGCAGCAGCGGGCGCTTGGGATCGCCGAAGCGCGCGTCCATGATGCGCTCGACGCGGCGCAGCGCCTTGGCGACGTCGGGCTCGAGCGAGCGCGGCACCTTGCCGCCGGCCTTCTCGTACTCCGCGCACACCGCCGTCGAGATCGTGAAGCCGGGCGGCACGGGCAGGCCGAGCCGCGTCATCTCGGCCAGGTTCGCGCCCTTGCCGCCGAGGAGCTCCTTCATGCCGGCGTTGCCGTCCGCCTTGCCCGCCCCGAAGAAGAAGACCCGCCGTCCCGTCGTCTTGCCCGCCTTCGCCGCGCTCCGCGCCGTCACCGGGATCCCTCCAATCGGTCCTGCAGATGTCCGCGGACGCCGTCCACCGGCACCCGCTCCTGTTGCATCGAGTCGCGCTCGCGCACCGTCACCTTGCCGTCCGCCTCGGTCTCGAAGTCGACAGTGACGCACAACGGTGTGCCGACCTCGTCCTGCCGGCGGTAGCGCCGCCCGATGTTGCCCGCCTCGTCGTAGAAGACGGCGAAGCGGCGGCGCAGGTCGCGCACCAGGCGCTCGGCCGGCTCCGCGAGCTTCTTCGAGAGCGGCAGCACCGCGACCTGGATCGGCGCGACCGCGAACGGCAGGCGCAGCACCGTGCGGGTCTCGCCGTCGGGAAGCTTCTCCTCCTCGTAGGCGTTGCACAGCAGCGCGAGGCAGGTGCGATCCACGCCGACGGAGGTCTCGATCACCATCGGGACGTAGCGCTCTTTGGTGTCCTCGTCGGTGACCGCGAGCTCCTTGCCGGAGAACTCGCCGTGGCGGCGCAGGTCCCAGTCGCCGCGATCGTGGACGCCCTCGATCTCCTGCCAGCCGAACGGGAAGCGGAACTCGATGTCGGCGGCGGCCTTGGCATAGTGGGCCAGCTCGTCGGGGCGGTGCGGGCGCACGCGCAGGCGGTCGTCGCCGAAGCCGAGCGCGCGGTGGAACGCGACGCGCTGCTCGAGCCAGTGCTCGAACCACTGCTCGCGCTCGCTCGGATGGACGAAGAACTCCAGCTCCGCCTGCTCGAACTCGCGCGAGCGGAAGGTGAAGTTGCGCGGGTTGATCTCGTTGCGGAACGCCTTGCCGATCTGCGCGATGCCGAACGGGATCTTCTGCCGCGCGCTCTCCCGCACGCGCTTGAAGTCGAGGAAGATCGACTGGCACGTCTCCGCGCGCAGGAACGCGACGGCCGCCTGGTCCTCTTGCGCGCCGACGAAGGTCTTGAGCATCAGGTTGAAGTTGCGGGCCGGCGTCCAGTCGTGCTCGGAGCTGCCCTGGCGCGCGGGACACGGGCCGGCGTCGTCGAGCTGGTCGGCGCGCATGCGCTTCTTGCACGCGCGGCAGTCGACGAGCGGGTCGCTGAAGTGCTCGACGTGCCCGGACGCCTCCCAGGTGCGCGGGTGCGCGATGATGGACGAGTCGATGCCCTCGACGTCGTCGCGCTCGCGCACGACCTTCTGCCACCACAGCGCCTTCAGGTTGTTCTTGAGCTCGACGCCGAGCGGCCCGTAGTCCCAGAAGCCGTTGATGCCGCCGTAGATCTCGCTCGACTGCCAGATGAAGCCGCGCCGGGCGCACAGCGAGACGATGTCGTCCATGCGCGGCAGCGAAGCGGCGTCGAGTGCGTCCTCGCTCACGCTGCCCCCCCCGCCGAGCCAGCCGAACGCGGGCGGCGAGCCGCCAATGAATCGCCGTGCACCGATGCGCCTCCGTGCTCGATTCCCGCGTAGCGAGCCGAAGGCGAGCGGCGAGCCGCCAATGAATCGCCGTGCACCGATGCGCCTCCGTGCTCGATTCCCGCGTAGCGAGCCGAAGGCGAGCGGCGAGAATCTACAGCCGGAGCATGATCGCGAGCCATCCCCGGCGGGTCAAGCCAACGCGCGCACCGTGCCGCTCGCGAGCAGCGAGTCGAGGAAGCGTTCGCTGCGCAGCTCGAAGCCGACGTGGAAGCGGAGGAAGCGCGCGAGGAGCGCGCGCGCTTCGGCGGTCGGCTCGGCGCCGAGCGCGAGCCGATCGATGCGATCGAACGGCAGCCGCAGCCCTTGCTCCAGCGCGCGCAGCGTGCCGCGGTGCAGCGTCATGCACGGATCGCCGACTGCCGTGCAGCCGACACAGAGCGGTCCGCCCTCGGCGACGTGGAACGCGACCTTGGCGCTTTCGCCCGCCGCCGCGCCGGACGCGTCGGCGTCGCGCCCGCAGCGCACGCAGCGGCGCAGCTCGGGCTCGAGGCCGATCGCCGCGAGCACGCGCAGCTCGAGCAGCGCGCGCATGCGCGGCGTCGGCTCGCGGCTCGCGGCGGCGCGCAGCGCGCCGAGCACCGCCGCGAACAGATCGCGCGCCTCGCGACCGCCGGTGCCTTCGGTCGCGAGCCGGTCCACCAGCTCGGCGAGATAGCAGGCGAGCGCGAAGCGCGCGGGATGCCGGCGCAGCGGCGTCCACGCGTCGAGCAGCCTCGCCTGCTCGAGCCGCGCCATCGACGTCGGGCGGCGCCGTTCGATGCGCACGTCGAGCAGGTGAAAGAGATCGAGCGTCCCCGGAAAGCGACGCTTGCTGCGCTTGGCGCCCTTCGCGATCACCGTGAGCCGCGACGTCACCGGCGTCAGCAGGTGCGCGATCCGGTCCGACTCGCCGAAGTCGACGACGCGCAGCACGAGCGCCTGCGTCTCGATGGTGGCCACGCGCGCAGCCTAGCTCCGCGCCGGTCGCGCGGTGCGGCTGCCCGGCTCACTCGGGCGGCGCCGTTCCCTCGTGCGCCGGCGCTTGGAGGACGCCCGCGGCGACCGGCGGCGGCGCCTCGGACGCGGGCGGCGCGAGCATGCCGTGCTCGAGCGCGAGCGCGCGAACCGCATCGCGCCGGATCACGAGCTCGTCGCGACTGCGGGTCCAGCTCGTCGGCAGCAGCCGTGCGCCGCTCCACGCGATCGCGCCCACCGCGCCGACGCCGAGCAGCGCGACGACGGCGAGCGCGCGCCGCACCCGCGCGCGCCGGCGTCCGGCGCGTGCGCCGTCGTCGGTGACCTCGGGCAGCATGCGCGCGACGGTTTCGTCCGGCGGCAGGCCGAGCGCGTTCGCGACGGTGCGGACGAAGCCGCGCGCGAAGCCGTCGGGATCCGCGTCGAAGGCGCCGCTCTCGAGGCGCTGCAACGAGCGCAGCGGAATGCGCGTCGCGCCGGCGAGCTCTTCGAGGCTGATGCCGCGGAGCGCGCGCTGGCGCTTCAGGTAGGCGCCGATCGGCTCGGCGCGCTCGCCTCGCGCTACTGCAGGCTCTTTAGGAATTCGGCGCTCCGCTGCGTCCAAGGACCGCTCGGCTCGAGGTCTCTGGCAGTGGTGAGCTGGCGGACGGCGCCCCGGCGATCTCCGAGCGACTCCAGCTGCTCCGCCAGGCGGAAGCGCACCTCGGCTTCGGCGGACGGTCCCGGCTGGTTCTCGAGGACGCGCTGGAAGTGCGCGATCGCCTCGGCGCGGTTGCCCCTCTCCGATTCCAGGATGCCGAGATTGAGCCGCGCGGGCCAGTGGTCGGGCCGGTAGTCGACGGCGAGCGAGAGATGGCGATACGCGTCGTCGAGACGGCCGAGCCGGTACTCCGCCCAACCGAGGTTGGTCAGCGCGCGCCACGGACCGGGAAAGGTGGGATCGTCGAGCAGCCGCTCGAGCGGCGGAATCGATTCCTCGTAGCGCTCGGTCTGGAGATAGAGCGCCGCGAGGTTGAGCGCGGCCTCGTGGTAACGCGGGTTGATTTGGAGTGCGCGCAACAGGTGGGCCTCGGTCTCGCGATTGCGGCCCTGCTGGCGATACGCCTCCGCGAGCGCGAGCTGCGTGCGCTCACTGTGAGGATCCCAGCGCTCCGCCTCGAGCAGCGCCGCGACCGCTTGCGGCGGGCGTCCCTGGCGCAGGTTCTCGACGCCGACCTGATAGTTCATGCGCGCGCGTCGCTGCGCGTCGGTGATCTGCTGCTCCTCCGCGAGCGTCTGGCTCGATGCGGCAGGCCGCGCGGGACGGGCCGCCGGCTTCGTCACCTCGCCCTCCGGCGAACGCATCGACGCGCAGCCGGGCAGCGCGGCGACGAACGCCGCTGCGATGAGCGGGCGCAGAGCTCGGACGAAGCGGAGAGAGCGGTGCATGGGGCCTCCTGGGACGCGTCCCGGTCGGTTCAGAAGTCGGCGAGCAGTCGCACGAGCGGATCGGACTTGGGCGCGGCCTCGGCGTCGACGCGCAGGCGGACCGGACGCACGCGACCGAGCGTCGCGACCGAGCGCTGCGACGCGCCGGGCGCATCGGCCTCGGGCGGCGCGGCGGCGGCGGCGGGCGCCCCGCGAAACTTCGAGAGCGAAGGGCTGGCTGCGGGAGCCGCCGGCGCGGCGGCCGCGGCGACCGCGGGCTGCGTCTCCGCCGGCGGCGCGCGCAGCGCGAACGGGCCGGTGAGCTCGGCGCCCGTCGCGTCGTTCGGATCCGGTGCGAGCGCGTCGAGCTCGTCCTCGAGCAGGATCTCCGCCATCTCGTCGGGCGAGCCGACGCGCGCCGCACTCTTCGCGCCTGCATCCGAACCCAGCTTCGGGCCGGTGCGCGCGCGCAGCGGCGCGTCCTGCTCGACGTCGGGCGGCGCCAGGATCTCGTGGAGACAGGCGAGCGCGCGGCGCAGCGTCTCGGGACGCCGGTCCACGATCGTCTCGTCGTCGAACAGGAAGCCCATGCTCTCGCCGAACGAGAGCGAGGCGTCGAGCGCGACGCTCCAGCCGTCCTCGTCGCGCGCGTCCTCGGCGTCGAGCTCGTAGACGACCGTCGCGCCGTCGCGCAGCGAGCGCACGACGACGGCGAAGCGGCGCGCCGGCCCCTCGCCGTAGACGACGATCACCGCGCGCGCGGGTCCGGCCGCGAGCTCGGCGGTCGAGACCACCGGCGTGTTGAGCGACTGCCGCAATGCGAGCAGGCGTTCCTCCACGACCAGCAGCGGGCGATGGCGGGGCGCGAACATGACGCGGGTATCGGCCTTCCCCGGTGTGCGCTTGAGGATCGCGAGGCCGCAGCCGGCGCGCCGAAGCGCGCGTCGCAGCGACGGGTTCGGGCGCCGGCCCGGAGACGCCGCCGCGACCGCGCGGAACTCGCGAAATCCCGCGCAATCTCGGGACTTTCGCCGCACTCTCCGCCGGATACACTGAGCCCGCCCGCGGAGGTCCAGTTGTCGTCGTCGCAAGGTCCTGCCGGTCCCTCTCCCAAGAAGTCCCAGCGCGTCGAGCGCGTCGCGATCCGGTTCGCCGGAGACTCCGGCGACGGAGTCCAGCTCACCGGCACGAAGTTCACGGAGTCGACCGCGCTCGCCGGCAACGACCTCTCGACGCTGCCCGACTTCCCAGCCGAGATCCGCGCGCCAGCCGGCACGCTCGCCGGCGTGTCCGGCTACCAGATCCATTTCGCGTCGGCCGACATCCGCACGCCCGCGGACCAGGCCGACGTGCTCGTCGCGTTCAACCCCGCCGCGCTGCGCGCCTGTCTCGCCGACGTGCGCGCGGGCGGCATGGTGATCGTCAACAGCGACGCCTTCACCGACAAGAACTTCGAGCGCGCCGGCTACACCGAGGATCCGCTGCCCGCGCTGCACGAGCGCTACCGCGTCGTCGAGGTGCCGGTGACGCGCCTCACCTTCGAGGCGCTGAAAGACCTCTCGCTCTCGCAGCGCGAAGCGGGCCGCTCCAAGAACTTCTTCGCGCTCGGCCTTCTGTACTGGCTCTACGGGCGACCGCTCGAGGCGACGCTCGAGTGGATCGGCAGCCGCTTCGAGGGCGAGATCCGCGAGGCCAACCGGCGCGTGCTGATGGCGGGCTACCACTTCGGCGAGACGAGCGAGCTGTTCCCCGTCTCGTTCGAGGTGCCGCGCGCCAAGATCGAGCCCGGCACCTACCGCAACATCACGGGCAACACCGCGCTCGCCTACGGCTGCGTCGCGGCGAGCGTGTGCATGGACCGCCCGCTCGTGGTCGGCGCGTATCCGATCACGCCGGCGAGCGACGTGCTGCACGAGCTCGCCAAGCACCGCAGCTTCGGCGTGAAGACGTTCCAGGCCGAGGACGAGATCGCCGCGGTGTCGGCCGCGGTCGGCGCGTCGTTCGCGGGCATGCTCGGGCTCACCGTGACGAGCGGCCCCGGCTTCCTGCTCAAGCAGGAGGCGATCAATCTCGCGGTCGTCGCGGAGCTGCCGCTGGTGATCGTCGACGTCCAGCGCGCCGGACCCTCCACCGGCCTGCCGACGAAGGAGGAGCAGGCCGACCTGCTCTGCGCGCTCCACGGCCGCAGCTCCGACAGCCCGCTGCCCGTGCTCGCGGCCGCCACGCCGTCGGACTGCTTCTCGATCATGATCGAGGCGTTCGCGATGGCCGTGAAGTACATGACGCCGGTCGTCGTGCTCTCGGACTCCTACCTCGCCAACAGCGCGGAGCCGTGGCGGCTGCCGGACGTCGCGGAGCTGCCGCGGCAGCAGATCCGCTTCCGCACCGACCCCGACGGCTTCTTCCCGTACGTGCGCGACGACGAGACGCTCGCGCGTCCGTGGGCGATCCCGGGCACGCCCGGCCTCGAGCACCGCATCGGCGGGCTGGAGAAGCAGGACGGCAAGGGCAACGTCTCGTACCTCCCCGAGAACCACCAGCGCATGACCGACCTGCGCCACGCCAAGATCGCGCGCATCGCGCAGGACCTGCCGCCCGTCGAATGCCACGGCGCCGACGCCGGCAAGCTGCTCATCGTCGGCTGGGGCGGCACGCACGGCGCGATCACGTCGGCGGTGGACGAGGCGCGCGCCGCCGGCCACGACGTCGCGAGCGTCCACCTGCGCCACCTGAATCCGCTGCCGCCGAACCTCGGCGAGGTGCTGCGCCGCTTCGAGCGCGTGATGGTGGCCGAGCTCAACACCGGACAGCTCTCGCGCTTGCTGCGCGCCGAGTTCCTCGTCGACGCGCAGAGCCTCACCAAGGTGCAGGGCCAGCCGTTCAAGGTGTCGGAAGTGCGGTCGGGCATCGACCGGCTGCTGGGAGTCGCGTGATGGCGGAACCGCTCGCCAAGCTGACCAAGAAGGACTTCGAGTCGGACCAGGAGGTCCGCTGGTGCCCCGGCTGCGGCGACTACAGCGTGCTGGCCAACGTCCAGCGCGTGATGCCGGAGCTCGGCGTGCCGCGCGAGAACTTCGTGTTCGTGTCGGGGATCGGCTGCTCGAGCCGTTTCCCGTACTACATGAACACCTACGGCTTCCACACCATCCACGGCCGCGCGCCGGCCTTCGCGACCGGGATCAAGCTGGCGCGGCCGGAGCTGTCGGTCTGGGTGATCACCGGCGACGGCGACGGGCTCTCGATCGGCGGCAACCACATGCTCCACGTGATCCGCCGCAACGTGGACCTCCAGATCCTGCTCTTCAACAACCGCATCTACGGGCTCACCAAGGGCCAGTACTCGCCGACCTCGCGCGTCGGCATGCGCAACAAGTCGACGCCGATGGGCGTGATCGACTACCCGATCGAGCCGAGCGCGTTCGCGCTCGGCGCCGGCGCCACGTTCGTCGCGCGCACCGTCGACGTCGACGCGCCGGGCCTCCAGGAGGTGCTGCGGCGCGCGCACGATCACCGCGGCGCGGCGTTCGTCGAGATCCTCCAGAACTGCCCCGTGTACAACGACGGCGAGTGGGCGGCGATCGAGGACAAGAAGACGCGCGTCGACACGGCGCTGCGGCTCGAGCACGGGCAGCCGCTCGTCTACGGCGCCAAGGGACAGCGCCGCGGCATCCGGATCGAGCACGGCGTGCCCACCGTCGTCCCGCTGCGGGACGACGAGGACCCGATCGCCGCGGGCGTCACGGTGCACGACGAGCGCGCGCAGAGCCCGGCCTACCACTTCGCGCTCGCGACGCTGGCGCCGCCGGAGTTCCCGATCCCCGTCGGCGTGCTGCGCGCGATCGAGCGGCCGACCTACGAGCGCATGCTCCAGTCCCAGATCGAGAGCGCCGTCGAGGCGCGCGGCCCGGGCAAGCTCGACAAGCTGCTGCGCTCCGGCGACACCTGGACGGTCGAAGGCTGAACGCGCTCCGCCGCCGCGCGCTCGGCGCGCCGCCACCGCCGGCCGCACGCGAGGCGCCGCTCGCACGGCAGGAACTTTGTTCCAACGCAGCGCGCCGGCCCGGCGCACGCGCGCGGCGCGCGCGCACGCCGCGGCACGTCACTTGCTCTGCACCTCGCGCGGAGGTGGCGCCCATGCTGCGTGCACTCGGCGGAACGCTGGCCGGATCGGCTGCGACGGTCCCGATGACGATCGCGATGGAGCTGCTGCACCGGCGACTCGCGGGCGCGCGCGCGCAGGCGCTGCCGCCGCAGCAGATCACGGAGAAGACGCTGCGCGCCAGCGGTGTCGCGGAGCACATGGAGCCGTCGACGCGCCTCGCGACCGCGACGGCGGCGCACTTCGGCTACGGCGCCGCTGCCGGCGCGGTGTACGCGGCCGTCGCGCCGCTGCTGCCGGGTCCGCCCGCGGCGCGCGGCGCGCTCTTCGGACTCGGCGTGTGGGCGGGCAGCTATCTCGGCTGGCTGCCCGCGGCCGGCATCCTTCCGCCCGCGACGCGCGAGCCGGCCGGCCGCAACGCGATGATGATCGCGTCGCACCTCGTCTGGGGTGCGGCGCTCGGGCTCTTGCTCGGACGCCGCTGAGCGCGCGCACGCGGTACGCTCGCGGCATGCGCCTGCGCCAGATCGCCCTGCTCGCGCGCGAGCTCGACGCGACCGTCGAGCATCTGCGCGCCGTCCTCGGCCTCGACGTCGCGTTCCGCGATCCCGACGTCGCGGCGTTCGGGCTCGCGAACGCCGTGCTGCCGGTCGGCGATTGCTTCCTCGAAGTGGTGTCGCCGATCCGCGACGACGCCTCGGGCGCGCGGCTGCTCGCGCGGCGCGGCGGGGACTGCGGCTACATGGTGATCGTCCAGACCGGCGATCTGGCCGCGGCGCGAGCGCGCGCGCAGCGGGAAGAGGTCCGCGTGGTGTTCGAGCACGCCGCGCCGCGCATCGCGACGCTCCACCTCCATCCGCGCGACGTCGGCGGCGCGATCCTCTCGTTCGACTGCGCCGAGCCGGCGCAGAGCTGGGACTGGGCCGGGCCCGACTGGGAGGCGCACGTGCGGCGCGACGTCGTCACGGGCCTCGCGGGCGCGACGCTCACGAGTGACGCGCCCGCGGGCCTGGCCGCGCACTGGGCGGCGCTGATCGACCGCCCCGCGTCGGCGCTCGGCGGGGACGTGTTCGCGATCGCGCTCGACGGCGGCACGCTGCACTTCTGCCCGGCGCGCGGCGCCGGCGAAGGACTCGCCTGCGTGGAGCTCGTCGAGGCGAGCCGCGGCGCGCGCGAGCGGGCGCTCGCGACGGCGGCGCAGCGCGGCCTGCGCGTCGAGGGCGATTCGCTGTGGATCGCGGGCACCGCGCTGCGGCTGGTGGAAGCCGCTACGCCTTGATCCCGAGGTAGAGCACGACGAGCTCGCGCGCGCCGGGATTGCGCAGCTCGTGGACTTCGCCGGGCGCGACCGCGATGCAGGCGCCGGCGGGCAGCGCGTGCACGGCGCCGTCGACGGCGAGCGCGCCCTCCCCTTCCTGCGCGAAGAAGATTTCCCACATGTCGGCGTGCGCGTGGCCCGGCGCGATCTGGCCCGGCGCGAGCCGCGCCTGCGCGAGCTGCACGAGGTGCGGGACGTCGCCCGCGCGCAGCAGCACCCGCTTCGCGATCTCCGGATTGTGCACGACGCGCTCGAGAGCGAGCTCTGCGAGCGCGACGCGCTTCATCGCAGATCGGGGCAGCGCTTGGCGAGCGTCTCGCCGATCTCGGCGGGCGACGGCGCGACGCGCACGCCGGCTGCTTCGAGCGCGGCGATCTTGTCGGACGCGCGGCCCTTGCCGCCGGCGATGATCGCGCCGGCGTGCCCCATGCGTTTGCCGGGCGGCGCGTTCTGGCCGGCGATGAAGGCCACGACGGGCTTCGTCATGTGCTCCTTCACGAACGCCGCCGCGGTCTCCTCGGCCGAGCCGCCGATCTCGCCGATCAGGATCACGGCCTTCGTCTCCGGGTCCGCCTCGAAGAGCGCGAGCGCGTCGACGAAGGTGGTGCCGATGATCGGATCGCCGCCGATGCCGACGCAGCTGCTCTGGCCGATGCCGAGGCGCGAGAGCTGGTCGACCGCCTCGTAGGTCAGCGTCCCCGAGCGCGACACGACGCCGACCGGGCCCGGCTTGGTGATGTGCGCGGGCATGATGCCGATGCGGCACTGGCCCGGCGTCACGACGCCCGGGCAGTTCGGCCCGAGCAGCCGCGTCCGCGAGCCGCGCAGCGCGCGCTTGGCGCGCAGCATGTCGAGCGCGGGAATGCCCTCGGTGATGCAGACGACGAGGCCGATGCCCGCGTCCGCCGCCTCGAGGATCGCGTCCGCCGCGCCCGGCGGCGGAACGAACACGACCGACGCGTCGGCGCCCGTCGCCGCGACCGCCTCGCGCGCCGTGTCGAAGCACGGGATGCCGTCCACCTCGGTGCCGCCCTTGCCGGGCGCGACGCCGCCGACCACCTGCGTGTGGTACTCGCGCGAGAGCTTCGCGTGCAGGCGCCCGGTCTTGCCGACGCCCTGGATCAACAGCTTCGTGTCGCGGTCGCACAGGATCGACATCGTGCTCAGCCCCTCGCCGCCGCGACCGCGCGCTCGCCCGCTTCGCGGAACGTCTCGGCGGGCGTGATGTTCAGCCCCGACGACTCGAGGATGCGACGGCCCTCCGCCGCGTTGTTTCCCTGCAGCCGCACCACGAGCGGCACCGCGACGCCGAGCTCGCGCGCGGCGGCGACGACGCCCTCCGCGACCAGGTCGCAGCGCACGATGCCGCCGAAGATGTTGACCAGGATCGCCTTCACCTGCGGGTCCTGGAGGATCAGCTTGAACGCGGCGGCGACGCGCTCCTGATTGGTGCCGCCGCCGACGTCGAGGAAGTTGGCCGGCGAGCCGCCCGCGGCGCGCAGCATGTCGAGCGTCGCCATCGCGAGGCCGGCGCCGTTGACGAGGCAGCCGACGTCGCCGTCGAGGCCGACGTAGGCGATGTCGAGCTCGTTCGCCTCGCGCTCGCGCGCGTCCTCCTCGTCGGGGTCGCGCAGCTCGCGCACGTCGGCGTGCCGGAACAGCGCGTTGTCGTCGAAGTTGAGCTTGCAGTCGAGCGCGAGGAAGTCGCCGCCGCCGGTCACCACCAGCGGATTGATCTCCGCGAGCGAGGCATCCTTCTCCGTGAAGAGCCGGTAGAGGCCGCCGAGGAAGACCTCGAGCTTCGCGACCGACTCGGCCGGCAGGCCGAGCCCGAAGGCGACGCGCCGCACGTGGAACGGCTGCAGCCCGGCCGCCGGGTCGACGTGCACGGTGAGGATCTTCTCGGGCGAGCGCTCCGCGACCTCCTCGATCTCCATGCCGCCCTCGGTCGAGGCGATGATCGCCAGGTCTTCGGCGGCGCGGTCGAGCACGATCGCGAGGTAGAGCTCGCGCGCGATGTCGCAGCCGGCCTCGATCCAGACCTTGCGCACGAGCTTGCCCTCGGCGCCGGTCTGGTGCGTGCGCAGCGTCATGCCGAGGATCTCGCTCGCGATCCGCTTCGCCTCGGCCGGCGACTTGGCGACCTTGATGCCGCCCGCCTTGCCGCGGCCGCCCGCGTGCACCTGCGCCTTCACCACGACGACGTTCGTCGCGAGCGAGCGCGCCGCGCTCTCCGCCTCGGCCGGCGTCGTCGCCAGCTTGCCGGCGGGCACCGGCACGCCGTAGGAGCGCAGCAGCTCCTTCGCCTGGTACTCGTGGACGTTCAAGCGCTTCTCCTAGAGCTGGATTTCCGCCACCAGCTTGCGGACGTGATCCACCGACGCCTCGAAGAGCTTCTTCTCGCCGGCGTCGAGCTCGAGGTCGATGATCTTCTCGACGCCGCCCGCGCCGAGGATGCACGGCACGCCGAGGTAGAGGCCCTGCACGCCGTACTCGCCTTCGCACAGACAGGCGCACGCGAGCACGCGCTTCTTGTCCTTCAGGATCGCCTCGGCCATCTCGATCGCGCTCGCCGCGGGCGACACGAACGCGGATCCCGTCTTGAGCAGGTTCACGACCTCGCCGCCCGCGTTCTTGGTGCGCTCCACGATCGCGTCGATCTTCGCCTGCGGCAGCAGCTTGGTCACCGGGATGCCCGCGACGGTGCAGTAGCGGACCAGCGGCACCATCGTGTCGCCGTGGCCGCCGAGCACGAGCGCCGTCACGTCCTCGACCGACACGCCGAGCTCCCAAGCGACGAAGGCGCGGAAGCGCGCCGAGTCGAGCACGCCCGCCATGCCGACGACGCGGTTCTTCGGGAAGCCCGAGATCTGCTTGAAGGTGTAGACCATCGCGTCGAGCGGATTGCTGACGACGATCACGTAGGCGTCCGGCGCGTGCGTCTTCACGCCCTCCGCGACCTGCTTCATGATCGCGAGGTTGGTCTTCAGCAGGTCGTCGCGCGACATGCCGGGCTTGCGCGCGAGGCCGGCGGTGATGATTACGAGACTGGCGCCGGCGATGTCCTCGTAGCGGTTCGTGCCGGACACCTTGGCGTCGCTGCCGAAGAGCGGCGCGCCCTCCGCGATGTCGAGCGTCTTGCCCTGCGGCATGCCTTCGACCACGTCGAACATCACCACGTCGCCGAGCTCGCGGTAGGCGATCTGCTCGGCGAGCACGCCGCCGATGTTGCCGCCGCCGATGAGAGCGATCTTGGGTCGCGCCACGGAACCCTCCTTCTCGAGTCGTTTGTTTCGCCGGACCGGCGGGTGCCCCGCGGCCGCTAGGCCATGTTGGCGATGATGGCGTCGCCGAAGCCGCTGCACGAGACCAGCGTGGCGCCCTCCATCAGCCGGTGGAAGTCGTAGGTCACGGTCTTCGCGGCGATCGAGCGCGACATGCCGCGCTCGATCAGATCGGCCGCCTCGGTCCAGCCGAGGTGCTGGAGCATCATGACGCCGGACAGGATCACCGAGCTCGGGTTCACCTTGTCCTGGCCCGCGTACTTGGGCGCGGTGCCGTGCGTCGCCTCGAAGATGCCGTGGCCGGTCACGTAGTTGATGTTCGCGCCCGGCGCGATGCCGATGCCGCCGACCTGCGCGGCGAGCGCGTCGGAGAGGTAGTCGCCGTTCAGGTTCATCGTCGCGATCACGTCGAACTCGTCGGGCCGCGTCAACACCTGCTGCAGCGTGATGTCGGCGATCGAGTCCTTCACCAGCACCTGGCCCGCGGGCGGCTTGCCGCCGCAGTCGTCCCAGCCGATCGCCTTGCCCGCGTACTCGCGCTTCACGAGCTCGTAGCCCCAGTCGCGGAAGGCGCCCTCGGTGAACTTCATGATGTTGCCCTTGTGCACCAGCGTCACGCTCTTGCGCCGGTGGCGCACCGCGTAGTCGAGCGCGGCGCGCACGAGCCGCTCGGTGCCCTCCTGCGAGACGGGCTTGATGCCGACGCCGCTCGTCGCCGGGAAGCGCACCTTCTTCGCTTCCTTCGGGAACTCCTTGGCGAGGAAGTCGAGGAGCTTCTTCGCCTCGGGCGAGCCGGCCTGCCACTCGATGCCGGCGTAGATGTCCTCGGTGTTCTCGCGGAAGATCACCATGTCCACGAGCTCGGGACGCTTCACCGGCGACGGCACGCCCGTGTACCAGCGCACCGGACGCAGGCAGACGTAGAGGTCGAGGATCTGGCGCAGCGCGACGTTGAGACTGCGGATGCCGCCGCCGACGGGCGTGGTCAGCGGGCCCTTGATGCCGACGAGGTACGAGCGGAACGCGTCGAGCGTGGCGTCGGGCAGCCACTCGCCGGTCGCGTCGTAGGCCTTCTGCCCGGCGAGCACCTCCATCCACGCGATCTGGCGCTTGCCGCCGTACGCCTTCGCGACGGCGGCGTCGAAGACGCGCACCGAGGCGGCCCAGATGTCGGGCCCCGTTCCGTCGCCTTCGATGAAGGGCAGGATCGGACGATCGGGCACCGAGAGCGTGCCGTTCGCGTCGAGAGTGATCTTCTGCCCGTTCGCGGGCACGGTCGGCGTCCAAGTGCTGGCCATGGTGGCGCCGGTTTTAGAGGATTCGGGGAAGCGATGCCAGCGCGCGCTCAGGGCGCCGCGGACGCGGACGCAGCGGCGCCGTCGACGCTCTGCGCCAGCGAGCCGATGCGCCGCTCGAGCGCGGCGCGCGACGCTGCGCAGCGCTCCGCGAGGCGCGCGTCCGCCGCGCACTGCGACCAGAGCGCGCGCAGCGCGTCGCGCGAGAACGGCGCGGCCGGATGGAAGTACTCGACGAAGAGCTCGCTCGCCTGCTCGGCGATCGCGAGCGACGTGCCCGGATCGGCGGGCGCGATCCGCCGCGCGTCGAAGAGCAGCGACAGATTGCCGACGAGGTGCTCGTCGATGGCGTCGCCCGATGGCGGCTGGCGGCGCGCGCCCTCGATCCGCACGCGCAGCAGCGGATTGTCCGGCTGCTCGGCGCGCCACTGCGCGAGCAGCACGGCGCACTCGCGCATCCGGTAGCGGCACGCCTCGCGCGCGGCCGCGTCGCGCTCGACGACCGACAGCTTGCCGCCCTCGCGCGACGCGGCCCAGCGCCGCAGCAGCGAGCGGCTCGCGCCGGCGCGCGCGGCGTCCGCCGCCGCGAGCGACGGCAAGCGGCCGCGGTCGCCTGCGAAGAAGGCGCGCGCCGCGCGGTCGGCGAGCAGCGGGTGCAGCAGCGTGTGCACCGCGCCGGGCAGCTCGAGCTGCGCGAGCGCGCCGCGCGGCATCAGCTCGTGCGCCAGCAGCGCGGGCACGTCGCGGATGCCCGCGCGCTCGAGCGTCGCCGCGAAGTCGGCGCGCGCCTTGCGTTCGAGCAGGCGTGCGAGGTCCGCGTCCGCGCCGGCGCCGCCTTCGCGGAAGCCCAGCAGCAGCAGGTCGGGGCCGGTCGTGTTCCAGACGGCGGCGTCGCCGAACACGCTCGCGAGCGTGCGCAGCACCAGCGCCACCGTCTCGTCGTCCGTCTCGTACAGCGGGAACCACTGCGTGTAGACGCCGCCCGGGTTCAGGCGGTCGCGGGCCGCCTCCAGGAACTCGCGGCTGAACAGCATCTCGACGCCGCTCACCCACGGATTGCTCGGCTCGGACACGATCAGGTCGTAGCGGCCCTCGCTGCGCAGCAGCGCGCGGTAGGCGTCGGTCTGGACGACGCGCACCTTGCGGTTGGCGCGCGCGCCGAGATTGCCGTGCTCGAACCAGGGCGCCGCGGCCATCACGCCGCGCGAGATCTCGGCGACCACGACCTCGCGCATCGAATCGAGCGAGGCCAGCTCGCCGGCCGTGACGCCGGTGCCCCAGCCGATCACGAGCGCGCGCTCGGTGCGCTCCGCGAAGAGCGCGGGCAGCACGGCGGCGAGCGCGGTCGTGGTGTAGTCGCCGACGAGCGCGCCGTCGGACTTGCCGTTGGTCAGGATGGCGCGCGAGCGCGTCTCGCCGTACGGGAACTCGCGCACCGCCACCGACGCGATCGGGTCGTCGTCGTAGAACAGGATGCGCTCGCCCGAGCGCTGCTGGCGATCGCGGAAGTAGGCGTCGGGGCCGGCGAAGGTCGTCGCCTGCGGCTGGCGGTAGCGAAACGTGCCGAGCGAGAGCCGGTACGCATCCCAGCGCGGCAGCAGCGCGAGCGCGACGAGTGCGGGCGCCAGCGCGGCCAGCCCGAGCCAGCGCACGCGCGCGACGCGCGTCGTCAGCAGCGCGGCGGCCACCGCGAGCGCCGCGACGGCGACGCGGAACACGCCGTCGAGGTCGAGCGGCAGGAACAGCAGGTAGCCGCCGACGACGGCGCCGAGCACCGAGCCGACGGTGTTCCAGCTGTAGAGCCGCCCCGCGACGGCGCCGAGATCGGTCACGTAGTGGCGCAGGTGGTGGAAGAGCAGCGGCAGCGTCGCGCCCGACAGCACCACGGCCGGACCGATCGCGACGAGCAGGCCGCCGAACACCGCCAGCCGGAACAGCCACAGCCCGTGCGGATCGTCGCGGAACAGGCTGCGCAGCGCGTGCGTCCAGTAGCCGGCGTCCTGCACGCCGAAGTAGAGCGCGCCGAACGCGAGCGCGAGCAGCCAGGCGTTCGCGACGAGCAGCCCGCCGCGGATGCGCGAGAGCGCCGACACGCCGAAGCTGCCGAGCGCGATGCACAGCACGAACACCGAGACGACGAGCGAGAACGTGACGTGCGAGGCGCCGAGCGCGAGCCCGCCGACGCGGATCAGCACGGCCTGCAGCGTCGTCATCGCGAAGCCGATGCAGAGCGCGGCGGCCGCGTAGATCGCGAAGCCCGCGACGCGGCTCGGGGCCTCCGCGGCGGGCGCGGCCACGCCGCGCGCCGCGCGCCGCGCGATCGCCGCGAAGACGGCGGCGGCCGCGAGGTTCAGCGCGGCCATCGCGACGAGCACGCCGACCAATCCGAGCGCCGCGATCAGCCAGAAGCCCGCCGCCAGCGCGCCGGCGAACGCGCCCGCCGTGTTGAAGCCGTAGACGAGCGCGTGGATGCGCGTGGCGTCGTCGAGGTCGCGCGCCAGCGCCTGGGTGAGCAACGGGATCGTCGCGCCCATCAAGATGGTCGGCGGGCCGATCAGGAGCGTCGCGAGCAGGCCGTCGAGCGCGAGGCCGAGCGCCGGGCTCTCGATCGCGAACAGGCCCGTCGCGGCCTGCGCGGCGCGGAACAGCAGCGGGAAAAGCAGCGCCCAGACGCCGATCGCGGCCTCGATCGCCGCGTAGAGGAGGAGCAGCCGCGCGGCGCGCGCGGCCGGATCGGCGGCCGAGACGTGCACGCTCGCGCGGCCCCAGAGCCAGTAGCCGAGCGAGAGGCCGCCGAGGAAGATGGCGAGGATCGCCGCCGTCGCCTCGCTCTGCGCGCCCATCAGGATCGCGAGGTACTTCTGCCAGGCGACCTCGTACACGAGGCCGGCGAAGCCGGTGAGCGCCGTCACGGCGAGCGCGAGCGCGCGCATGCGCCTCCTCTTCTCTCAGTCCGTGCGCGCCAGCCAGCTCTGCACGCGCGAGATCGGGATCGCGGCCGGGCAGACCGCGTCGCAGGCGCGGCAACCGGCGCACGCGGACGCGGACGCGCCGGCGCCGAGCGGCGAGACGTCGAGCCGCACCCAGTCGATCGCGAGCCGCGCGGCGGCGATCACCGCGTCGCGCGGATCGAGCGCGGGCGCGCCGCCCACGCGCGCGCACTCCGCCGAGCACAGCCCGCAGACGAGACACCGCTCGGCGTCGAGCTGCAGCGCCGCCGCGGCGGGGTCGGGCAGGCGGAAGCCGTCGTCCGCGTAGTTGCGGAAGAAGCGTTCGACCGGATCTCCGTCGCGCCGGCCGAGCAGCTGGCGCCCGAGGTGGCGCGCGCCGGTGCGGAGCTGGAGCCACAGCGCGCGCAGCGAGCCGGTGCGCGCCAACTCGCGCCGGAAGCCGCGATAGCCGCTCAGCACGCCGCCGCCTCTTCGCCCGCGCGGCGGCCGGAGAGCAGCGCGACGCCGAGCCCCGTGCGGTCGCGCGCCGGATCGAAGGCGCCGAGCAGGTCGCCCGCCGCGAAGCAGTTCGCGAAGCGCGGCGCGCCGCCGGCGCCGAGCGGACGCAGTCGCGTGTCGGTGCGCACGCCGGCTGCGAAGAGCGGCTGCTCGCCTTCGTAGTCGCGCCGGACGAGGCGGTGCGGCGCGAGCCCGTCGACGCGCCGGCCGGCGAGGTCGTGGAGCGGCAGGTCGAGCAGCGTCTCGGCGAGCGCGCCGCCGCGGTCCGCGACGCCGCCCCCTACGAAGCGACCGCTCGCGATCACGAGCGCGTCGCACGCGAGCGTCTCGCCGCCCTCGATACGCACGCCGCGCGCGCGCGCGCCCTCGCTCTCGACCGACGCCGCGCGCCCCGGGACGACCGCGACGCGCGCGCGCGCGAGCGCACCCTGCAGCGCGCGGTCGAGCCGATAGCCGGCCAGCGAGAGCGACGGCGCGCCGACCAGCTCCGCCACGCGGCAGCCGGCCTCCTCCGCGATCCAGCTCCGCACGCCCGCGTGGCCGTCGAGCCCGAGCACCGGCGGGAAGAGCAGCAGGCGGCGCTCGCCGCCGAGCGCCCG
>QEVM01000233.1 GCA_003576805.1 Pseudomonadota bacterium | reverse complement strand
GCCAAGCCTCCGACGCAAACGTCCTCTGATGAGCCACGTCATCCCCCCCGGCTCTCTTCTACCATGCCGGGCGGCTTTTTCAGAGGTTCCCTAGTCGGCGCCGCAGCGCACGTCGCGGATCTCCGCGAGCGAGGCGCGCACGCGCGCCTCGGCGAGCACGAACAGGCGGTTCGGGTCGCGCTGCGCTTCGCGCACGCGCGCGAGCACGATGCCGAACTCGCCGCCCTGCGCGTCGCGCCACCAGATCCGGCCCGCCGTCTCGCCGACGCGCAGGAACGGGCCGTCGAGCGCGCCCTCTTCCGCGAGCCGTGCGAGCCGGTCGACGTGGTCCGTCCGGCAGCGGTCCACCGGCGCGCGCGCGACCACCGCGCCGCTCGGCAGCCGGTAGAGCGCGCGCAGCGTCGCGTCGGAGAAGCGGCCGCTCTCGAGCAGCGCCTTGCCGGCGCGCGGGATGCGCTCCACCTCGCGCACCATCACGGTGTCGCCCTGGCGCGCGTGACCGTGCAGCCCGAGCGCGTGGCCGAGCTCGTGGAGCGCGGCGCCCGCCAGCTCGGCGTCGCGCAGCGCGCGCGGCTTCGTCGCGAGCAGGTCGTCGTGGGTGACGCGCGCGATCGTGACGCGCGCCGTCACCAGCTCCGCGCCCGCGATCGCGGCGCCGCCCTGCTGCGAGAGCGGCGCGATCCGGCAGTCGGCCGCCGTTCCCGCAGTGTCGGCGCCGGCGGGCGTGTCGACGGCGCCGCCGCTGAAGCGGATCTCGATGCCCCGCCCCGTCGTCTCGATCGACTCGACCGGCGCGAACGCGACGCCGAGCCCCGCGCCCTCCCAGCCGCGCAGTGCGGCCTCGAGCGCGCGCCGCTCCGCGGCGGTCGCGTCGGGCGGCAGCGACACCGGAATCGGTACGCCGTCGGCCCAGCGGCAGTGGAAGAAGGTGAGGCTGCCGGCGTGCGGGAGCACGTACGGGTTGGCGTCGGCGAGGCGCTGGCCCTCGAGCGACGCCAGCTCCGGATGCCGCGCGAGCAGCGCCGCGCCCGGGCCGCTCGCGCAGCCGGCGAGCGCGAGCAGCAGCGCCGCCTTCCGCGTTAGACGGGCACGACGCCGCGCTTGCGCCAAGGCCGCTCCACGCGCTTGGTCGCGAAGCGCTCGAGCGCGCGCGCCACGACGGCGCGCGTCTGCCGCGGGTCGATCACGTCGTCCACCATCGCGCGGATCGCCGCGACGTACGGATTGATGCCGGCGCGCAGCTTCGCCGCGGCGGCCTCGATGAAGGCGCGGCGTTCCTCGTCGCTCGCGAGCTCGCGCAGCTTCTTCTGCGCGAAGATCGAGACCATGCCCTCCGGCCCCATCACCGCGATCTCCGCGGTGGGCCACGCGACGATCCAGTCGGGCTCGTAGGCGCGCCCATTCATCGCGTAGTAGCCGGCGCCGTACGCCTTGCGCACGAGCACGCAGATCTTCGGCACCGTCGCCGACGCCACGTAGTGCAGCATCTTGGCGCCGTGCCGGATGATGCCGGCGCGCTCGACCTTCGAGCCGATCACGAAGCCCGGCGTGTCCTGCAGGAACAGCAGCGGGATGCCGAAGGCGTCGCAGATCTCGACGAACTTGGCGGCCTTGTCGGCGCTGTCGACGTCGAGCGTGCCGCCCAGCACCATCGGGTTGTTCGCGACGACGCCGACCGGCCGCCCGCCCAGGCGGATGAACGCGGTGACCAGGTTCCTCGCCCACCTCGGCTTGATCTCGAACACGCGGCCGTGGTCGGCGAGGTGCGCGACGAGCTTGCGCATGTCGTAGGCGCGGCGCGGATTGTCGGGGACGAGGTCGAGCAGCGCGTCGTCGGCGCGCTCGATCGGGTCGTCGCACGGGACGACCGGCGGCGCCTCCTCGCAGTGGCTCGGCATGAACGAGAGATAGGTGCGGATCGCGTCCATGCACGCCGCGTCGTCGGGCACCTCGAGGTCGCCGACGCCCGACAGCTCGCAGTGCACCTTGGAGCCGCCGAGGTCTTCCTCGCTGACGTCCTCGCCGACGGCGGCCTTCACGAGATACGGGCCGCCGAGCGCCATCGACGACGTGCCCTTCACCATCGGCACGAAATCGGCGAGTCCCGGGATGTAGGCGGTGCCCGCGGCGCCCGGCCCGACCATCGCCGCGACCTGCGGCACGACGCCCGACATCACGATCTGCTCGCGGAACAGCGCGCCGGTCTCGGCGAAGACGCTCGCGCCGTACTCCTCGTCGGAGGCGCCGCCGCCGCCGAGTCCGCCGCCGCCGATGCGTGCGCCGCCCGAGTCGACGAGCCACACCATCGGCATGCGGTGGCGCAGGCAGAGCTCGCGCATGCGCGCGGCCTTCGCCTCGCCGGTCGGGCCCATCGAGCCGCCGAGCACGGTGAAGTCGTAGGCGGCGACGCCGACCGGCCGGCCGCCGACCTGGCCGAAGCCACACACGACGGCGTCGGCGGGCGAGTCCACGCCCGGCTGCTTGCCGAGGATCGCCAGCTCGTCGAAGGCCGTGCCCGGATCGAAGAGCAGCGCGATGCGCTCGCGCGCGGTCAGCTTGCCGCGCGCGTGCTGCTTGGCGACGCGCTCCTCGCCGCCCATTTGCACGGCGCGCGCGCGCCGCGCCTCGAGCTCGGCGACCCGCTCGCGCAGCGTCGTCATCGCGGCAGCACCGCCTTGGCGCGGCCCGCCACGACCGGCTCGCCGTTCTGGTTCACGGTCGCGACCTCGATCTCGACGCTGCCGTCGGCGCCGATCGCCGTCACGGTGCCCTTCGCGGTCAGCGTGTCGCCCGGGAACACCTGCTTCACGAAGCGCACGCCGTACTCGGTGAGGACGCCGTCGCCGAGCCAGTCGGTGAGCAGGCGCCCGGTCAGGCCCATCGTCAGCATCCCGTGCGCGAACACGGACGGATAGCCGGCGGCCTGCGTCGCGAAGGTCTCGTCGTGGTGGATCGGGTTGAAGTCGCCCGAGGCGCCCGCGTACATGACGATCTGGGTGCGCGAGAGGTTCTCGACGAGCACCTGCTCGCGGACGTCGCCGACCTTCAGCGCCGACGCCTGGAGCTTGGCGTGGCCGCTCACGACTCGACCGCCTTCGCCGTGACGACGCCCACGCTCGTCGCGACCAGCACCAGCTCGCCGCGCTCGTCGCGGTACTCGGTCACGGTCTCGCTGAACTGCAGCGTGCCGCCGCGCTTGCCCTGCTTCTCCCAGCTCTTGCCGGGACGCGTCGAGACAATGAGCCGCATGCCGGGATGGAGCGGCTTCTTGTACTCGAAGCGCTGCTCCGCGTGCAGCACGCGCGCGAGATTGCCGCCGCCGCCACTCCTCGCCGCCGCTTCGCTCCGCGGCGCCGCCTCTTCGACGCGCGCCGGGATCTTGCGCACGCCGCGAAAGACGTAGTGCGGATTCCAGTGCGCCGACGCGATGGCGAACGTCGGCGGCGCGACGATGCCGCCGCACGGCGTGGCCTTCGCGTACGCCTCGTCCCAGTAGATCGGATTCGTGTCGCCGATCGCGGCCGCGAACGTCAGGATCGCGCTGCGGTCGACGGGAAACTCGTGCTCCGCCATCTCGCTTCCTCCAGGCCGGCGCACTCTAGCGCCCCGCCGCTCGATCCCATACCGCGAAGGCGGCGACGCCGAGCGCGAGCACCGCGCCCGCCGTCGCGAACATCGCGGAGAAGCCCGCGACCTCGATGATCCAGCCGAGGCTCGGCGCGCCGAGCAGCGCGCCGACGTCCGGCAGCGTGGTCAGCACCGCGATCGCGACGCCGCGTTCGCGGTCGCCGGCGCGCGTCACGACGAGCGACGAGAGCGTCGGGAACGCGAAGCCGTGGCCGACGCCGCAGAGCACGCCGGCGGCGAGCACCTCGTGCGCGTCGCGCGCGATCGCGAGACACAGGAAGCCGGCGACCAGCCCGGCGAGCGCCGGGATCAGCACGCGCTTGGGCCCGACGCGGTCCGGCAGCCGGCCGCCGGCGAGGCGCACCGCGATCGCGGCGCCGGTGTAGGCGGTGAAGAAGGCGCCGACCGAGCCGGCGCCCGTCTCCATCGTGAAGCGCTTCACGAACACGAACACGCCGGCGAGCACGATCCCGAACACGGTGCCGATCATCCACAGCGGCGCGAGATCCGCGCGGCGCAGTGCGTACGCGAAGCCGCGCGGCGCGGCGGCCGCGTCGGCGGGCGCGTGTGCGCGCTCGCGCATGCCGAGCGCCACGACGAACGAGAGCGCCGCGATGCCCGACGACACGACGAAGAGCGCGTCGTAGTCGGCGCGCGCCAGGACCGCGTCGCCGAGCAGGCCGCCGAGCGAGATCGGGAACATGCCCGTCGCGCTGTACAGCGCGAGCCCTTCGGTGCGCCGGCTGGCGGGCACCCAGTCGACCGCGACGGTGAAGAGCACGGTGAAGAGCGTCGCCTCGGCGAGCCCGTGCAGCACGCGCAGCACGTAGATGAGCGGGCCCAGGTCGGCGACCGCCACGTGCAGCGCGCACACGAACACGTTGGTGGCGCACGCCGCGAGCACGAGCCGGCGCCGGCCCCAGCGATCCATCGCGCGCCCGAGCGGCGGCCGCGCCGCGATCGCGGCCACCGCCCACACGCCCGAGATCACGCCGATCCGCACCTCGCTCGCGCCGAGCTCGTGCAGGAAGCCCGGCAGGTGCAGGTACAGGTTGAACGAGAGCGACTGGAGGAAGTTCGCGGCGGCGCAGGCGAGGAACGCCCGCGTCAACAGCGGATCGCGGGCCACCGGCGGCGCTCGCTACGCGGCGCCGGCGCGCGCGGATCTCAGAGCGGCAGGTCTCCCGCCGCCGGGCCGACGCTCCCCGTCTTGGTGTAGGCCTCGATCGCGCGCTGCGCGATGCGCCACTGGTGCACCTCGTCGGCGCCGTCGGCGAAGCGCGCCCAGCGCGCCTGCGTCGCCATGTGCGCGAGCGGCGTGTCGGTCGAGTAGCCGAGCGCGCCGTGCACCTGGATGGCGCGGTCGACGATGCGGCCCAGCGCGTTGGCGACGAAGTGCTTCGCCATCGACACCTCGCTCTTGAAGTCCTCGCCGCGGTCGATCTTGTAGGCCGCGTGCAGCACCATCAGCTTGCACTGGTACAGCTCCATCGTGCTGTCCGCGATCATCCACTGGATGCCCTGCTTCTCGCCGAGCAGCGAGCCGTGCGCGTACCGCTTCATCGAGCGGTCGATCATCATGTTGAGCGCGGTCTCGGCCTGCCCGATCCAGCGCATGCAGTGCGCGAGGCGCGCCGGGCCGAGCCGGTACTGGCCGAGCCGGTGTCCGTCGCCGCGCCCGCCGAGGAGGTTCTCCTTCGGCACGCGCAGCTTGGTGATGCGGATCTCGCAGTGGTTGTGGCTCGGCCCGCTCATCGTGTGGATGTCGCGGACGTTCTCCCAGCCCTCGCTCGGCAGGTCCACGAGGAACGCGCTGTTGCAGGCCTGCGGCACCTCGGGATCGTCCTCGGTGCGCGCGATCAGGATCGCGAACTGCGCGCCGTGCGCGCCCGAGATGAACCACTTGTGGCCGTCGATGACCCAGTGGTCGCCGTCGAGCACCGCGCGCGTCTGGATCAGCGTCGGGTCGGAGCCCGCGACCTCGGGCTCGGTCATCGCGAAGCACGAACGCATGCGGCCGTTGCAGAGCGGCACCAGGTACTTCTTCTTCTGCTCCGGCGTGCCCCAGTGGTGCAGCGTGTGCATGTTGCCCTCGTCGGGCGCCTGCGCGTTGAGCGCGAACGGGCCGAAGCGCGACTTCGCCGCCTCCGCCGCCACCGCCGCCATCGCGACGTGGCCGAGTCCCATGCCGCCGTACTCCTCGGGCATGTGGGGCAGCCAGAGGCCCCACTCCTGCGCGGCCTGGCGCATCTTGATCACGTTCTCGACGAGCACCTTGCGATCGCCGTCGTGCTTCTCGATCGCCTCTTCGCAGGGGCGCACGACCTCGGCCATGAACTGGCGCACCTTGTGCCGGACCAGCTCGACGTCCTCGGGGAAGCTGAAGTCGATCGCCATGTCGCGCTCCTCAGTGCCAGGCGGCGACGCGCACGGCGCGCGCGACGATCGCCTGGGCGCCGTCGATCACCGCGCGCAGCGGCGTCGGCGCGCGCCACACGCCGAAGGCGGTCTCGCCGACGAGGCGCTCCACCATGCCCGGCAGCAGCGCGCCGCCGCCGGTGAGGCAGATGCCGCCCTCGCGCGCCTCCGCTTCCAGCTCCTCGGGCAAATTCGACACGAAGTGACCGATGCACGCCGCGATCTGGTCGGCGACCGGCTCGATCGCCTCGTGCAGCGCGTCGATCGAGATCTGCGCCCGCACCGGTCCGATTCCGTGCAGCGGACTGCCGACGATCGCGAGCTTGCGCTGCCAGGCGGGGAACGGACCGATGCCGACGGCGCGCAGCACGCGCTCCGCCTCGACGGCCGACACGCGCACGCCCTCGCCCGCCTCGATCGACTCCGTCACCGCGACGCGCAGGTCGGAGAGCGCGACGCGCAGCGCCTCGCTCGCGACCAGCGTCCCGCCGCGCACGACCGCGCAGTCCGTCACGCCCTCCCCGATGTCCACGAGGAGCTGTGCGCGCGGCTCGGCGACCGCCAGGCCGGCGCCGACCGCCGCCGCGAGCGGCTCGGGCACGATCGTCACCGCACGCGTGCCCGCGCGCAGCACCGCCTCGACCAGCGCGGCGCGCTCGTCGGCCGACGCGTCGCTCGGCACGCACGCCAGCGCGCGCGGGCTGCGCAG
>QEVM01000232.1 GCA_003576805.1 Pseudomonadota bacterium | reverse complement strand
CAAGCTCTACCGGCTGGCGCTCGACCGGCTGCGCGCGCGCGCGGGCGACGTCGCGCCGGCGAGCGAGTCCGCCGCGCCGACGCCGTAGCTCAGCCGCCGGGCCGCGGCGGTTCGAAGCGCGGGTTGCGGCCGAGGCGGACGTCCTCGCAGCGCAGCGCGGCGGCGCGCCGCCAGTCGTCCTCGGCGAGCACGTAGAAGCGGCGATCGCGGATCGCCGCCACGACGCGCTCGGCCATCGCTTCGGGTGCGACGCCGCCCGCCACCGAGCGCGTGAGGGCCTCGCGCACGAACGCCTGCTCGGCCGTCTCGGGCGCGCGCGCTGCGCCCGCATCCCGATTGCGTTCGGATGCGCCGATGCGCGTCGCCACCGCTTCGGGACACAGCACGGAGACGCCGACCGGCGAGCGCCGCAGCGTGAGCTCGTGGTAGAGCGTCTCGGAGAGCGCGACCACCGCGTGCTTGCTCACCGTGTAGGGCGCGGCGAAGGGATTCGTCACGAGCCCGGCCATCGACGCGGTGTTGACGACGTGCGCCTCTTCGCCGTGCGCGTGCAGGAGCGGCAGGAAGCTGCGCATGCCGTGGATCACGCCCCACAGGTTCACGCCGAGCACCCACTCCCAGTCCGCCAGCGGAACCTCCCACGAGAGGCCGCCCGCGAAGACGCCCGCGTTGTTGCACACGACGTGCACCGACCCGAAGGCCTCGAGCGTACGCCGCGCCAGCGCCTCGACCGACTCGGCGCGCGCGACGTCGGTGCGCACGGCGCAGGCGTCGACGCCGGCGTCGCGCAGCGCCGCCTCCGCCGCGCGCAGCGGCTCCGCCTCGACGTCGGCCAGCACGACGCGCATGCCCTCGGCGCCGAAGCGGCGCGCGAGCGCGAGGCCGATCCCGCTCGCGGCGCCCGTCACCACCGCCGTCCTTCCCCGCAGCTCCTGCACGGCGTTCGTTCTTCGCTCAGCGGAAGCGCGGGAGCACGTGGGCGCCCATCAGCTCGATCGTCTGCATCACCTTCTCGTGTGGGACGTCGTACGGGTTCACCAGGCAGAGCAGCAGGTCCACGCCCGCGGCCTCGTAGCGCCGGCAGGCCTCGATGCAGTCGTCGGGCGTGCCGAGCGCACACGCGCCGGCGCCGGTGAGATAGTCGAGCGTGAGCAGCTCGAGCGCGCCGGCCTGGTCGACGTTGCGCAGGTCGGCGGCGTACGCGTAGTTGCCGAGCTCGCGGCCGCTCTCGGCCATCCAGGTCGCGAGCGACGCGATCAGCCGCGCGCCCGCCTTCGGGTACCACTCGAACGAGCGCTTCGCGACGGCGTGCGCCTCCTCGCGCGTGGGCGCGCACAGCGTCATCGTGAACGTCGCGGCCTGGTCGTGCACCCAGCGGCCGAGCGGCTTCTTGCAGGTCGCGATCGCCGCGCGGTAGACGTCGATCTTCTTCTTCACCTCCTCGGGCGGCACGCCGACCGCGAACGAGCAGAGTCCGAGGCCGAGCTCGCCGATCTGGCGGTGGCCGTCCTCGGACGACGTCGCGCCCCAGATCGGCGGGTGCGGCCGCTGCAGCGGCTTGGGCAGCACGCGCCGGCGCGGCAAGCTCCAGTGCGCGCCCTCGAACTCGTACTCGTCGTTCGTCCAGCAGCCGACGACGTGGCCGATCGCCTCCTGCCACATCGCGCGCGTCGCCTGCGGATCGACGCCGAAGCCCTCGAGCTCGGCGCGCGTCGAGGAGCGGCCGGTGCCGAAGTCGACGCGGCCGTCCGAGAGCAGGTCGAGCACCGCGACCGACTCGGCCGTGCGCACGGGATGGTTGTACGGCTTCGGCATGAGGCGCACGCCGTAGCCGAGCCGCATGCGCGACGTGCGCGCGGCGATCGCGCCGTACAGCACCTCGGGGTTCGAGCAGTGCGAGTACTCCTCGAGGAAGTGGTGCTCGACCGTCCAGAACGCGTCCCAGCCGCAGCGCTCCGCGAACACCGCCTGCTCCAGCGTGTCCTTGTAGGCGCGGTGCTCGCTGCCCGGGTCCCACGGACGCGGCACCGGGATCTCGTAGAAGAGCGCGAAGCGCATCGGGCGGCTTCCTTTCGTCGGCTCGGCGCGGCAGTCTACCGCGCGGAATGGAGGGCGAGCGTGGGCCGGCTCGAAGCCAAGATCGCGGTGGTGACGGGTGCGGCGTCGGGGATCGGCGCCGCGTGCGTGCGGCGCTTCGCCGACGAGGGCGCGCGCGTGTTCGGGATCGACACCAGCGAGGCGCGCGCCGCGGGCGCCTTCGGCTGGGGCCGGCTCGACGTGCGCGACGAGGACGCGATCGCGCGCACCCTCGCCGAGGTCGCGCGCGCGCACGGCCGCATCGACGTGCTCGTGAACGCCGCGGGCGTCGCGGGCGGCGGCCCGGTGCACCTGCTCGACGCCGCCGCCTGGGACCGCGTGCTCGACGTGAACCTGAAGGGCACGTTCCTCGCCTGCAAGCACGCGCTCGCGCACATGCTCGCGCAGCAGCCGATCGACGCGGAGCGCGGCTCGATCGTGAACCTCGCGAGCATCGAAGGTCTCGAAGGCACCGCCGGCGGCAGCGCGTACAACGCCTCGAAGGGCGGCGTCGTGCTGCTCACCAAGAACCTCGCGATCGACTACGGCCGCCGCGGCATCCGCGCCAACGCGATCTGCCCGGGCTTCGTCGAGACGCCGATGCTCGAAGGCGTGCTCGGCGGCGAGGCGATGCGCGCGGTGCGCGACGAGATCCGCCGCGAGCACAAGCTGCGCCGCTTCGGGCGCCCGGAGGAGATCGCCGCGGTGGCGTGCTTCCTCGCGTCGTCCGACGCCTCGTTCGTGTCGGGCCAGGCGATCGCCGTCGACGGCGGCTTCACCGCCGGACGCGATCCCGGCGTCACGGCGTTGATGGGGCTTTGACGGCGGCCGCCGCGGGCGCGGGCGCGGGCAGCACCTCGAGCGCGAAGCCGCGGAACATCCACGCGCCGATCAGGAAGCCCGCGCACGGCATGCCGGCGAAGAGGATGCGGATGCCGAGCAGGCTGGTCTCGGTCTGCGCGACGTTCGGCGCGAAGCCCGTCACCGTCATGATGGGACCGCTGGCCGCGAGGGCGAGCGCCGTGCCGCCCTTCACCACGAGCATCATCGCCGCCGAGTAGACGCCCTCCTTGCGCTCGCCGGTGCGCCGCTCGTCCAGGTCGATCACGTCGGCGAGCAGCGCGTTGCCCAGCACGCCGCCGCAGCCCATCGCGGCGCCCGCCACGACGAGCAGCGCCATCAGCAGCGGGAAGTCGCCCTCGCCCACCGTCCAGATGCCTCCGAAGGCGCCGGCCGCGAGCAGCATCGCCGCGATCCACGTCGCGCGCTTGCCGCGCGCGCGCGCGATGCGCACCCAGAGCGGCACCGCCAGGACGCCGGAGATCACGTACGCCGCCGGCAGCAGGCCCACGACCTCCGGCCGGCGCAGCAGATACTCCGCGATGTAGGGGCCCATCGTGCCGACCGCGCCGACGCCCGCCGCCTCGACGAACTGCACGCCGAGCAGGCGCCGGGCGGCGCTCGTCGAGAGCACGTCGCGCAGCGCGGGCAGCATGCCGCGGCCGCCGCGGCGGTCCGCGCGCAGCGGCTCGCGCACCGCGAGCGGCGTCACCGCGAGCAGCAGCGCCGCCACGAGCGACGCCGGCACCGCCAGCATCGCCGCCGCGCTGCGCGGCTCGGCCGCGTTCATCGCGATCTGGATGCCGCCGAACGCGAGCAGGATCCCGATCGTGAAGCTGATCTGGCGCACGGCGAACAGGCGCGTGCGCTCGTGCGAGTCGGTCGAGAGCTCGGCGCCGAGCGCCATGTGCGGCAGCGAGTAGAGGTCGAAGGCGGTGAAGAAGACGAAGAGCGCGACGCCCATCCAGAGCACGAGCCACGTGCCGCCGAGCGCCGCGGGCGGCGTCCACAGCATCACGAAGCCGAAGCACAGCAGCGGCAGCGCCGCGAACAGGAACGGCCGGCGCCGCCCGAAGCGCGAGCGCGTGCGGTCGCTCCAGCTCCCGATCAACGGCCCGCTGACGCCGTCCCACAGCTTCGCCGCGCCGAACAGCACGCTGACCAGCGCCGGCGCGAGCAGCAGCTCGTCGGTCGCGAACTTCAGGAAGTAGAACTGGACGAAGAACAGCAGGTACGCGACCGCGAAGATCGGAACGCCGTACGCGACGTGCGTGCGGGGCGAGATGGCAGCGTCGTGCACGGAAGCTCCAGCGGGCGGCGCGGACCCGCAGTCTACCGCGACGGCGCGGCGTGTGGCGCCGATTGTCCGGGACGCGCGTGCGCTCCGCACGCATCGAGCAGCGGGCCGTAGGGGGCGTCGCTCGCGTGCAGGACGCGCACGCCGGCGCGCGCGAGCGCGGCCACGTCGACGATCGCGGCCGCGTCGCGCGGATCGAGCGCGCGCTCCCACTCCGCGCGGCGCTCCGCGACGAGCGCCGCGTTCGCGCAGACGGCGAGCCCGAGTCGCGCGATCGCCTCGACGCACGCCGCCGGCGCGACGTGCACGTGCTCGAGCCGGTCGCCCGGGCGCACGCCCGCCGCTTCGTAGGCGGCGAGCGCGAACACCAGCTCGGCGCGCGTGACGACGTGGATCGCCGCATTGCGCCGCTGCGCGTGCGCGGCGCGGATCGCCGCGACCGCATCGTCGAAGTCCGGCAGCGCCGCTTCCGCGAGGTGGATCTTCAGCGGCCCGATCGCGACGCCGGGCGGCGGCGCGACGGCGCCGAGCGCGAGCGTCCCCATCACGACGACCTCCTGCGCGAGCTCGCCGCGCGCGCGCGCCGCCGCGAACGCCGCGACGGCTTCGGGTCCGTTCGTGTGCGTCGCGTCGGTGACGCGGCGCACGCCGCGCTCCGAGAGGCGCCGGCTGATCTCCGCGAGGCTCGGGGGGTCGCTCGGGCCGAGCCGCTCGCGCAGCCAGCGGTCGGCGCGCAAGACGCGGCCGGTCGGATGCTGCGCCGTCGCGCCGAGCCGCTCGAGCGCGGCCGTGTTCAGCATCCAGAGCTGCCCGCTGCGGTGCTGCACGCGCAGCGGCCGCGACGGCTCGATCGCGTCGAGCGCGGCGCGGTCCAGCGCGCCGGCGACCGACTCGAAGTAGCCGACCCCGCGCACCCAGCCGCACGCGTCGGCGGGCTGCGCGCGCAGCGCGCGCGCGAGCCCGTCGCGATCGCGCGCGCGCGCCGGGCTGCAGTCGGCGGACGTCAACGCCGCCGCGGCGGCGAAGAGATGGAGGTGGTGGTCGTGCACGCCGGCCGCTCCTCACCGGCGGCGATCGTACCCCGCACCCGCTGCGAGAGATATGCTGCGCCCCCGATGCACGGCCGCCGCGCGCGACGCACGGTCCGCCTCCGCGCGACGGCGCGCTGAGCCGCGCGTGGGTCTGCTCTACGCGCTCACCGCGTACGCGTTCTACGCGATGGCGCTCGGCGCGCTCGGCGCGCCTTTTCTCGCCGCGGAGCTGGCGCTCGACGACGCGGCGATCACCGGCATCGCGGGCTGGGTCGCGCTCGGCGCCTTCGGCACCGCGCTGCTGACGCGCCTCGCCGACCGCCACGGACGGCGGCTCGTGCTGGTCGGATCGTTCGCCGCCCTGCCCGTCTTCTCGATCGCCACCGCCTTCGCGACCAGCGTGCCGAGCTACGTGATCCCGCAGATCGGCGCGAGCGCGATGCTCAACACGCTCGCGACGGCGCTCGCCGTCGCGGTCGCCGAGGAAGCGAGTGACGCGCACCGGGCGCGCGCGCAGGCGTGGTTCGGCGTGTGCGCATCGCTCGGCGGCGCGCTCGCGCTCGCGATCGGCGCGCTCGTGCCGGAGCCCGGCGGCTGGCGCGCGTTCTGGATCGTCGCGGCGCTGCCCGTGCTGGCGGCGCCGCTGGTGCGCGCGCGCCTGCTCGAGACCGAGCGCTTCCATCACGCCAAGCAGGACGGCCGCGTCGACGCGACGCGCGGCAGCGACCTGCTGCGCGGGCCGCTGCGCCGCCGCACGCTCGGCCTGCTCGCGGTGGGCCTGCTCAAGCCGGTGTCGATCGTCGCGACCTCGACCTGGCCCTACTACCACATGGTGAAGAACCTCGGCCTCGACCCGGGTTGGGCGAGCCTCGTCTACTTCGCGGGCGGCGGCATCGGACTGCTCGGCAATCCGCTCGGCGCGCGGCTCACCGACGCGTGGGGGCGGCGCCCGACCTCGATCGCCGCGACGGCGGCGCTGGTGGCCGCCGGCAGCGCGTTCTTCTTCGTGCCGGCCGGCGGTCACTCGTTCGTCACGATCGCGTCGCTCGTCGCGCTGATGGCGGTGAACCAGGTCGCGACGTCGGCGTGCAACGTCGCCGACCGCTGCATCGACGCGGAGCTGTTCCCGACCGCGCTGCGCGCGACCTACGTCGGCGCCGCGCGGCTCATGAACGCGGCGGCCGGCGTCGCGACGATGTTCGCGCTCTCCGCGCTGGCGAAGCCGCTCGGCGGACTCGCGGAGGCGATCGCCGTGCTCTCCGTCGCGACGCTCGTCCCGGCGCTCGCGATCTTCCTCGCCGTCGTGCCCGAGACGCGCGGCCAGACGCTGGAGCAGGCGAGCGGGGACGCTGCCTGAAGCCGCGCGCCGGCGCGGTCGCCTGGCCGACGAGGCCAGCGGCGCGCGCTTGTTACAGTCCGCGGATTCACAAGGTAAGTGCAACAGCACGCCGGAAAAAGAGAGGTGACCTGGAATACTCCGCTCTTCCGCAAACGACCAAGAATGAGGAAGAGTTTG
>QEVM01000231.1 GCA_003576805.1 Pseudomonadota bacterium | reverse complement strand
GTTCGCGGCGCCCGAGCCCGCGGCCCCAGAGCGGCAGCTCGGCGTTCCACGCGACGCTGCCCGCGAACACGACCGGCTGCTGGAACACCAGCGCGACCGCGCCTCGCGCGGGCCCGGCGACGCGGCCCTGCTGCGGCGCGACCAGCCCGGCGAGCGCGCGCAGCAGCGTCGTCTTGCCCGCGCCGTTCGGCCCGAGGATCGCGGTGACCGTGCCCGCGCGCAGCTCGAACGACGGCACGCGCAGCGCGAACTCGCCGTCGCCCGGGCGCACCACGAGGTCGCTCGCGGCGAGCGCGACCTCGCTCACCGGCGCCGCGCTTGCTGCACGGCGGTGAGCGCGCCCGCCAGCACGAAGGTGAGTCCGAGCAGCACCGCGGCGAGCGCGAGCGCCTCGCCGAAGCGACCCATCTGCGTGTACATGAGGATGCCGCTGGTCAGGACGCGCGTCTCGCCCTCGAGGTTGCCGCCGACCATCGTCACCGCGCCCACTTCGGAGAGGATCCCGCCGAGCGCGGCGATCACGGCGGCGAGCAGGCCGTGGCGCGTCTCGCGCACCAGCAGCCACGCGGCGCGCGGTCCGCGCAGGCCGAGCGCGCGGAGCTGGAGGTGGAAGTCCTCGGCGAGCGCGCCGACCGCGGCCAGCGTGATGCCGACGACGAGCGGCAGCGCGATCGCGACCTGCGCGAGCACCATCGCCTGCGTCGTGTACATCCAGCCGAGCGCGCCGAACGGTCCGCTGCGCCAGAGCAGCAGCGCGACGAGCAGGCCGACGACGACCGGCGGCAGGCCCATGCCGGCGTTCACGGTGGCGACCAACAGACGCCGGCCCGGGAAGCGCCGGTGGCCGAGCGCCAGGCCGGCGGGCACGCCGATCGCGACGGCGAGCGCGAGCGCCGCGCCCGACACGGCGAGCGTGCGCAGCGCGATCGCGGCGACCGGCTCGCCCGTCACTGCGGCGCAGCGTCCGGGGCTGCGATCGGGCGGAACAGCGGCTCGCCGCGTTCGGCGCCGAGCTCCGCGATGCGCACGACGGTCGCCGGCGCGGTGAGGAACGCCGCGAGCCGCTTGCCGCCTTCGACGTCGACGCGGCCGGCGGGCAGCTTCGCGGGATTCGGCCGCGACACCGCGTAGACGTTGCGCAGGTCCGGCGTGCGCGCGTCGAGCGCCGGCGCGAGGCCCGTCCGCTCGCGGAACGCGAGGAACGTGGCGGTGTCGCTGAGCGCGTAGGCGCGCTTCTCGCCCGCGACCTGGAGCGTCGCGCCCATGCCCAGGCCGGTCCGCACGAAGCCGTCCCACGTCGGGTCGGCAGCGAGGCCCGCCGCGCGGAACAGCTTGCGCTCGCGCTTGTGCGTGCCCGAGTCGTCGCCGCGGCTCGCGTAGGGCGCCTTCGCGCCGGCGATGCGCCGCAGCGCGGACGCGCCGTCCGCCGCCTGCGCGACGCCCGCCGGATCGTCCGGCGGCCCCGCGATCAGGAAGAAGTTCTCGAGGAACGCGACGTGGTCCACGAGCGCGCCCCGCTCGACCAGCGCCCGCTCGCCGTCCGGGTCGTGCGTCAGCAGCACGTCCGCGTCGCCCTTCTCGCCCATCGCGAGCGCGGCGCCGCTGCCGACCGCGACGAGCTGCACGTGGATCCCGCTCTCCTTCTCGAAGCGCGGGATCAGCTCGTCCATGAGGCCCGTGTCGCGCACGCTCGTCGTCGTCGCGAGCACGAGCGGGCGGCCGTCCTCGGCGCGCGCCGTCGCCGCGGCGAGCGCGAGCACCGAGATCATCGGCAGCCACGTCGTCCACTTCCTCACGTCGTCGCCTCCGGCGGGCCGAAGCCCAGCTCGCGCAGCTCCGCGCGCAGCGCGCTGCCGGGCGCGAGCAGCCGGCGCAGCGCCGCGACGGCGGGCCGCTCCCAGCGCGCGGCGGGGATCGCGAAGTCGTAGTGCTCGGCGCGCAGCGGGCGGAAGTGCAGGCCGGCCTGCGCCGCGACCGTCTCGATCGTGACGCCCCAGTCGGCGCGCCCCTGCGCGACCGCCGCCGCCACCGCGTAGTGCGAGCGCGGCTCGTACGCGAAGCCGGGCGGACGTTGCGCGCAGCCCTCTCGTCCGTGGGTCGCGAGCAGCTCGTCGATCAGCACGCGCGTGCCGCTGCCGCGGTTGCGGTTCACCATGCGCAGCGACGCGTCGGCGAGCAGCGCGGCGGTGTCGCGCGTCTCGCCGGCGCGCGTCACGACGCCTTGCATCCGCGTGTAGCCGCGCAGCAGGCGCAGGCCTTCGCCGAGGAAGGGCTCGTTGTAGCGGCCGCTCTTCGGGTCGAGCAGGTGGATCGGCGCCGCGTCGCACTCGCCGCGCCGCGCCGCGGCGAGGCCGCCCTGCGAGCCGACCGCGAGCACCTTCACGGCGAAGCCCTCGCGCGCGAGCGCGCCGGCGATGCGGTCGAGCCCCGCGCAGTGGCTGCCGATCACGACGAGGTCCGCGACGCCGTGGCCCTGCCCGATCAGCGTCACCTCGACGGGCGCGTCCTCGTCCACGATCTCGGTGTTGCGGCCGATGCGCACGAAGCCGTCGGCGCGGCTCCACGCCGTCACGCTGCCGCTGCCCTTGCCCATCGGATACGCGGCGAGCGCGCCGCCCTCGCGGCGCACGAGCCCGACGAGCAGGTACTCGAGCCGCCCGCGCTCGGAGCTCGTGCGCAGCGCGAGCCGCGCGGGGACGCTCTCGCGCGCCGCGGCGCTCGCGCCCGCCATGCGCCGGATCACGGGCGCGACGAACTCGTGGAAGGTGAAGATCGCCGACGTCGGGAAGCCGGGCAGGATCACGACGGGCTTCCTGCCGTGCGCGGCCAGACAGATCGGCTTGCCGGGCTTGAGCGCGACGCCGTGCACGACGACGCCGGGGTCGAGCGCGGCGACGACGCGCGCGTTGAGGTCGCCCTCGCCCTTCGAGGTGCCGCCGGAGAGCAGCACCACGTCGGCGCCGTCGAGCGCGCGGTGGAGGGCTGCGCGCAGCGCCGCCTCGTCGTCGCGGAACGCGCCGAGGAACCACGGCTCGCCGCCCAGCTCGGCGACCGCGTCGGCGAGGATGCGGCCGTTGCTGTCGTAGACGAGGCCGGGCCGCATCGGCTCGCCGGGCTGCACGATCTCGTCGCCGGTCGAGACGATCGCGACGCGCGGGCGCCGCACGACGGCGACCTCGGACGCGCCGATCGCGGCGAGCACGCCCGTCTCGCGCGACGTCAGCCGCGCGCCCGCGAACAGCACCGTCTCGCCCGCGCCGATGTCGGTGCCCGCGAACGAGACCGCGGCGCCCGGCACGGCGGCGCGCCGCACGACCACGCGGTCGCCCTCGACGTCGGTGTGCTCGACGGGCACGACGGCGTCCGCGCCGCGCGGCAGCATGCCCCCGGTCGCGATCGCCGACGCCTCTCCGTGTCGCACCTCGCGCTGCGGCGCGACGCCGGTCGGGATCGACTCGCCCGTCAGCGCGAGCCGCACCGGCTCCTCCTCGGAGGCGCCGAAGGTGTCCTCGGCGCGCACCGCGAAGCCGTCCATGTTGGAGCGGTCGAAGCCGGGGACGTCCACGCCCGCGCGCACGTCGGCGGCGAGCACGCGGCCGTGCGCGCGCTCGAGCGGCACCGTCTCGGCGCCGGCCGGCACGACGTCGATCGCCGCGCGCCAGCGCCGCTCGGCCTCGTCGCGGTCGAGCACTTCGAGGAACTGCTCCTGCTTCACGCCTCGCTCCGGTCGAGCCACTTCTCGACGGCCGGCGCGCGCCACGCGGCGAGCACCGCGAGCAGCCGCTCCGGATCGCGCTCGACCAGCACCATCGCGCGGTGCGCGGGCGCGACGAAGCGCTCGGCGACGGCGCGGTCGAGGAAGTCGAGCAGCGGCGCGAAGTAGCCGTCCACGTCGAGCAGGCCGCAGGGCTTCGCGTGCAGGCCGAGCTGCGACCAGGTCAGCACCTCGAACCACTCCTCGAGCGTGCCGATCCCGCCCGGCAGCGCGACGAACGCGTCCGCCAGCTCCGCCATGCGCGCCTTGCGCGCGTGCATCGAGTCCACGACGTCGAGCCGCGTGAGGCCGCGGTGGGCGAGCTCCTTCGTCTCGAGCGCGCGCGGCAGCACGCCGATCACCTCGCCGCCGTGCGCGAGCGCGGCGTCCGCGACCGCGCCCATCAGCCCGACGCTCGCGCCGCCGTAGACGAGCGCGAGCCTGCGCTCCGCGATCGCCGCCGCGAGCCGCTCGGCGGCGTCGCGGTAGCCGGGGCGCGCGCCGGGGCTCGATCCGCAGAACACGCACACCGCCTTCAAGTCGGGTCCTCGTCGTACAGCAGCACCTCGACCGCGGCGCCCTCGGGCATGCCCTCGAGAGAGCGCGGCACCAGCACGCAGCCGTCGGCGCGCACGGTGGAGGACAAGATCGACGCGCCCGAGGTCGCGAGCGGGACGGCGCGCCCCGCCTCGATCGCGACGCGCACGTAGTCGACGCGGCCCACCTGCGAGCTGATCTTGCGCGCGAGCGGCAGCCGCACGCGCCGGTGCGGCCAGGCGCGCGAGCGCCCGCCGAGCGCGCGGATCGCCGGCCCCGCGAAGAACTCGTAGGCGCACAGGCACGACACCGGATTGCCGGGCAGCAAGAAGACGAGCCTTTGGTCGATGCGCCCGACGCCGGTCGGGCTCGACGGCCGCATCGCGACGCCGTGGAAGTCGAGCGTGCCGAGCTCCGCGACGAGGCGCGGCGCGTGGTCCTCCTGACCGACCGACGAGCCTCCCGACACGAGCACGACGTCGGCGTCCGGCTGCGTCAGCGCGGCGCGGATCGCATCCGGCCGGTCGGGCAGGATCTCGAACGGCAGCACGACGCCGCCGTCGCGCCGCGCGAGCGCCCGCAGCACCACCGAGTTCGAGTCCACGATGCGGTGTCCCTCGGGCCGGCTGCCCGCCGGCAGCAGCTCGTCGCCGGTCACGACCAGCGCGACGCGCGGCCGCGCGACGCAGCGCGCGCGCGCGACGCCGACCGACGCGAGCAGCCCCGCGTCCTGCGGCCGCAGCCGCCGCCCGGCGCGCAGCAGCAGCTCGCCTTGCTTCACGTCCTCGCCGGCGGCGCCGACGTTCTTCTTCGGCGCGACCGGCTCGCGGATCTCGACGCGGCCGTCCGCCTCGCGCGCGACCTCCGCCATCACGACCGCGTCCGCGCCGTCGGGAACCGGCGCGCCGGTCATGATGCGCACCGCCTGCCCGGCCTCGACGCGCACCGGACACGCGCGCCCGGGCAGCGCGACGCCGACGAGATCGAGCGTCAGCGGGTCGTAGTCCGACGCCCCGAAGGTGTCGGCGCCGCGCACCGCGTAGCCGTCCATCGCGGAGCGCGCGAACGACGGCACCGACGCCGCCGCGCGCACGTCCTCCGCGAGCACGCGCCCGGCGCACTCGCCGAGCGCCACCTCCTCCGCGGCGAGCGGGCGCGCGTGCTCTGCGACGAAGCGCTCGACGTCCTCGACGTCGGCGCGCTCCGCGAAGCCGCGCATGCGGACGTCACGGGGGGTCACCACGCGTGATTCCTAGCGAAATACAAGGCGCACCGCGTCCCGAGCGTCCGGCCCGTCGGGCGATCGGCTTCCACGGCGGCGCGTCGCTAACGGACGCGAAACGCGACCGCGTCCACCTCGCGGCCGCCCGCGTCGAGCAGCGCCAGCACGTGGCGGCCGCGCACCGGCTGCCACAAGACGGGCTCGGCGGCGTGGCCGATGCGCACGCCGTCGAGCACGAGCGAGAGCGACGCGTCGGCGGGCTCCGCCTCGACGAGGATCCGCTCGCGCGCGTCCGGGATGTCGGGATCGAGCGCGAGCAGCGCGCCGTCCAGCGGCGCGAGGATGCGCTGCGGCGCGCGCGTGCGGGGCGCGGCCGCGGTCGCGGGCTCGGTGCCGGCGAGCAGGAACGTTCCGCCCGCGCGCACGACACCCGGCGGCGGCGGCGGCGCGTCCGCGCCGTCGTCCGGCAGCGCCTCGACGATCTCGAGCCACGCCGGCGCGGCGCCGTCCACGCCCGAGACGTCCCACATCGACGCCCCCGAGAAGTTGCCGACCCACACGCCCGCGGTGAAGCGGCGCGTCCAGCCGAGGCACCAGTTGTCGCGCATGTCCTTGCTGGTGCCGGTCTTGACCGCGCTCCAGCGGCGCGTCGCGAGCGGGCTCTCGAGGCCGAAGGTCGGCGCGCGGCTCGCGCGATCCGCGAGCGCGTCGGCGACGAGCCAGACCGCCTGCTCGGAGAGCACCCGGCGCGCACGCCCGGCGTCTCCTTTCGGTGTCACGCGCAGCGGCGACCAGGCGCCGCCGTTGGCGAGCGCGCGGTACGCGCCGACCAGCTCGAAGAGCGACACGTCCGCCGAGCCGAGCGCGAGCGAGTCGCCGTAGAAGTCGGGATCGCGCAGCGAGCCGATGCCGAGCGCGCGCAGCCGCGCGACGAAGCCGTCCACGCCGACCATCTGGAGCACGCGCACGGCGGGCACGTTCAGCGACGAGGCGAGCGCCTCGCGCGCCGCGACCGGTCCGCGATGGCCGTGGTCGTAGTTCTCGGGGCGCCACGTGCCGAGCGGCGTCACGACGTCGAGCGGCGCGTCGGCGAGCCGCGTCGCGGGCGAGAGCAGCCGCCGCTCGAACGCCTGCGCGTAGAGGAACGGCTTCAGCGTGGAGCCGGCCTGGCGGCGCGCGCGCACGCCGTCCACGTGACGCGCGCTCGACGGCGCGCCGCTCCCGCCCACCCACGCGAGCACGTCGCCGCTCGCGTTGTCGACGACGAGCGCCGCGGCGTCGCGCACGTTGCGCCCCGCGAGCGCGCGCACCTGGCGCTCCAGCACCGCGGCGACGTGGCGCTGGAGATCCGCGTCGAGCGTGGTCGCGACGCGCGCGCCGGCGCCGGGCGCGAGCAGGCGCGCGGCGAGGTGCGGCGCGTCG
>QEVM01000019.1 GCA_003576805.1 Pseudomonadota bacterium | reverse complement strand
TCGCCTCTTCGCTCCGTTCGCGGGCCGCTAGCTCAATTGGTAGAGCAGCGGGCTTTTAACCCGTCGGTTCCGGGTTCGAGTCCCGGGCGGCCCACCAGAGCGGCACGTGCAGCGTCAGCGCGCGTAGCTGGACCCCGGCAGCTGCGCCTCGTACCAGCCGAATGCCTCGTCGAGGTCGGCCTCGGCGCGCGGTCGGAGCGCCAGCGGAAGCGTCACCTCGGGCGTTGCCGAATGCGCTTCCGCACCTCTTCCCAAGGCGCTCCGCCCGCCGGATCGCCGGCGCACCTCGTCGATCGCGTGCTGCAGGAGCTCCTCGACGACGAGGGCTCCGTCGCGAGGCGCCGCTGAGGCGGGCGACGAGTGCACGGTCGACGACCGCGATCTCTTCCGGCCGCTGGCCCGGACGCCAATCGGCCCGGGAGGGTCTGTGGTCCTTGCGCGATACGATCCCGCCACGCGGAACGGGAGTTCAGCGCAGCGACGAGGTGATGCGACAGCCCGATGCGAACCGATCCGCCCACCGTCGACGACCTGTACACGCGCCAGCTCGAGCGGGGCGCCGTCGTGCGCGCCTCGGTGCAGCGCGCAACCGTCCTCGCTGCGACGCAGACCGGCGTCGAGCTCGCGACCACCGCCACGGCACGCCATCGCCTCGGGACGAGCGCCGCGAACTCTCCGCTCGCCGACGGGACGTCGCTGCCCGGGCGGCTCCGGATCGACGTCGTCGCCGATGACGTGCTGCGCGTCCGCTATGCCGAGGGCGACCGGGTGCCCGACAACCGCACGGCCATGGTCGTCGGCGCGCCGCGGCCGCCACGGGAAGTCGACGTGGCGACGGGCGAGGAGAGCGTGCGTCTCGTCACCGCGTCGCTGGTGGTGGACGTCGGGCTCGATCCGCTGGCGCTCGACGTGCGCACCGCCGCAGGACGCCACGTCTGCGCCGTGGGAGGCCCCGAGAAGAACCACCTCGCGCGCATCGGCTTCGTCTGGGATGCGTTCAACACGGGCGTCTGCCGCGCGCTGCCGGACGGACGGCCGCTCGCCGTCGAGTCCTTCGCGCTCCATCCGCAGGAGGCGATCTACGGCTTCGGCGAGCAGTTCATCCGACTCGACAAGGTCGGCCAGACGATCGACCTCGTGATGGTGGAAGCCATGGGCGTCACCACGCCGCGCAGCTACAAGAACGTCCCGTTCTATCTGAGCACGCGCGGCTACGGCGTCTTCTTCAACCACTCGGCGCGCATGACGTGCTGGGTCGGCAGCCGCGCGGCGGCCGACGTGCAGATCGCGATCGAGGACGACTTCCTCGACTACTACCTCTTCGTCGGCGACCTGCAGACGATCCTCGCGCGCTACACCGACGTCACCGGCAAGGGGCGGATGCCGCCCCGGTGGAGCTTCGGCTATTGGCAGAGCAAGATCTCGTACGCTTCGGCCGCCGAGGCGCTCGAGGTCGTGCGCGGCATGCGGGCCGCCGAGGTGCCGATGGACGTTCTCCATCTGGACACCCACTGGTTCGCCGAAGACTGGCGCTGCGACCTCGAGTTCGCGCGCGATCGCTTCCCCGATCCGGCCGCGTTCTTGGCCGAGATGGCCGCGCGGGGAGTACGCGTTTGCGTGTGGCAGCTGCCGTACGTGCCGGAAGGCTCGCAGCTCTACGACGACCTCGCCTCCGCCGGCGCCTTCGTGCGCGACCGCGATGGCGGCATCTACGACGTCGGGATCTGCTACGCGCCGAGCGTCACCGGACGCGTCGGCTGCATCGACTGGACGAATCCGGCGGCCCACCGCGTGTACGGCGAGCACCTCGCGCGCCTCTTCCGGCTCGGCGTCGGCTGCATCAAGGCGGACTTCGGCGAGCAGGCGCCGCTCGACGGCGTCTACCACGACGGCACTCCGGGCCACCGCGCCCACAATCTCTACCCGCTGCTCTACAACCAGGCGATCGCCGACATGACGCGCGCCGCGACCGGCGAGGACCTCATCTGGGCACGCTCCGCCTGGGCCGGCAGCCAGCGCCATCCGCTGCACTGGGGCGGCGACAGCAGCCCCAACTGGCACAACCTGGTGCCTCAGATCGAAGGCGGGCTCTCCTTCGGTCTCTCCGGCTTTCAGTTCTGGAGCCAGGACATCGGCGGGTTCTTCGGCCAGACGGACGGCAGGCTGCTCGTCCGCTGGCTGCAGGCGGGGCTCTTCCTGTCGCACGCCCGCATTCACGGGATGGGCGACCGCGAGCTCTACGAGTTCGAAGGCGACGTGCTGCGCATCGGCCGCGCCTACGTGCAGCTCCGCTACCGCTTGCTGCCGTATCTCTGGGCGGCGGCGCAGGACTGTGTCGCCCGTTCGCTGCCGATGGCGCGACCGCTGGTGCTCGAGTGGCAGGACGATCCGAACACCTGGCGCATCGGCGATCAGTGGCTGCTCGGCGACGCGTTGCTGGTGGCGCCCGTCACCGATGCGAGCGATCGGCGCGCGGTCTATCTGCCGCGCGGCCGCTGGACCGACTGGTGGACGGGCGCGGTCCGCGAGGGCGGGCGGTGGCACGACGTCGTCGCCCCCCTCGATACGCTGCCGCTCTGGCTGCGCGAGGGCGCGGTGGTGCCGCTCGGACCGGTCATGCAGTGGGTCGGCGAGCGGCCGACCGACGCGATCACGCTCCGGATCGCGCCGTTCGCGACCGACGGTGAGACCACGCTCGACGTGCCCGTCGACGACGACGTCGTTGCCGTGCGCTACGTCGCGTCCGGCGGCGGGCACCGCGTGACGGTCGGGCCGAGCCGCGCGCGCTTCGTGGTCGAGACGGTCGGCGCCGATGCGCCCGCCGTCGCGCTGGTCGGCGGCGGGACGCCGTGAGGAGGGACCGGGAGCCGCGGCTCCTCGTCCGTCGCAGAGGACCTGCAACGCCGCCACCAGCCGAAGGCCTCGTCGAGATCGGCCTCGGCGCGCGGACGGAGCGTGGTGCCTTCAACCGCTCGGCACCGCTCGCAGGCGCGGCAGATCGAAGCGCCGCGCCGACGCGGCGGTCCGTTCGAGGCCGAGGGCGCGGGCGGTGGAGAGCGCTGAAGTGGCGAGGTCGGCGGCGCGCTCGGCATCCCCGGCGCTGCCCCGCCGTGCGAGCAGCCCGGCCATCGCGAGCTGGGTGCGCGCGCTCCACGGGCGCGCGCCGATGCGCTCGTGCACGTCCAACGCCGCATCGAAGTGGACGAGCGCGTCCTCGTCGCGCCCTCGCGTCGCGGCGAGAAGCCCCAGGTGGTGCGACACCGACCCGTAGAAGAGGAGGCTCCCCGCGACCACGCACAGGCGTGCGTAAGGCGACAGCGCCTGATGGAGACGCTCCGCCATGTCGGCGTCGCCGATGGCGTGCGCGACCTCCGCGGCGAACGCGAGCGTCGGGAGCCATCCCCGGTCGCGCGGGACGTCGGTGAAGTCGTTGCGCGCGAGACGCGCGATCTCGTGCCGCGCTTCGTCCAGTCGTCCCGCGGCCGTGAGCAACGCCGCGAACGCGGAGCGCCAGGCGGGCGTGTCCGGGAAGCGCTGCATCTGGCTGCGCGTGGCCGCCTCGATCTCGTGCGCCCGGCCCTGCTCGACGCGCAGGTAGACGAGCTGCACGAGCGCCTGGAGATCCATGTTCGGAGATTGCGCGCGTTCGGCGTGCTGCAGCGACGCGAGGATGCGCGTTTCCGCATCCGCGAGACGGCCGTCGAGCAGCGCGCGCATGGCGCGCGCCGCCTCGCGGAGCCAGCGAGCGAGCGGCGTGTGCAGCGCCGCGGTCGCCGCCTCGGACTCGACGAGTACCCGATCGACGCGCGAGAGGTCGCCGAGTTCGAGCAGGCCCGTCCACCAACCTGCGTAGCCGGCGAGCTCGAGCTCGGGATCGCCGGCGTCTCGGGCCGCCCGCACGACCGCCTCGTTCAACGCGACCCAGCCTTCGGGATCGTCCGGGCTGAAGCGGACGAAGGTCGAATCGTCGAGCGCCTGCGCGAGCGCTGCCGCATCGCCGAGTCCGCGGGCCGCGCGCAGCGCTTCTTCCAGAAGGGCTTCCGCGCGCGGGCGATCGACGTAGCGGAGCTCTGCTGCGAGGCGCGACAGGATCCGCGTGCGCACGACTGGTTCGGACGCGAGCCCGCGGCCGAGGGCGGCTTCGAGCACCGACACGACTTCGTGATTGCCTGACCCGCCGGCGTCGGGACGATCGGCGAAGCCGAGCGCGGCGAGCGCCAAGAGATCCTCGCGCGCCGCGGACTCCGCCAGCTGGAACACGCGGCGGTAGAGCGGACGCGCCTGCTCGAGGCCTACGGCCCGCGACCGCGCCGCCGCGAGTCCGAGGTGGAACTCCGCGTCCATCGCCGGATCGGCCGCGCCGGCGAGCTTCCGCATCTCGAGCGCCCGCTCGTACCAGCTCGCCGCGCTTTCGGGGTCGTGGAAGCGCGCCGCGTGCAGGCCTGCGCGGCGCGCCAGCTCCGCGGCGCGTGCGGCCTGGAAGAGCGGTACGGCTTCGCAGGCGTGACGGGCACGCTCGGCGATGCCGTCGTCCGAGCCCGCGCCCGCGTTCTCGAGGGCCCCTGCGATGCGCGCGTGCAAGGCGCGCCGGTCGTTCCCGGTCGGTGTCAGCGCTTCGAGAAGGGCATCGCGAATCAACGCGTGCGCGAAACGCAGCCGGTGCCCGCCGCTCGCGACGAGGAAGCCCGTCTGCTCCGCCTCGCGAATGCAGGATTCGAGATCGACGTCTCGATCGAGCGCCTGCGCCAGGATCTCGCGCGCGCAGTCTCGTCCGATCAAGGCGGCGCATCCGAGCATCGCGCGCGTGGATTCGGAGAGACCATCGAGCCGCTGCGCGAGCAGCGGCCGGATGCCTTCGGGCAGCAGCGCCTCCCAGTGAGCGACGTCCATCGACGAACGGAGCAGCTGGCGGCTCGCGAGCGAGCGCACGACCGCTTCGAGCAGGAGCGGATTGCCCCCCGACTTGTGCACCAGCGCCGCGACCATCTCGTGCGGCGGGTCGACGTCGGATCGCGAGCGGACGAAGTCCGAGACCTCCGTCTCCGAGAGCCCCGTGAGCGGCCAGTGTTCGAGCACGGTCAGACGCGACAGCCGCTCCAGGGCGCGCGCCCGCTCCGGCCCGCCGTGCCCCGTCTGCTCGCGGCAGGTCGCGATCACGGCGATCGGGAGGCCCTCGAGCTCGTGCCCCAGGAACTCGAGCAGCCGGAGCGACTCGGGATCGAGCGAGTGGAGGTTGTCCAGGACGAGCGCGAGCGAGTGACGCGCGGCGCAACGAGTGAGGAACGTGTGGACGGCCTCGAAGAGCCGAAAGCGTTCGGCCTCGCCGGCCCGAGGCACGCCGAACGGCAGCGGCGGGCCGTCGGCGTCGCGCGCATCGGGCAGGAGTCGCGCCACGGGGTTCGCCGCACCGGCGAGGAGCGCCGGCAGCGCGCGGCCGGACGCCGCGGCGAGCACGCGCACGATCCGGCTCCAGGCCCAGAAAGTCGGCGCCGCCTCGCCGTCGGCTCCCCACGCCGCCGCGACCTCGGCTCCGGCGGCGCGCGCGCGAGCGACGAGCAGCTCGGCCGTCCGCGTCTTCCCGATCCCCGCCTCGCCGGCCAGCAGCAGGATGCGGCCGCGGCCCGCGAGCGCGGCGTCGAGGCTTCGGGCGAGTCGCGTTCGCAGCTCGTCGCGGCCTACGTAGGAGCGGCTCTCGCAGTCCTCGGGAGCGGCGGCCGCCGCACCTCCGGAGAGCGCGCGCACGGGAGCGACGAAGCGGTAGCCGCGCCGCGCGACGGTCTGGATCGTCGCCGGGTGCGCGCCTCGATCGCCGACCGCGAGCCGGGCGAGGCTCACGGTGCGGTTGAGCGAGCTCTCCGTGACGATCGCCTCGGGCCAGACGCGCTGGAGCAGCTCATCCTTGGACACGGCGCGCTCGCGCGCGCGGACGAGATAGAAGAGCAGGGACAGCGTCTTCGGCTGGAGCGAGACGCGCACGCCGTCGCGTCGCAGCTCCCAGAGCCCCTCGTCCAGCTCGAAGTTCCCGAAGGCGAAGATCAAGCGGGCTCCCGGTGCACGGCGCGCGGCCCCGCCGGCGCCACTGCCCCGCACGATACTCCGGCGACCTGCGGAGGCGCCCGAGGCCGAGAAGCCCGGCGAGCGCGACCGCACCAGATCCGGACGCGGCCGGCTCTGGCACGTCGAAGCCCACCGCATTGCGGATGCTCCGGCCCGACAGGTAGTCGAAGGGGGTCTGGGTCGGGTCGCCGTCGAGGGTCGCGAAGGCCACGAGCGACCCGGCCGCGATGGCCTCGGCCTCGAAGACGTACCGGGACTCGGCGAGCGGAGCCAGATCCGGGGCGAAGTCGTCCAGCCCGACCTCGACCGGTGTATCGAGCGGAAGCGCGGTCACGAGCCTGTCGAGCGTTCCGATGCTCACGTTCTCGATGATCTCGAGCTGCTGGACGATGCAGTTCGTGCACTGGTTGGAGACCGTGAAGCTCGGATCTCCTCCGAGCGTCGCGCCGAACGCCGGCGACAGGATCTCGACGATGCCGTCGGGATCGGCCGCGACGAACGAGATGCTGCCGGCCACCGCGCCGCGATTGATGTCGAAGTGCACCGTGGAGCTCGGAACGGGGTCGTCGGCGGCGCGAACGGCCGTGTTGCGCAGCAGGTTGCTGGAGATCTGGACGAGGGGGAACGGAGCGAGGAACGAATCCACGTCGACCGTCGCCTCGCAGAGCTGCTCGCCGGAGACCCGGACTTCGAAGAAGCGATTGGGGTTCACCTCTCCGTTCGAGAAGCGCAGACCGCCGTCGATGACCGAGATCTCCAGGAGCTGCGGTGCGACGCCGACGTCCGGGGCGGTGCAGGCGTTCGACACGCCGTTGCAGGTCTCGGCGCCGTCGCACGCGTCGACCGCGGGCCGGCAGATCGTGGACGAGTTGCGCTTCGCGTCGCTCGGGCAGTTGACGGACGAGCCGTTGCAGGTCTCCGCGCGATCGCAGACACCGGCGGCGGCCCTGCACGGCGTGCCCGCCGACTCGGGGAAGGTCACGCACGTGTTGTCGACGCACTCCCGGAAGCCACACGCGAAGAAGGCGTCGCAGCTCGCGGGATTGCAGGCCGCGCCGGCGGGATCGGGAGAGAGGAGGGCGGTCGCGACCGCGGCGAGTACGAGCGCACGCCGCGACCGCAGGACGTCAACGAGCAGGTCGAGCATCGGTGCCTCCGATCGGACTGGAGCGGGCCCGCCGTGCGCGCCGCTTGCGCGCCGCGAGCCACGCGAACGAGCCGAGCGCGGCCGCGTGCGACGCGAGGCGGCCAGGCTCGGGGACCGTGAACGAGAGCTCGTCGCGCAGCACGGTCCCGGACACGTACTCGAACTCCGGGGCGTTCGGAGGAATGCTTCCGAGCTGGAATACGCCGTCGAGCGTCTCCGCGTGCAGCGAGTACTCGCCGGCGGGCAGCTCGGGGTCTTCGAAGAGGCGGTGCAAGCTGCGGTCGAAGGGCTCGTCCACCGGCCAACCGTCGAGAAGGCCTTGCGCGATGAAGCGGTTCTCGGCGTCGAGTGCCTCGAGAGCGAATCGCGTGAGCGTGCAGTCCGCGCAGTGGTTGACGAACGTGAAGATCAACTCGGGCGCGACGACCGCTCCTTCTTCGGGCGCGACGATGTCGATCGGCGCCGCCGGCGCGCCGGCTTCGAAGACGAGCTCGCCCAATACCTCGCCCGAGTTGAGTTCGAACGGGTAGCTGCCGTCCGGGAAGTCGGCGGCGCGCTCTTCCGGCGTGGCGTATTCGGTGACGAGAGAGAGGCGGCGGCTCGGCCGCCGACCATCGCCGGCCGGTTCGAGCGAGCGCTCGGAGCGATCCGGCATCTGGATGCGCCCGTTGCAGAGGTTCGATCCGATCACCTCGATCGCGACGTCACGACCGACGACTTCGCCGCCCTCGTGCAGATCGCCGGCCAGGAAGCTCACGATCGAGACGACCGGGGCGCTCCCGGTGTCGGCGGGGCACCCGTTGGAGCTGCCGTCGCACTGTTCGGCGGTGTCGCAAGGATCGCTCGGCTGCCGACACACGGCGGAGGCGGAGCGCTTGCGGTCCGTCGGGCACGAGAGCGACGTTCCGTTGCAGCTCTCGGCCGCGTCGCATGGCCCGGCCGCGGCGCGGCACGGCGTTCCCGCTTCGTCGGGAAACGCAACGCACGCGTTCGCGACGCACTCGCGCACGCCGCATGCGAGGAAGGCATCGCAGGTCGCGGGATTGCAGGCGGCCCAGCCGGGGACGGCGCGGAGCAGCAGCAAGACGCCGAGAATCCATCGCGGGGCCAGCACCAACGGAAGCCTCCCCGTCGGACGCGCGCGTCCGACGATCGGCTGGGAGCGTGGCATGGCCGCGCGAGCGGCGACCTTATCGATCGCTTCTCATTCGCCGATCGTCCTTTGCCATCCATCCGCTCCTCGCGCGACCGGCGCCGTCGCGCAGCTCCCCGCCCTCAGGGATCAGCGATCGATAAGGGCGAACCCGGCTCGCGGCTCGTACCGTTGCTCGTGCCGCGCGCGCACGTGCGTTGCATGACGACGAGGTACCGACCGATGATCGATGCGTTCATGCGGCGACGCGCGTGGCGACACACCCGCGCGCTGCAACGCGCGGTCGCGCTCGCCGCCCTGGCTTCGGGCCTGGTCGCCGCGCCGGCCGGCGCGGACTTCGTCTTCTACTCGTGGTCGGGCCGGGTGGAACCGGCCAACGGTGCCAGCAACCCGTGGGCCATTCTCGGCGACGGCTCCGCGCTCACCGCGGACGGCACGCCGTACAAGGCGCGCGCGCTCGTCGCGACCGACGCCGAAGACCTCGACGGCACGCTCAACCCGGACTTCGCCCGCTTCGCGCCGATCCTGCTGCTCCAGATCGGCAACGAGATCGCCGGCACGAGCAACGCCCAGCTCCAAATCAGCGACGACCTGTTCCCCACGCAAGATGCGATCTCTCTCAGCACCACCGTGGAGCTCATCGGCATCCCGCTCTCGATGGTCACCGGCATCCGGCTCCCGAACGAAAGCTTCGCGCTCTCCGACGAGCCCGCTCCCGACCCGCCGCCGACCTTCTTCGATTCGCTTCCGCTGCAGCTCGGAGGCGCCAGCACGCAAGACCTGCTGACGATCCCCGACAACGCGACGGTGACGGGGCGCCTGCAGACCTGCGGCGACACGCCGATTCCCGTGAGCTGGACCTCGACCACGGCCGGCACCGCGGGCGACGTCGCGGTCGCGATCGACGGGCTGCTTTCGGCCGACCTCAGCCCCGGCGACTACGAGTTCCAGGGGCCCGACTTCGCGGCCGGCCCGCTCTGCTCGACGACCCTCCAGCTCGAGTACCTCGTCGCCTCGGACTGGACCGTGACGCTCGCGGATCCCGTCGGCGCCCTGCTGGTGTACGCGAAGTTCTGGCGCGGCGCGAGCTCCGGCGTCGAACCCGTCGCGTACCGCTTCGATGCGCCCTTCACCATCGCCTCGGGCTTCGCGCAAGCTTCGGTCGGCGACGGCAACACGCTGCTCTCGCTCCCGGGCTCCGATTTCCACGACGGCGTCTTGCGCTTCGACGGGCCGATCTCGCAGCTCGGCGTCGACTCGAACGCCACGACGCCCGCGACCCAGGTGATGATGATCGCGGTGGAGGCTCCGGAGCCCGACGGCGCGACGGCGGCGCTCGCGGCGCTGGCGACACTGATCGGCGCTTTTCGACGAAGTACACGGCGGCGCTGCAGCAGCCGTGTTCCGATCGCGTGCTGGCTTCTGTCGGCGCTCGCGATCGCGGGCGGCGCGGGCGCGGCTGGCGTCGTCGGCGACGGGACGCCCGAGAGCTGCACGGCGCCGGCATTCGCGAATGCCCTGGTGGGCGGCGGACTCGTCACCTTCGACTGCGGCGCGGAGCCGGCGAACATCGTCGTGGACACCGCCGTGATCGCGGACGCCACGACGACGACCGTGGACGGCGGCGGCCTCGTCCAACTCGACGGCGATGTGATGCGGCAGATCTTCTACGTGCTCGCGGGCGGCGATCTCACGCTGCGCAACGTGATGCTCGTCGACGGCAACAGCGGCACCGGCGGTGCGCTGCGCAACGAGGGCACGGCGCGGCTCGAGCGCGTGACGCTCTTCTTCAACCAGGCCGAGGGCCTCGGCGGCGGCGCCATCTACAACGCCGGCACGCTCCACGTCGCGGACTCGTTGTTCCTCGGCAACGGCAACGCCAGCGCCGGCGGCGCGCTCCTGAACGCGTCCGGCTCGGCCGCCATCGATCGCTGCGAGTTCCGGTTCAACGGAGGCTCCGACGCAGGCGGCGCGATCGCCGCCGAGGGCGGCGCCGTGGTCGTCACGAACTCGACCCTCGCCTTCAACACCGCATCGGACGGCGGCGGCATCTTCGCCGGCGGCGGCAGCGTGGAGCTGCAGAACGTGACGGTCGACGACAACCGCGCCGACCACGGCGGCGCCGTCTTCCTGACCGCGGGCACGGTCGCCGCGCGCAACACCGTCTTCTCGCGCAGCCGGGACCGCGACGGCGCCTTCGAATCGCTCGAGTGCGACGGCACCGGCGGCAGCGTCGCGTCGCTCGGCGGCAACCTCGCGTCGGACGGAAGCTGCGTCCTCGACGGGCCCGGCGATCTGAACTCGACGGATCCCATCCTGGGCGGCATCGACGACAACGGCGGCCCGACCTTCACGATCCTGCCTCTCCCTGGCAGCCCGCTCATCGACGGCGGCCTCGCGACCGGCTGCCCGCCCACCGACCAGCGCGGCTTCCCGCGCCCCGTGGACGGCGGCGATCCGGACACGATCGCGCAGTGCGACGTCGGCGCCGTCGAAGCGCCGGAGCCCGCGGCGGCGAGGATCGCGGCGGTCGCGGCGCTCGCGGGGACCGCGCGCATCCGCCGGTACGCCGGCTCACACCGAACGGTGCGCTGGTCCGCGAGGCGCGCGTAGCGCCTCGTGGCGCGCACGTCCGCGTACGACGAGCCAGGTCCCCGATTGGCGGCTCGTGGAGAGCGAGGAGCCGCCAGTCGCCTTCGCTCGCGCAACAACGCTGGAGAACGGACTTCCGCATCGCACCGAGGCGGCGCGCGGCGTGCAGCTCCACGGAACGTGATCCGTCTCACCATGCGCAGTCAGCGCTCGCGGCTCGCAGTCACTCGGATCTGACTTGGATGTTTCGATCCGCAGCACACGTGGTCTCGCGAGTGCAGTCGATCGGCCAGTCGGCGTGCTTTCCCTCTGCCGTGGACAGAGTGTGGTCCTGACGGCGGTGCTGCCATCCACCGAGGACACCTCTGGACGTTGGTCCGCGAGCGGAAGGTGAACGCTCTGCCACGCGACCACCCGCGCCGGCATTCTCGAGCGCACGCGCAGTGCAGGGACGCTGGTCGAAGCGGGGCACGAAGCTGGCAACCGCCGGGTCGGGTGGGAGCGCAATCCATCTCGGAGCATCTTCCATGGGCACGGCATGCCTCGCCGTGGCGACCGATTGCTCGAATCCTCGAGCGCCAGACCGAGGAGGTTCAGCACGACGCCGGGCTCGCCGGCGAGCAGGGGCGCACTGCCCTCGCGCGGCGATGGTGAGCCCGTCGCTGAAGCTGCGGTCTTCACCACCGAGCGTCGCGCGCATCGGCACGCCGAGCGCCACGGACGGATCGAGCACGCCGTGCTCGCCCGCGAGCGAGGAGACCTCCCCTCCGCCACGAGCGATGCCGCGACAACGCGCACGCACCTGCCGACTCGAGCCGCGGTCGCACCTGCCTGCCTCCCTAGCTTCGCACGCGAGCCCTCCACCGGCGCCACACCAGTCCGAGCAGCGCCAGCGCGGCTCCCTGCCCGAGGGCCGCCTCCGGCTCCGGCACGACGGCCACGTGGAACGAGGTGCCCACCGGCATGGGAGCTCCGAGCTGGTTGAAGATCCGCCAGCGGCCCGGGCCCGGCACGTAGTAGACGGCCACCGAACTCTCGTTGTAGATCCCGGCGCCCCCGCCCGGATTCCAGCTCTGCGTGACCAGCAGGATCGCGTTCGGATCGTCGTTCACCCGGGGATGGTCGATCGTGGTCGTATGCCCCGTGATCGTGTCCTCCTCCGCGGTGTGCACGAAGACGTCGGGGTCGTCGGGGCCGACGAAGACGTGGAAGGACAGATCCGCCGGCATGTCGACCTCCTCGTCCTCGTTGAAGACGGCCCAGCGGGCGTCCCCGGTGTACCAGACGCCCAGGGGATGCGGGTGATCCGTGATCCCGGCGTGGCTGGCGAAGACGATCGCGTCGGGAGCGTCGTCGGTGGCCGGGTGCTCGATCGTGCTCCAGTTGCCGGTGATGCTCTCCTCGGTCGTCGTGTGGACGAAGGCATCCGCCTCTTCGGACGGAACGAAGACGTTGAAGGCGGCGCCGACGGCGATGTCCGTGCCGTCCTCGTTGGCGAGCGTCCAGCGTCCTTCCAGGGCGTCGTAGAAGACCCGCACGTCGCTGTGGTTGTCCACGCCGAGCGCGGGCCCGCCGGGATTCCAGTTGTGGGTCACGAGGGGGACGGCGCCGGGCTGGTCGTTCAAGAGCAGATGATCGAGCTGGGTGATGTCGCCTTGCGTGTTCTGCGCGGTGGCGACGTGCACGAAGCCCGTGCCGGGCGGTGCGGCGAGGGAAGGCCCCGCCAGGAGCAGCGTCAGAACGGCGAACGCAATGCAGCGCGAGCGCATCGAGATCAGCACCTCATCGGGGGGCAGGGATGCCGCATTATACGCGTGCGCTCCGCTTCGCAGTCCTCCCGCGCGCCTCGCGCGGCTCGCGCGCGTGTCGGGGGCGGACGTCACCGCTCGAGCGTCGCGCGCGAGGGGATCTGGACGTCGGGCCGCCGGCACACAGGACCGAGAGCACCTGAGGTAGCCTGTGGGCCTCGAGAGGACCGCCGTGAGGGAAGCCGCGAAGTCGTCGAAGCTCCGGACCGTCGTCGGCTTCGTCCTGATCGCCCTCGGCCTCGCCGTCTTCGCCGTCCGCCTCCAGCACGAAGGCCCCTACGCGATGCCCCGCGGCGGGAACCTGTTCGGTGGCGTGGGGGCGCTGCTGCTGGGCGGCCTGCTGCTGTGGCCCGGCCTCCCGCGCACGTTCGGATGGATCGCGCTGGTGGCGAGCCCCGTGGTCCTCTTCTCAGCGCTCTACGCCACGATGGCCGAGCTCGACGAGGTGGTGTCGCTCTACGCCACCGATCGCGCCGGCTGGCCCGCCGAGCTGCGGCTCTGGATCGTGGACCGCGAAGACGGCGCGTGGGTCGGGATGGCGCGCAGCAAGGCGCTCGAGCACTCGCTAGACGGCGCGCGCCTCGACCTGCTCCGGCGCGGCGAGACCCGTTGCGTGGTGCCGACCCTCCACGAGGACCGCCCGACCGTCCGGGCCATCCACGCGCTCAAGGTGGAGAGGTACGCGGTGGCTCGCGCGGCCGCGGCGATCGGCCTCTACCCGCGGGAGGCCCGCGACGCCGCCGTCTCCCTGCGACTCGACCCGTGTCCGAGCGAGGCTGCGACGGGCGGCTGACGCGCCACCACCTGAGCCTCGCAGGCCGGTTGAAGGGCGAGTCCGAGCGCCCCTCGGCACCGAGGGCCGGCGTCGATTCGCCAGCCAGGCGAGCGTTGCGAGCATCGTCGCGGCGGCGGGAGCCGGCGCCAGCTCCGGCAGGTAGCTGTCGACGATCCCGAGCTTCACGGAGTTCGCGGTGTGGCCCGGCGGCAGGTCGAAGACCGGTCCACCGCCGGTGTCCCCGAGCTCGACGACGAAGTCCGCCGTGGCGGAGGCGCTGCCGCCGGTCGCGATCGCGATGACATCCTGCGCGATTCGGACCTCGAACTGGAGCGATTGGTCGGTCGGGACCGTGAATGGGCCGACGCTGAACTCGGTCGTCGCATCGAGCGGAATGTCGGCGAGAATGCCGGTGCTGGCCACGTACTCGCGGGTCGACAGCCCGACCAGAGGGTCGAGATCCCGGAACGAACGCGCGCCGACGAAGCTCAAGCGTGTTTCGCCGTCGCAGATCGCCCCGCTGAGATCGAGAGGGACGGATCCCAGCGCCTCTTCGCCGTCGGTTCCGGAAGCGGTGACGTCGAATCCGGCATCCTGGTCCGGAAGACACTCAAGCCGTTCGTCGTGGCACTGGACCCCGGTGCCTCGCCGCCGCTCGATCCCGCCGACGCATGGCCCGTGCTCGAGAGCAGGCCGGTGTCGTCGACAGACGTGACCTCCGAGTCGGCGACGAGATCCTGCGTGCCCGCCGTGGCCGACTGGTCGATCGATGTCGGAGCGCGCTCTGCACGAGTTGCGGCCCAGGATTGTCGGTCCCGGAGTCGGCGTCGGCCGCGGTGTCGACGCGTACACAGAAGCGTGGCGTCGTGCAGAGTCCGATCGGGTAGGTGGGACAAGCAGCCTGGCTGGCTACGGGCGACACCGCGAGCACGCCGGCATGGAGAGGCAGAGCCGAGGCGCCCGGAGTCGTCGGGTTTTCACCGTACGACGCTGCGCTCGACCTCGATCACGTCTGCGTGCCGCGTGACCGCTCAGAACGGGTCGAAGCCGTCCGCCTCGATGCGCGCCACGGGGTCGTCGCGGCGAAGCCGCGCGGCCACGGCGTGCCAGCGCTCGGGGTCGGTGTAGGCCTGCGGATCGGCGAAGATCGTGACGGCTTCCACGGTCGGGCTCCTGGCGCCCGGACGAACCCCGCCGCGCGCCGGATCCCGGCTCAGCGCCCGAGCGCGCGGCGACCCTCCGGCGTGAGCAGGCCGAGCAGCGTCATCTCGAAGTAGCCGCGTGCGAAGGCGACGGGGTCGTCGGCGTAGAGGGCGCCGATCGTGAGCGCGCCGACCCCGGCGTAGACGGACGCGCGCGGATCGAAGGCAGTGAAAGGCTCGCGGCCCGAGAAGCGCTCGAGCATGCGAGCCAGGCCGTCGAGCAGCTCGCGCACCTTCGCGTGGAGCTGGGCGGCGTCTTGCGGGAACGCGGCCGAGTCGCGTAGCGCGCTCAGCAGCAGCCCGCGGTGCTCGCGCACGAGCGCGCCCCAGGTCGCGCCGAAGGTGATCAGCCGCTCCAGATGGCCGGCGGGATCGAGCGCCTCGGCGTTCTCCACCGTCCGCCGGCCCTCGCGCAGCGCCCACTCCACGAGCTGCACGATCGGCTCCACGATCGCGGCCCGGAACAGCCGCTCCTTGCTGCCGAAGTGCTTGACGACCAGCGCCTCGCTGACCCCGGCCGCGGCGGCCACGTCGGCGGTCGTCGCGCGGTAGCCGTCGCGCGCGAACACGGTGCGGGCCGCCTCGAGGAGCTGGCCGCGGCGTTCCGGCCCCGACATCCGGGGCGGGCGCGTTGACTTCATGTGCCGGGCAGCGTAAAAGAATGCGGTAAGTGAGGCAACACTCACCATGACCTCACGCGATCTCTGGGACCGCCGCGCCCCCGGCCCCCCTCGCAAGGAGTCCCCGATGCGCCGCTTCGCGCTCGCCGCCGCCCTCCTGCTCGCGTTCGCCCCGGCGACCAGCCCGGCCCAGGAGGACGACGAGTCCGCGGCCGTCGCGGACCTCATGCAGGGCCTCGCGAACGGCCTCGCCAAGAAGACCAACAGCGTGATCGCGAAGGAGGTGATGGGGTGGACGCTGACCTCGCTCGGGCTCCAGTCGGGCTCGGGCGCGGACGCCGCGATCCTCGACGCGCTCGCCGAGATCGAGATGACCCTGATCGAGATCGAGACCGAGCTCGAGGACGTGATCGAGATCCTCGAGCAGCAGGAGTGCCAGAACGCCGCCAACGTCGACGCCGTGCGCACGGCGCTCCAGGCGATCGACACCTGGGTGGGGCGAGGCGCGGCGCCGGCCGTCGACAGCTATCTGGACCTGGTCGACGACGCGCAGGAAGGGCTCGAGGTCACGAGCCGGATGGAGACGCTGTTTCGCAAGGTGCTCGAGGGCGATCCGCCCGCCTACCCGCCCCTCGAGCAGCTGCTGGTCGGCCTCGACGACGCGTTGCGCGACCAGGCCAGCGCCGTCGGCGTGCTCTCGGCGTGCGGCCAGCTGATCGACCCGCCGAGCGATGAGTGGGACGACCGCCCCTACTTCCAACAGCTCGACGACCTGGCCGGCTACTACGCCGAGTACCAGGCGCGCGGCGCGCTGCTCCTGACCGAGGCCTACCACTGGAGGGCGCTCGAGGCCTGGCTCGCCGCCGGCAACGACCCCGGCTCGCTCGCCCAGGAGCAGGTGCCCTCGATCTGCGCCGAGGCGAGCGGCGACGTGCTCACCTGGTGCGTCGAGGCGGAGGATGGCTTCGCGAACGTGCGCACGAACCTGCGCGCGCAGTACGGCGAGCTCGGCGCGCCCTACGGGAGCGGCCCGCCCTCCGATCCCGACGCCGACTTCGACTACGACCCCGACGACCCGGTCGTGCAGGTGCGCAACCCGAGCGGCTTCGTGTGGGTCAAGGACGTCGACGACTTCTTCGCGAAGGGCGGCTACGCCACGAGCTGCCAGGAGAGCACCTCGCACCAGCCCTGCGGCCCCGGCGTCGGCCCCTACGATCACGCGAGCTTCGAGCAGTACGGGAGCGGTGAGCCGATCCGCTACGGCGCCAACGGGGGCTACACGACGTGGCGCCCCGCGCCCGCCAGCGAGTGGACGGCGCTCGCGCAGCCCTGGTCCGGCAGCGGCACGACGTTCGCGCAGCTCCTCACCGACACGCACGGCCTCGCGGGCGCCGAGACCGCGCGCGTGTACTTCACCGGCGACGTCGACGCCAGCGGCCACGACGTCAAGCAGGAGAACGTCGTCGGCTCGAACGAATGGCACTTCCTGGCGACGAAGGTCGCCTGCTTCCGATGAACAAGGGCAACTCGGACCAGCCCTTCTGCAGCTCCGGCTTCGGCAACCTCATGCACGGCGCCCGGGACCACTCGCAGAGCAACGCCACCTGCTACACCGCCAACAGCGACGACCACGGGACGCTCGACGACGCCGGCATCGACACGCCGTTCTTCGACTTCCTCTACACGATGCAGGAGTACCGGTGCAACAGCTCGAGCCACCCGCAGGGGCAGACCTTCTACCCGGCTCCGCCCGGGTGGCTCGTCGAGTACCGCTCCTGGAAGTCGCTCGTCGACGATCACAGCGACGTGTCGGAGGACACGGGGATCGTCGAGGTCCCGCGTTCGTCGCTGCACGCCCAGTACCACTGGCCGGTGCTCGACGCGAACGCCGTTGCCTGCGCCAGCGAGCCCGCGACCGGGCAGGTCCGCACGCGCACCGCGCTGAACGGGCGCACGCAGGTGCCGAAGCTGTGCGGCGCCGACTTCGACGCCTGGTTCGACAAGTGGATCGCGCCGCCGGCGAACGTTCAGTCGGCGCCGGCTCTCCAGACACCCGCGCCGATCGTGCAGGAGGTGCCGCACGGCGCCACCAGCGCGCTCGCGCACCACGAGATCACCGTGCCCGTCGACTACGCGGCGCAGGTGCAGGCCGTGGACCCCGAGGACGGGGCGCTGCCGGTCGCCTGCTTCCCCGCGTCGGGTACGCGCTTCCAGCTCGGCACCACCGAGGTGCGTTGCGCCGCCACGGACGCCGACGGGTCGACGACCGAGGCCGTCTTCCCGGTCCACGTCCGCTTCCCGTTCCGCTTCGTCGGGAAGGTCGGTGAGCGCGGCGCCGCGCCCGCGCGCGCGGGCGCCACCGTGGCGGTCGCCTTCTCGCTCGGCGGCGACCGCGGCCTCGACGCGATCGGCGCGCTGAGCTCGCAGGCGGTCGACTGCAGGAGCGGAGCGGCGCTCGCCGCGCCGGAGCCCGCCCGCGGCCGCGCGGGCCTCCGCTGGCAGCGCGGGCCGCGCCCGTACCGCTTCGGATGGGCGACCGAGCGCGCCTGGCAGGGCAGCTGCCGCGAGCTCCGCATCGCGCTGGTCGACGGCAGCGTGCACACCGCCGAGGTCGCCTTCGCCCCGCACGGGCAGGGCCACGGCGGGCGCGGGAAGGGCGGCCCCGCGAAGCCCGCAGCGAAGCCGCGACACGCGAAGCGGTAGATCCCGGCCCCCGCGCCGCAGCAGGAGGAGAGCAGCATGACGAAGCCGAAGCAGCCCACACGCAGGGACTTCCTGAAGGCGACCGGCGCGCTCGCGCTCGCGAGCGGGCTCGGCGGTGCGGCCGCGGCGCACGGCCGCGGTCGCCGGCGGCCCCGCCCGCCCGGCCGCTTTCCGGCGCACCCGAACGTGCTCTTCCTGCTCGTCGACGAGATGCGCTACCCGCCGGTGTACGAGGCGGGCGGGCTCGCCCGCTTCCGCACCCGCTACCTGCGCACCCAGGACGAGCTGCGCCGCACCGGCATCGAGTTCCACCGTCACTACGCGGCGTCGACCGCGTGCGCACCGAGCCGGACATCGATTTTCACCGGCCAGTACCCGTCGCTGCACGGCGTCAGCCAGACCACCGGCGCGGCGAAGTCGGCGAACGACCCGGACGTGTTCTGGCTGGAGACCGCGAGCGTTCCGACGCTCGGCGACTGGTTCCAGGCCGGCGGCTACCGCAGCTTCTACCGCGGCAAGTGGCACGTCTCGGACGCGGACCTCCAGGTGCCGGGGACGCACGCGCCGATCCCGAGCTACGACGACCAGGGCCAGCGCGACCCGGCGCGCGAGGCGCTCTACCAGCAGGCCGACCGGCTGGCGGGCTTCGGCTTCGAGGGCTGGATCGGCCCGGAGCCGCACGGCAGCAGGCCGCTCGACACGGGCTCGAGCCCCTCGGACGGGCGCCTCGGCCGCGACCAGGGCTTCGCCTCCCAGACCGTCGACCTGATCGGCCAGCTCGACGCCTCGCGCGACCGCACGCCCTGGCTGCTGGTCTCGTCGTTCGTGAACCCGCACGACATCGCGCTGTGGGGCTGGTTCGCCCGCCACACCGGCGAGTTCGACTTCGACGTCGAGGACGTGGTGCCCGCCTTCGCGGAGCTCTTCGATCCGGTGCTCTTCGAGCAGACGCTCGGCGACGACCTGTCGACGAAGCCGTCCTGTCAGGAGAGCTACCGCACCTCGTACCACGAGTGGATGCAGGCGATCCCGCCGGAGGACTACTTCCGCTTCTACTACCAGCTGCACAAGAACGTCGACGAGGAGCTCGGAAGGGTTTACCAGGCGCTGCGCCGCTCGCGCTTCTTCGACGACACGATCGTGGTCTTCACCTCCGACCACGGCGACCTGCTGGGCGCGCACGGCTACATGCACCAGAAGTGGTACCAGACCTACGACGAGGCCCTGCGCGTCCCGCTGATCCTCTCGAACCGCCGGCTGTTCGCGGGCGGCGACGACGTGCACGCCGTCACGAGCCACGTCGACCTGCTGCCGACGCTGCTGGGCCTGTGCGATCTGGACCCCGCCGAGCTGCTCCCGGAGGCGAGCGTCGGCCACAGCGACGCGCTGCCGCCGGTGGGCCGCGACCTCTCGGCGCTCGCGCTCGGCCGCGTCGAGTCCGTCCACGACCCGATCTTCTTCATGACCGACGACGACCCGAGCCGCGGACTCGACCAGGAGAACGTGTACGGGATCGCCTACGACTCGGTGATCCAGCCCAACCACATCGAGGCGGTGATCGTGGAGCTCGACGGCGTCGTGTGGAAGTACAGCCGCTACTTCGACAACGTCCAGTACTGGAGCGACCCCGCGCCGCTGCTCGAGCCCGCGAAGGACGTGGTGATCACGGTCCAGCCCAGCGACCCGAGCGTGCCGGGTGAGCGCTCCGTTCCCGCCACGGAGCGCGTGAAGTTCGTCGCGCGCCCGGAGGAGCGCGAGATGTACGACGTCACGAACGACCCGCTCGAGCTGCGCAACCTCGCCGGCGACCCGGCCTGGGCGGCGATGGAGCTGCGCCTCGCGCGGCTGCTCGACGAACAGCGCGCCGCGAAGCGGCTCGTGCCTCGCAGCGGCGACGTGCCGGGGCAGCCGACCTCGGGCTAGCTCAGTCGGCGATCAGCAGGCGCAGGCGGGTGCCCACGCGCTCGGCATAGTCGGCGAGGTCCGCGACCCATCCGATCACCTGCCACCAGAAGAAGGTGGCGACGCTGAGCTGCTGCTCGAGCGCACGCGGGCGACAGCGACGTGACGTGAACAAGCGAAAACCGTCCCCCTTTGCGCCGCTAGCATGGGTGGGATGATGGGTCGCAGGCGTGCGCCGGGGGCTTCGGGGGTGCAGCTCGGCGAGGCGAATGCGCGTGCGGCGATCTTGGAGGGGGCGGCGAAGGTGTTTGCGCGGGTGGGGGTGCGCTCGGCTTCGGTCGCAGACATTCTTGCGGAGGCGGGGGTTTCGCGGCGCACGTACTATCGGTTTTACGCGAACAAGGAAGAGGCGCTCGTCGCGCTGTATCGGGTGGGGACGGACGAGCTGCTCGCGGCGTGCCGGCGCGCGGTGGCGAAGGAGGTCGATCCGCTGCGGCAAGTCGAGCAGTGCATCGAAGCGCATCTGCGCAACGCGAGCGTTCGCGGGCGCTTGATGTTCGTGCTCGGCGGCGAGGCGCAGCGCCGTGAGTCGCTACTACACGCGCGGCGCATGCAGGTGCATGCGGAGCTGGTCGCGCTGTTCGTCGGGGCCGCGGGCGCGCTCGGCTATGGGCGCAGCGATGCGCTGCTCTATCGGACGTTGGTGCTGGCGCTCGAAGGCGTGACGCGAATCGTGCTCGAAGAGGGCGATGAGGGCCGCAAGGTGAGCGACGCGAACATCGATCGTGCACGCAAGGTGATGACGCGGCTCGCCTCCGCGGCGCTGGCAGGGGATGCCGAGGGCGTCACGCGCCGGCCCGCGCGCAAGGCAGCGCGCTAGAAGTCCCGGGCGATACGCAGCGCCTGGATGGTGGTAACCAGCATCTCGTATTGGCCGACCAGAGCGATGTCATCACCACGTCCACGGAGCCGTGCTCGGCGTGAATCGACTCCGCGAAGCTTCGGACAGCCTCGAAGTCCGCGATGTCGAGCGCGCGTGAGGCGAGCACGACGGCCCCGCTGCGCGACAGCTCGGCGCAGAGCTCGTCGAGCAGCGCGGCGTTCCGGTCGGTGAGACACAGCGCGGCGCCTTCCGCGGCCGCTGCGAGCGCGGTGGCGCGGCCGATGCCGTGGCTGCGCCCGTGATCACGCACTTCTTGTCACGCAAGGTTCGCATGGGCATGAGCCAAGGGAAACACGGTGTATTCCTTGGGTCAACGGGCCGAAGCGTCGCCAGCGTCGAGTCGCTGCGCGATCGACATGTCGTACTTCTTGCGGCGGCGCTCGAAAGGCGTTCCATCCACCGCGCCGTAGACCATGATGGGCACCAAGATCGAGCCGCGGGCGGCCAGCTCGTCCCAGCGGCCCAGCTGCGGCTTGACGATCTCGTAGAAGGTTTTCGCGTTGCCGCGCGCGGGATCCTCGAATCGCCGGTGAGCTCTGCTCGAAGCTCTGGCCGCGAAGCCAAACATCAGGGCGCACGCCAGCGTCGGAAGCAAGAGGCCGGCGACGCGGTGAACGCGCGACCGAGCCGGCGCGGCGCGCCGGCGCGTGAGCGGCGCTAGCGTGGCGGCGAACCTGCAAGGAGAGATGCATGACACGGGCATTGGCTGCGTTCGGACTCGCGTTGGTGGTCGCCGCATGCGCCGGATCCAGCGGCGAGCGCGACGCGGCGAAGACGACGAGCGAGTCCACCGAGGTGACCGTCGACAGCGCGACGCGGCAGGGCGATCCGGTCGGTCAGCCCGCCGACGCAAAGACGCAGGTCAACGTCCGGAGCGCGGACGACGGGAAGACGACCGGCGACGAGTGATCGCTCCGACCGCGAGCGGACTCCGGCATCGCGGTCGAACCCGTCAGAACGCGTAGGGCCCGCCGCGTTCGAGCGAGCGCTTGTACGCGGGCCGCGCGTGGATGCGCCCGAGGAAGCCGGCGAGATTCGGGAAGTGATCGAGGCCGTAGAGCAGCCGCGTCGCCTGGATCACGAACGAGAGCTGGATGTCGGCGGCCGTGAGCGCGTCGCCGACGAACCAGTCGCGGCTCACGAGCTCCGCGTCGAGCCAGCCCATGTGCGTCTCGATCTCGCTGGCGATGCGCGGCGCGAGCGGCGCGCCCGCGTCGCCGAGGCGGCTGACGTAGAGGCGCAGCATCACGGGCAGCATCGCCGAGCCTTCGGCGTAGTGCAGGAGCTGCAGGTAGCGGACGAAGTCGGGCGACGACTCGGGCGGCGCCAGACGTCCGTTGCCGTACTTGCGCACCAGATACTCGATGATCGCGCCCGACTCGATCACCACCGTGTCGCCGTCCTTCACCACGGGCGACTTGCCGAGCGGATGGATCTTCTTCAGCGACTCGGGCGCGAGGTTGGTCTGCGGATCGCGCTGGTAGTGGACGATCTCGTAGGGCAGCTCCAGCTCTTCGAGCAGCCACAGGATGCGCTGCGAGCGCGAGTTGTTCAGATGGTGGACTTCGATCACGGAGCGTCTCCTCGGACGGCGTCGCGACCGTAGCCCGATGCGGGGAGCGTCGCCGCAGGCGCCTGCGCGCGTCTTCCGATCGAGCCGCAGGCAGTGGCGCGGTGGGAAGAGGGTCCGGAGCACGAAACAGCGCGTTCTCTGCGTTCGCGCGGTCGTGCTCCGCGCCGGTGACGGGCACGACGCATAGTCGTCCTTCACGTCGCCGATCGTCGCCTGGACGTCCGGCTTCGGGAGCGCGACCGGTACCACGCCCGGCCAGCGATCGGTCGCGACGTAGAGCTCCCGCCGTCGCGAGCCGCGACACGACGCGATCCCGCCTCCCCCGCCCGGCGGCCGCTGGCGGCCGGGAGTGCGCGGAGTTCGCCGGCGTCCCTTCTCGACGGCCATCGTTCAACTCGTTCGCGCGGAGGTGGCTCGATTGTGCAGGTGTTCGACGGCAAGCTTCGCGTGAGCGGCCTGCCGAGAGCGGGGGAAACCAACAAAATGATGAGATGCACGAACGTTTCGACCCTCGAGGACCTTGTGCGCGAGGGCAGTGTGTCCGTGCGCTTCGATCTCGTCCCCGAGCCCGGCTCGCTGGCGCTCGTCGCGATCGAACTCGGCGGGCTGGCTCTCCGCACGTGCGCGCCAAACTGACCCGCCGGCGCGCGAGCGAATCCTCGAGCGGCTCCCGGGGCGGCCGGGAGTTGCCATAGCGGGTCTTCTCGGCGCGCAAACGACCGCTTGTTCTTCCTATGCGCCGATCAGACTTGCCTCAATGCTCGGGCGGTGGCAATTACATCAGCGCCGTGTCGAGACAACGAGAAGCCGAAGGCAACGCGGAGCAGACCGATGCAGCCGGTTCGCAGCCTCGAACAGCCGTGGCGGCCGACAAAACGCCCGGCGGAGCGGTGTCGCCGCCCGCGGACTTCCTAGCGGACGGCGCGAGTGACATACCGTCGTCGTCCCCGCCATCGATAAAGCCTCACGCCAGTGGCGCGGGAGCAATCCCAGCCCTCCTGGAAGAACTCAGCTCAAAGAGTGATGCGCTCGCTCAAATGTACTTGGGTGCATATCAGGCGCTCAGCCGGCACCCCGATGCGGACTGCGTCCCACAAGCGTGTCACTCGATGCGCGAGCTCATGACGCGCTTGCCCGCCTCATTTGATGTTCCGATGCCCGAGCACAAACTTACGCTGAAGGAAAAGGTTCGCAACCTCCAAGACTCGTGGAAGAAACTGGTCGAGAAGCATGGAAATGGAGGAGATTGGCCGTCGCAGGTAGATGGCAGGATTTGCGCGTTCCTTGATGCCGCGAACACGTTTTTCGAGTGGCTATTGCAGCATCTGCCTAAGCGAAAGGATGAGACGCGGAGTGTCATTCGGTTGATGGACGGCTCTGGTCAGCAACTCCCTCCCGCGCTCGAGGACGAGCAAGTAGACCAATGGGAACGTTTAAGGCAGTTCTTTGTCTCGGTCTCGCATCACGGAAAACAGGCGTCCGTGGAAGACACTTTGAAGCAGATCTCAATCCTTGAATCACTCTTGATCGCTTGGCTGCTGCCGGCGCCATACGAGGATTACGCCGTGATCGACAAGCTGATTGGCGAGGGTGCGTAGGATGCCCACTCAAGAGACAGTCCAACGTGCTATCGCGGAGATTCGCAAGAGGAGAGCGAACTACGAGTACTTCTTTGACCAGCTGAACGATCCCAGTTGGATCATTCCGCTTAAGCAAGCGAGCCCTCCTTTCTTCGCCGAGCCGCCTGACATAGAGCGGGTTGGCGAGTACATCCGCGTCCCTGTATGGCCTGAATCCCGATACTTGGCGAGGATGGCAAGCCGGTCTCCGCAAGACGTTCAACGTGTCTTGCTAGATCTTCCGCGCACCGAAAATGCAAGGGTCCATGAGGACATCGTAGAAGCCGCATGCGGTATGCCCGCAGATCTAGCTGCTCCGCTGGCGTCCGGCGAGGCGCGTTGGCTGCGCGATAGCGGGACGCGCCTGCTAATCGGGGACCCGTACGGAAAACTTCTTTCGCATCTTGCAGAAGGTGGCCAGGTCGGCATTGCCCTCGAACTCGCGTCCGCCCTGCTCAGCTTCGCACCAGACTCGGACTCCAGCATTCGCCATGGCGATCGCGCAGTTCCGGCCAAGCTCAGCCCGTTCGAATACCAAGAACTACTCACGGCGCCTCTCGCGGCTCTCGCATGTGCCGATGGGTCGGCCACGCTCCAGCTCATTACCACACTCCTATCAGAAGTAATCGAATTGGAGCGTACCTCCGGATCTGAGCCGAACGACCTATCCGAGATCTGGCGGCCGGCCGTCGAGGATCACGAACAGAATCTGGACACCACGATCCGCGAGTATCTCGTATCTGCTGTTCGCGACGTTGCAGAGTCGCTGGGCCGCGCCGGCGCGGAGCAACTCGCGATGGTGCTAGACCACCTCACGGCTCAGCAATGGCGCATCTTTGATCGAATCGCACTGCACCTCGCGCGCGTATTGGTCGACGTTGACGTGAACCACTCCGAGCGGCTTGCTCGCTCGAAAGCTCGGTTTGATCAGTATCAACACGAGTATGTGCTTCTGCTGCAACAGACTTTTCGTCGATTCTCACCTGTGGCGGCGGAAGAGATTCTTTCATGGATCGAGGCAGGGCCGTCTGTCGAGTATCTGGACATCAGTGGGTCTGACGATGAGGAGCCGACGGGGCAAGCTGCTGCTCAGCGCCGCATCCAACTGTGGCGGCGTAATCGGCTTGCTGCCATCGCCGCTGATCTTCCGCCGCGATGGCGAGCGGAATACGATCAGCTCGTTCAGAGATGGGGCAATCCCGATCATCCGGAGTTTCCACACTTCTACGCGTCCCGATTCGTGGGGAGTCGGAGTCCGAGTTCAGCGGAAGACCTGAGGCCACTATCAGACGACGATCTCGTCTCGTTTCTCCGGGACTGGGCTCCAATCGAAAGCGGTTTCGATGCGCCGACGCGAACAGGGCTCGCGGACGCGTTCAGCGAAGCGCTTCGTGCTGATCCGCAGCGCATTCCTAGGCTTGCGATAAAGATGAAAGGGCTCGCTCCTGTCTACGTGCGCTCACTTTTCTCCGCTGCGCGCCACGCGGCGGAGCGAGAAGTCGCGATCTCCTGGAAGCCGCTCCTGGAACTGGCTGAATGGGTGCTGAGTCAGCCGGATGTAGAAGTCGAAGCAAATGCTGTTCGGTCATGGGAGCACGGGGAAACCGGGTGGCGTTGGACGAAGAGCGAGATCCTGTCTGTAATGGAGTACGCCCTTCGCGAAGGTAAAGCCGAAGCGGGCGAGACGTGCCAGCCCGCCATTTGGCGGATCATTTCGACGCTCTTGCAGGACGATGAGCCGCTTAGTGACACAGGCGCTGAGGAAGCGGATTCCTCTGTTGACTCGTCGGAGACAGGCTCGCCTCTCAACAAGTCGATCAACACAGTGCGCGGCAAGGCGCTCCACGCGGTGTTCAACTATGCCTTCTGGCGGCTGAGGAGGGCCGACCTTTGCACTCTCCCCGTCGGCGCCACGAGTTATCAATGCTTTCAGCGATTTCCCGAAGTACAGCGGGCGCTGGAAGACCGGCTCAATCCTGAGATGGAACACTCAGCGGCGATTCGTTCAGTCTACGGGCAGTGGTTTCCGCAGATCGTGCTGCTCGACAACAACTGGGCGTCGCTCTGGAAGGATCGCATTTTCTCTTCGCAGCCAGCTTCGGGACTAGGGGGCGTCGCTTGGGAAACATATCTCGTTATGAATCGCGTTTACTCGTCCGTCTTTGACATGCTTGAACCACAGTACGAGTGGTCGGCACAAAACATCGCGCTTCTTCCGAGAAGGCGAGTGATAAGCGGCGGCACGACGGCGGTGTCTGCTCTTGGAGTCCATCTTGTCACGCTATTCCTTTGGGGGAGGTTGGGTGACGATCCGGCTCAGTCTCTAGTCGGTCGCTTCATTGCTGGAGCGGATCCCGACTCACGGCGTGACGTGCTATCCGCGACAGGATCAATGCTGGAATCGACAAGCGGCACGGTTCCACAGCAGGCGGTTCGCCGGCTCATTGCACTTTGGCACCACTGGACGCGCGCGCTGCGTAGTTCAAGCGGATCGCCCAATCGATTCGCCGAGCTCGCTCCGTTTGGGACCTGGTTTTCTTCGGGCGTGTTCGAAGAGAGCTGGTCTTTGACGGAGTTGAAGTATGTGCTCCGGTGGGCACACGCAGTGGATGACATATCAGATGTCATGGATCGACTTACAAAGGTTTCCGATACGCACATTCAAGATGCTATCGAGGTAGTCGACGCCTTCATCGACGCATATCGCGATCATTGGGAGATCTCGCATGTGCGCGAGCATATTAAGGTTGTCCTGAGGAGAGCTCTTTCGGATGTACGACTCGCCTATAACGCGAGTCGGGTCGTCAACAAGCTGGGTGTGCTGGGCTACCGAGACTTCCGGGATCTGGTGCCATCAGCGTAGACGCGGCGCGGTCTGGTTGACACTGATGGGTCTGGCAGTGTCATCGCAGGAAAACGCAGCGCGCGAATGCGGTCCCTTCGGCTGTTCCAGGAGCGCTTGAGGTACGGTCGTGCCGCAGTAGGGGCAGCGGTCTTGTTGCGCTCGCGCTCAATCGGCTCATCCGAGTTGATGTGGGCTCCGCGGATCCACACTGGATCCACGCGGCCTCGGCTGAAGAGTTTGGTCAGATCAATTCTTACCCGCTCTCATCCCGGGTCCGAGTCCCGGGCGGCCCACCAGAATCCGCGGCGTGTCCGCCGTCGCTCGAAGAATCGCGACGCTAGCTGCGCAGGCCGTTCTCGGGTCGTTCGCGTTTCGTAGAGAGCGACGAGTGCGCGGCTAGCGAGTGGGATCCTGCGCACGATCGGTGTCGGAGACGTGTTCCGCCCGTACGCGTCGGCGCGCGCGCCAGCGCGCGGCCAGCGCGCCGAGCGCGAACGCGATCTCGGCGCCGAGTCCGCAGCTCGAGAGCGGAGGCGTCTCGCGATCGATCCACGGCTCGCTGCAGTAGGAATCGGGAGAAGCGCGCGGGACGCCGCCGTTCAGCGAAGCGCCGCCGTCGAAGTCGATCGATCCGTCGCCGTCGTTGTCCACGCCGTCCTGGCACTGCGCGACCTCGCTGTCGGAGTCGAAGGTCTCGCAGCCCGGGTCCTGCTCGTCGTCGGTGAATCCGTCGCCGTCGTCGTCGAGCGCGTTGGCGCACGCCGGCGGATCGCCCGTGATGCGCAGCATGCGCGCCGTGGAGGGCACGCCGTTCGCGTCGACGAGGACCAGCATGTAGTCGCCCGGCGGAGCGACGTTGGTGGTGGCGGGCGCGTACACCTGCAGCCAGCCAGGCGCTCCGAACGCGAACGTGAGCGGCACGTAGCGCTGGTTCATGTCCCAGGAATGCGTCGTCGCGGCGGGTCGCAGCAGCGCGACCGAGCGGATCGCCGCGCTCTGCGGCGTCTGGACGGAGAAACGCTTCGCGATCTCCACCGACGCCGGAGCGGCCGCGATGGTCGGGCGCGGACCGCGAAAGAGATAGGGAGGCGAGTAGATCTGATAGGAGGGGTAGCAGTCGCCGCCGGCCGCGAGCACGCGCCCGTCGGGCAGGAGCAGCGCCGTCGAGTGGTACATCCGGGGCTCCGCCGCGCAGGCGAGCGGCGTCCACGTCTCGGTCGCGGGATCCCAGACCTCCGACGCGGGCACCGCCGCCGGCGCCGTGTTCGAGGCGATCCGCCCGCCGACGGCGAGAACGGTCCCGTCCGGCAGCATCACGAGATTGTGTTCCTGGCGCGGGCTCGCCATCGGAGCGGTCTCGACCCACGCCGGCGAAGCGGCGTTCATGTCGATCCGCCCGGCCCGGTTGCTGACCGTGCCCGACGCGAAGCCGCCCGTCTTGAGCACACGGCCGGGGCGGTACATCACCGCGGTGCCGAAGGAGCTGAGGCTCGCACCGACGTCCGTCCATGTCTTCGTCACGAGGCTGAGCGTCCGGGTTTCGGTGGTGGATCGTTGGTGGCCCGCCTGGAAGAGCTTCCCGTTCGGAAGCAGGAACAGGAACGGGTAGTAGCCGATCGCGTCGAGGCGGGCGCTCGCGAGCTGCGTCCAGGTGTCGGTCGCGACGTCGTAGATCTCGGGAACGTCGGCCTCCACGCCGAGAACGACGTGGCCGCCCGTCGCGAGCACGCGGCCGTCGCCGAGTGTGGTCGCGGTGGGATACCAGCGCGGCTGGTGCATGTCGCGCAGGCGTGTCCACTCTTCCTGCTCCGGATCGAAGGCGTAGGTGTCGGGGATGCCGTCGAGGGCTCCGCCTCCGACCGAGATCACGCGGCCATCGGCCAGCGTCGCGAAGCCGTTGCAGAAGATCGCGTTCGACGTCGTTCCGTGTTGCGCGATGGTTTCCGTCGCCGGATCGAACACGTAGGACAGCGCCGGGGTCGAGCTTCCGCGCCAGAAGAGGACTTTGCCGTTGCCCATGACGGCGCTGTGGGTGGCGATCGCGGGCGTCGACACCACGGGTCCCCACGCGCCGACCTGGTCGGGCGCACCCGAGACCGAGCAGGCGGCCAGCGTGGGCAGATAGAGATGCGCCGCGCCGGTGACCGCCCCCCCGGCCGCCCGATCGCGCGGCGCGCCGACGGCGAACGCATTGCAGGAGGCGGCCGCGGCGAAGCCGAAATAATCCTGTGTCGCGGGCGTCGGGTTGGGAAGCGTCCTCAGCAGGACGCCCGTGGTCGCATCGAAGAGATGGGCGGCGCCGGCGTCCGCCGCACCGGTGTCGTCCTTCGGCGCACCGGCGAGGACCAGCGCGCCGAGCCCGACGAGGGCGCGGCCGAACTCGTCGCCGGCCGACGGCGTGCCGCTCGCCAGCGCGCGCTCGTGGGAGCCGCTGTCGAGATCGAAGACGTCGACCCTCCCGGGGAGGGCAGGGATCGCACCGACCGCAGGCGCTGCGACGACGAGGCGCCTCGGCGTTCCGGCGCCCGCGAGCGCGGCTCCGAAGCCCGCGCGCGCCGTGGCGTCCGGATGTGCGAGCCGGTAGCGCAGCGTCCCGTCGTTCTCGAAGACGAACACCGCCCCGGAGCCGGGCGCGTCGCCGCCATCCGCCGGATCGCCGACCACGATGAGCTCGGCGGAGCCGCGCAGACCGAGGAGGGAGCGGCCGAAGTCGCTGGTGCCGATCGGCGGCGGCTTCGTGAGCGTCTGGCCCAGGACTTCCGTTTGTGAGAAGAGGTGGACCGCGCCCGCGTCGGGGCCGGCTGCGTCGTCGCCCGGTGCTCCGATCAGCGGGCGACCTGCGCTGAACGCGACCGCCGCGCCGAACGCGTCGAGCGGAGCGGGCGTGGGGTTCAGCAACGGGAGGACCGGCGCGCCGGGGTCGTCGAGGTCGAACAGATAGGCCGCGCCCGCGTCGGGGCCGGCGCTGTCGTCGAAGGGCGCACCGACGAGCAGGCGCTGCCCCTGCGCGGCCAGCGCCGAACCGAATCCATCGCCCGGCGTCGGGTTCGGACTCGTGATCGTGCGCACGACGGCGCCGGTGGAGCGGTCGTGGAGGAAGACCCGGCTCGAGCCGGGCGATCCCACCGCGATCAAGTGAGGCAGCCGTCCGATCGCGATCGAGGAGCCGTGCAGGTCGCCGGCCGACGGAGCGGAGCCGCGCAGCTCGAGCGCGCGCGAATACTCGCCGGTCTCGGCGGGCCCACCGCTGCCGTGCTCGTCGTGCGCAGAGACTCCGCGCGCCAGGACACACACGCCGAGCACGGCGACCACGGCGGCCGCATGCCGGTCGAATCTCGGCATGCGGCATGTCATTCCGGGCATTCCTCGTCAGCGAAGGCAGGCGCTGCAACCGGGAGTGGCGGGCCGACCGGCGAAGAGCCTTCCGCCGTGCACCACGAATAGGAGGTAGGTGCGCGGAGAGCCGGGTGTCAGCAATCGCGGATCGCGCCCGCGTCCCCCACGACGGCGCGTTCCGCGCTGATGCGGACTCGCCGCGGAGCCATCGGCGATCTCGCCGATGCCGGCTGCCGCGCGCGCGTGGTACTCCGCCGGCATGCGATCTGCATCCCACTTCTCTCGGCGTCGGTATCGGTGCAGCGAAGTCGGCTCGACGCGCCGCGCGCGCGCCGTGGCTCTCGTCCTCGGCTGCGTCGTCGCGGCGCTCGATCCCGCCCACGCGGCGATGTCGGTCTACCTCGAGGTGCACGCCGGGGCGAGCGAGCACGACTACTCGACGAACGACGACGAGAGCGACACGAGCCCGCCGTTCGAGACGTTCTCGGACTTCCACGAGACGCTCACGCTGAACCTCTCGCACATCGAGTCGCGGTCGGCCGGCGCGGGGAGCGCGTTCGGCTCCGGCGCCGCGACGGCGAGCCCGGGCGGCGTCCACGTCGCGGCGAACGTCTCGGGCGCCGGAAGCGCGTCGCCCACCACGGAGTCGGGCGGCAGCGCCCAGACCGACGTGCAGGCCGCGATGGGGGACAGCTTCGTGCTGCTCGCGCCCGGCTTGCCGATCGGCGCGCCGCTCACGCTGACGGCGAGCTGGTCCACGTCCGGGAACGTCTTCGCGAGCTTCGCGGCGAACGACGGCTCGAGCAACGCGAACGCCTACTCGACGTGGAGCGCGAACTTCGCGCTGATCCCCATCGGCGGCGAGGGCTTCCACGCGACGCGCAGCGCCGGCTGCCAGCACGACTCGGTCGCGCAGGCTTGCTGGGGCGACGACTTCGGCGCCGCGCCGGCCGTCGTGACCGTCGCGAACGGAGCGTTGGTGAGCGTCTCGATCTCCGCCCGCGCGCGCGCCTGGGGCAGCTCCTACCAAGCCGGCGGCGAGGGCTCCGCCTCGATGAACGCCTTCGCCGACCTCGGCAACACGGTCGCGTGGGGCGGCATCACGTCCGTGCAGGAGGAGGGCGGCGACCCGGTCTCCGAATACAGCGCGTCGAGCGCCGACACCGGGTACGACTACCGCTTCGCGTACGCGCCCGAGCCGCAGGCGCTGGAGCTTTGCGCGGCCGCGGGCGCGGCTCTCTTCGCCGTGGCGCGATCGCGTAGGCGCACCCTGCGTCCGTGATCGCGGCGACGCGCGCCGCTTCCGACACGGTCGCGCCGCGTTCTTCCGCAGCGAGCGCGCGTCCGGCGTAGAGTGGTCGCCGCATGACCCGCGCATGCCTGATCACGACGCGCTCGCAGGCACCCTGGCGGCGCACGACGACGTGCGGAGCGCGCTCGGGATCGCGCCGCTGGCCTGGGATCCGGCGCTCGCCGTCTGCGGCCATTACACGCGGGTCGTCTGGGCGACGACCGAGCTCGTCGGCTGCGGCATCGCGTCGTGTCCGGGCCTCGCATTCGGGAACTCCGTGATCTGCAACTACGGACCGGGCGGCAACACCGGCGGGAGGCCCTACGAGGTTCCCGAGCCGTCGCGCGGGTCCGGATCTGCCGTGCGCGCTCGCGGGGCTCGCGGGGATCCAGGCGATGCGCGCACTCCGCGCCCGTCCCGCGTGCGGGCGTTCGCGGGCGTGATCCCGCTCTTGGTCCGGGGACGAAGGGGTGACGTATCGCGGCTCGGCGAGCGAGCGCAAACGGAATGAATCGCGGGGTGTCCGGGATCGGATAGCGAGCCCGACGTGCCGCGCGTAGCGTGGCTGTCGATTTTCGTTGGCGCCAGGGAGGAAGCCCGATGCGAGAACGATCTCTCTGCTCGCGAAGCCGCACGCGGATTCGTCGCGCCTTGGTGACGTTTGCCGCGCTGCCGCTGGCCTTCCTTGCGCCCACGGCGCTGGCGCTCACGGCCGACGACGTGACGGTGACGCTGAACGGGCAGTCGCTGCTCCCCGACCTCGAGTGCGTGCAGGACAGCTTCGGGTCGCAGTTGTCGTGCTTCGGCCAGAACCTGTCGGCGAACGACGGCTCCTGGACGATCCCGAGCATCGAGCTCCACTTCGGCGGCGACGACCAGTTCTACGCCGGGATGACGGCGTTCTTCTCGGTGCGGAACGATCTCGCGGAGACGGAGACCTTCGACTTCTTCCAAGAGCGTCCGTTCTCGTCGACGTTTCCGTTCAACGAATACCGTTCGTACGCGACGATCGGGGCCACGCTCGTGGACCTCGGCGCCGACGGCGCGCTGCTGACCGACGTGGGCACGCCGATCTTCACGGGCTCGATCGACGGCTCGCCCGTGCAGACCGAGCTGGATCCGCCGCAGACCGTCACCGCTCCGCCGTCTGGCTCCGTCGCATTCTCCGCCTCGCGCAGCACGCTCACCGTGAAGCCGCAGATCTCGATCGGGCAGCACGCGACCTTCGGCCTCTCGGCCAACGATCTCGTCGCATTCGACTTCTCGCAGCCGCCGACGGCGGGACATCACGTCGTCCACTTCGAAGTCGCACCCGTCGTGATCCCGGAGCCCGGAACGCTCGCGCTCGTGACCGCCGGGCTCGCGAGCGTCGCGGCCCACCGCAGGCGCGCGTAGCCGGGACGAGGCATCGAAGAGACGCCGCGCGGCGCCCGAACGCGCCGCGCGGCGAACGAGGCGACGCTCAGTCGTCGTCGCTCTCGTGCTTCTCCTCGATGTCGACGTCGACGTCGCGTTCCGTCTCGGTGTCGCCGCCAGCGCGCGCGGGCGCGGGCGCCGCGTTCGTCGGCATCAGCACGATGCCGGAGGCGACCGGGTAGACGATCGTCGTCGTGCCCGCTGCGGGCGCCGGCGTGGTCGTCGGGTCCGCCATCACTTGGACCTGCGTGCCGGGCTGCACGGCTTGCAGCCGGACGGCGGTGCCGCCCTGCTGGATCGTCGTCGTCTCGGTGGTTCGATACACCGTCTCGCGGCCGTCGGCCGACCGCACGACGATGGTGTTCGCGGCCGGATCGGTGGACACGACGGTGCCCATGATCTCCGCCGCCTGGCCCATCGCGGCCAGCAGGATGGCACCCAAGGTGCCAGCGAACCGTGCGATTGCGCGCTTCATCGAATCCTCCATCGACCCCGTACGCTGCGCGGCGTCGCGTCGCTCCTACTTGCAGCTCGTACAAATTTCAGGGTTTCCGAGGCTACGGCGCGGCTTCGGCGACGGGCGCTTCGTCCGGCGCGGGCTCGTCCGGCAGCGATTCGGCGACGACCTCGGACTTCGCGCGTTCGGCGCTCTTCCAATCGGCGCGGAACAGCTCTGCGTAACGGCCGATCGCGTCGCCGTCGTCGGTCACGACGCCCACCTCGCGGCGGCGATCCAGCTCGGCGACGCGCAGGCTCTGGCTGCCGAGGAACAGACGCGCCTCGTCGACGAGCGCCGCGCGCAGGTGGAGCCGCGTGGGCAGCGTCGCGACCGGCAGCCGCGCGCCCGCCGCGGAGGTGCGGCCGATCACGCGCACGTCGACGCCCGCGCCGGCGCGTTCGTGCAGGATCGAGAGCATCTGGCGGTCGAGCAGGCGCGGGTCGTAGATCCAGAGATTGCGCTCGGCGCTGCGCAGCAGCTCGGCGAGCTGCACGCGCGCGTTGGCGGGGCTCACGAGCAGCGAGTCGGTGGCGGGCTCGAACGGCTGCCGCAGCGCGTCGGCCTCGAACAGCCGCACGGCCTCCGCGACGAGCTCGGTGCGCTCGGTCACGAGCCCCATGCTGCGGCTGCGCCCGTCGAGGCGCGTGAAGTTGAAGCCGAGCACGTAGAGCGCGCGCTCGTCCACGATCAACATCTTGTCGTGGTAGCGGAGCAGGTCGTCCGCCGTGCGCGACACCGTGACGCCCTCGCCGAGCAGCCGCAGCTCGAGCTTGCGCAGCAGCTTGCCGCCCTCGCGCGCGACGTGGGCGATCAGCGCGTGGACGCGCACGCCGCGCCGCACGGAGTCGCCGAGCGCCTTCTCGACCTCGGGCAGGTCGGAGCGGAAGATCGTGACGCGCACCGACTCGCGCGCGGTGCGGATCGCGTGGACGATGGCCGCCATGCCGTCGTCCGGGAGCACGAGGAGCTCCGTCTTCACTTCTTCTTCTCTTCCCACTCGACCTCGGTGCCGCCGTCCGGCGCGAGCGCGAGGATCGCCGTCGAGACGGCGTCGGTGCGCTGGTCGAGCGGCAGCGCGACGTCGAAGCAGAGCTCGTCGGCGCCGACCGAGCGCAGCTCGTACTCGGCGCCGTGCCGGCGCAGCAGCGGTCGCAGCCGCGGCTTCAGCGCGGCCGGGTCCTTCGTCACGACGCGGAGCCGGAAGCGCTTCGTCGCGCGCGGCTCGAGCGACTCCACCCACCACAGCACGCCGAGCACGAAGAGCGTCGCGAAGGTCGCGAGCAGGTAGAGGCCGACGCCGGACGCGAGCCCGATGCCGAGCGTCGTCAGCATGACGCCGGCGTCCTTCGGGTCCTCGACCTTGGCGCGGTAGCGGATCAGGCTCGCGGCGCCGACGATGCCGAACGCGCGCGCGAGGCTCTGGCCGACGACCAGCATCACGATCGCGCCGACCACCGCGAGCAGGATCTGCGTCTGGATCACCGCCGGCGTGCGCGGCGGCGTGCCCTCGCGGCGCGGGCGGAACGCGAGCATCGCGCCGAGCGCGGTGGCGAGCGGCAGGCTCACCGCGGCCGCGCCGAGCCGCGCGAGCTGGCGCATCAGGTCGGGGATCGCGCCCCACTGGAGCGCTTCCTGCGCGAGCGCGGGGAGATCGGTCTCGAGCACGACGCCGAGCAGCGCGGGCGTCATCGCCGGCTCCCGAGCGCGAGGCCTTCTTGCACCTTGGCCTCGAGCCGCGCGACGAAGCGGTCGGCCTCGGGCCGCGCGTAGCCGCCGGCGCGGAAGGCGTCGCGATACTGCTCGGTCCGCAGCCGCGCGAGCCGCTCGCAGATCCAGGCGACGTCGCCGACGCGCAGGTCGTCGTCGAGCCGCGGCTCGCGGCGGTAGCCGGTGCGGAAATGGAGCGACACGCGATCGCCGTCGACGCCGCGCAGGAAGGGCTCGCGCTCGAAGCCGGCGACGTCGTCCTTGGTGTGGTCGAACCAGCCGCTGCGCCCGAACGAGGCGCCCACGTCGCGCACCACGAAGAGCAGGCGCGGCGTCTCGCGCTCGCGCGAGTAGACCACGTTCTGCGCGGTCTTGAGGTCCCAGTTGTTCAGCAGCGCCATCATCACGTAGAGCGCGCGCAGCTCGCGCGTGTCGGCGAAGGGATTGTCGCTCCAGCTCCAGTTGCCCTCGTTCTTCCAGCCGGGAATCTCCGGACGAAAGCGCGCCGGCGGCTGGGCGCCGGGCGACGGACCGCCTTCGAGCGTCCACTCCGCGACGTAGTGCGTCGGCGGCTGGTGGTAGCCGGCGGCCCACAGCAGCCGCGCCGCGACGACCTCCGTGCGCGCCTCGGGGCCGAGCTTCACGTCCCAGCGCAGACCCGCCGCGTCCTCGACCTCCATGCCGGGGCTGACGCCCGTCGTGTCGAGCTTCTCGAAGCGGTACGTGCGCGCGGTCGGGCGCCAGCGCGCGCCGCCGGCGCCGTGATAGAGATCGAGCGTCGCGATCGGGCGATCCGTCTCGAACAGGCTCGCCGACGCCGGATCGAAGTCGGGCAGGCGCTCGACGCTGGCGCAGGCGCTGGCGCCGGCGATCGCAACGGCAAACGTCACCCCTGCCGCGCGGCGCGACGCTGCGCGCCGGCGGTTCGCATGCATCCACATGTGCGACTCGCTTCCTTGTCGGAGGAGATCCCGGGTCTGGTGAAGCAACGGCCATGCCACCCCGCGAGGGCGGGAGTCGGCGCGCGGCTTGCAGCATGGGCGCGCATGTCGAAGAACGAGCTTCGCTTGGGCGTGGGTGTGCGTGTGCGCGCGATCGCGATCGGCGTCGCGCTCGCGCTCGCGAGCGCCGCTCCGGCGGCCGACCGCAACACGGCGCCGGACACGCCGGCCTTCGAGTCGTTCCGCGAGCGCGTCGCGGCCTACGTCGCGCTGCACCGCGACGTCGCGGGCGACGTCCCGCCGCTGCGCGAGACCGACACGCCCGCGCAGATCCATGCGCGCGAAGAGCGGCTCGGCGAGGCGATTCGCGCGCGGCGCGCGTCGGCACGGCCCGGCGATCTCTTCGGCGACGCGAGCGCTGCGATCGCGGCGATCGTGCGCGACGACTGGTCGCGCCGCGCGCCCGCCGACCGCGAGGCGCTGCTCGCGGAGCTGCCCGCGCTCGCGCCGCCCGAGGTGAACGCGACGGTGCCGCCGTCGCAGCCGCTCGCGACGTTTCCGCCGCAGCTCCTGCTGCGGCTGCCCGAGCTGCCCGAGGAGCTCGAGTACCGCTTCCACGGGCGCCACCTGATCTTGCGCGACGCCAAGGCGAACGTCGTCGCCGACGTGCTGCCCGGCGTGCTCGAGAAGACGCCGTGATGCGCTCCGCGCGCGTCGCGCTCGCGCTCTCGCTGCTGCTGCTCGGCAGCGGCTGCCAGAACCAGGGACCGCGGCCGGTCGACGTCACGCCGGTCGAGGCGGCGCTGCCGCTCGCCGAGGACTCGACGCGCTTCGCCGTGATCGGCGACAGCGGCACGGGCGGGATCGCGCAACGCGACGTCGCGGCGCGGCTCGCCGAGGCGCACGCGCGCATCGGCTTCGACCTCGTGCTGATGCTCGGCGACAACCTGTACGGCCGCGAGCGCCCGCAGGATTACGCGAGCAAGTTCGAGGCTCCGTATCGCGCGCTGCTCGACGCCGGCGTCGAGTTCCGCGCCTCGCTCGGCAATCACGACGACCCGAACCAGCGCTTCTACGAGCTCTTCCACATGGACGGCGAGCGCTACTACACGTTCACGCGCGGCGACGTCGCATTCTTCGCGCTCGACAGCAACTACATGGACGCGCGCCAGCTCGAGTGGCTCGAGGGCGCGCTGCGCGGCTCGCGCGCGAAGTGGAAGATCGCGTTCTTCCACCACCCGCTCTACTCGTCGGGCGCCAAGCACGGCTCCGAGCTCGACCTGCGCGCGCAGCTCGAGCCGCTGTTCCTCGAGCACGGCGTGCAGGTGGTGTTCGCGGGCCACGAGCACTTCTACGAGCGCATCCATCCGCAGCACGGCATCCAGCACTTCGTGGCCGGCGCCTCCGCGAAGCTGCGGCGCGGCAACATCCGCGACGGCAGTCCGCTGACGGCGCACGGGCTCGACACCGATCACTCGTTCATGCTCGTCGAGGCGACGCCCGACGCGATCTACTTCGAGGCGATCTCGCGCAAGGGCGTGCGCGTCGACGCCGGCGTGGTGCGGCCGGCCGGCGCCGCGCCCGAGCGCGTGCAGGCGGGCGCGCGCGCGGCGCCGTAGCGCGCGGAGCGGTCAGCCCGCCGCGGGACCGCGCTCGTCGAAGAGCTGCGCGAACGCGGCCAGCAGCGTCTTCAGGTCGACCGGCTTGGTCAGGTGGTGGTCGAAGCCGACCTCGCGCGAGCGCCGCCGGTCCTCTGCCTGGCCCCATCCGGTGAGCGCGACGAGCGCGATCTCGCGTCCCCACGGCTGCGCGCGGATCCAGCGCGCAGCTTCGTGCCCGTCGAGCTTGGGCAGCCCGATGTCGAGCAGCACGAGATCGGGCCGGTACTCGCTCGCGGCTTCGATCGCGGCGAGGCCGTCGTGCGCGACGCGCGTGTCGTGTCCGTGGATCTGCAGCAGCGCCGCGAGCGCTTCGGCCGCGTCGACGTTGTCGTCGACGATCAGGATGCGGCGCTGCGCGGGCGATCGCTGCGCGGCGGGCGCCGCGGCGGCCGCGTGCGTCGCGCCCGCCTCGGCGGCGAGGGGCAGCCGCACGACGAACTCGCTGCCGGCGCCGGCGCCTTCGCTGTGCGCTTCGACGCTGCCGCCGTGCAGGTCGACCAGGCGGCGCACGATCGCGAGCCCGATGCCGAGTCCCGCCTGCGCGCGGCCCGCCGCCGGCTCGATCTGCGCGAACATCTCGAAGACGCGCCCGAGCATCGCGGGCGCGATGCCGCAGCCGTCGTCGCGCACCGCGAGCACGAACGCGTCGCCGTCGCGCCGGCCGCGCACGGCGACGTGCCCGCCCGGCTGCGTGTACTTGCACGCGTTGCCGAGCAGGTTGCCGACGATCTGCACGAGCCGCACTGGATCGGCGTCGGCGAAGAGCGCCTCCTCGGGCAGCTCGAGACTCCAGGCGACGCCGGCGGCCTCGAGCTGGCTCCGGCAGCCTTCGACGGCGTGCTGGATCACGGACCCGCACTCGACGCGCTCGCGGCGCAGCACCAGCCGGTCGGACTGGATGCGCGCGACGTCCAGCAGGTCGTCGACGAGCCGCTCGAGCTGCGCGAGCTGGCGGTGCATCGTCGCGCGCGCGCGCTCGGCGAGATCGGGGCGCTCGCCCGCGCGCTCGAGGATCTCGAGCGAGCTGCGCACGGGCGCGAGCGGGTTGCGCAGCTCGTGCGCGAGCGTGGCGAGGAACTCGTCCTTGCGTCGGTCGGCGTCGCGCAGCGCGTCGGCCGCGCGCTGCACGCGCAGCAGATCCTGGCGCGCGAGCTCGAGCGCGGCGCTCTCCAGGACCTGCCAGGTGCCCGCGCGCCGCGCGACCGCGAACTGGTGGTTCGCGACGACGTCGAGCGCGTCGCGCGCGCTGCAGCGCGCCGAGCAGTACGAGCACAGCCCGAGGATGCGCCGGCTGCGGAACGCCTCGTTGACGAGGCTCTCGTACTCCGCGAACGAGTCCCAGTCGCCGCGCTCGAGCCAGTACGTGTTGCCGGTGAGGCGTAGGCCCTGGTAGCCGCTGCGCAGCGCGTGCTCCTCGCTGCGCAGCCAGCCCGCCAGCGTCGAGCGCGCGTCGTGGCCGCCCGCGCGCAGGTACCACGCCTCGTGGTCGAGGATCTCGATCTGGCCCGCGCGCTCGCGCTCGGCCAGATCGGGCACGACCGCGGCCAGCGCCGTGCGCGCCGCATCCGACTCGAGCGGAGCCGACGTCACCCAGAGGCAGGCGTCGTTGCCTTCGAGCCCCGCCTTGAAGTACGGCACCAACGTCTCGACGAGGTCGTCACGGGAGTCGTAGAAGTTGCAGACGTGAGATCCCCAGGCGATCTCGCCGATGCCGGGAATGCCGGCGGCCGTGAGCGCGGTCATCCAGTCATCCTTACGCGAGGCGCGGAGCGCAGCCAGCGTGCGGCGTCTTGATTGTAAAACTTGCTGATTACGCGCCGCGTCAGGCAGAACGGTCGGTGTCAGCCGTCGCGGCCGGCCGGCCGCGACGATCGAAACCGACCCGCGCGTGGTAGGGTGGAGCCGCTCGCGGACCGACCGCCGCGAGTGTCGCCCGAGGTGATGCACGGTGGTGTCGCCGCAGTCTGGAGCCCGAGCAGTCGAGCCGCTGCGCCCGGCCGGGCCGGCCGGACGCGGCGGCCGCGCGGGCCGCGCCGGGCGCAGCGCCGGTCGC
>QEVM01000230.1 GCA_003576805.1 Pseudomonadota bacterium | reverse complement strand
CGACCGCCGCCGCGCACACCGCGTGTCCGATCAGCACCGCGCGCAGGCTCGCGCCGAGCGCGAGCGGCGCGGCGAGCAGCACCGGCAGCGCGGGCGCGCGCATCGCGAGCGCGGGCACCGGCGGCCGCACGCCGGGCAGGTAGTACGAGTAGAGCACCGGGTCGACGAAGCCGGCGCCCGACACCCAGCTCCACGCGATGCCGAGGTACTCGACCGCGTCGGGCAGCAGCGGCCGGCCCGCCAGCACCGCGGGCAGCGCGAGGGCGAGCGTCGCGGCGCACGCGGCGGCGGCGAGCGCGACGCTCAGGAGACCGGCCTCGGCCGCACCAGCGCCTGCGCCGCCCCGATCAGCGCGCGCCCGGCGCGGATCGCGGGCAGCTCGATCGCGCGCCAGCCGAGCTCGCCGAGCAGCGACGACGCGGCGAAGGCGAGCGCGGTCACGCCGAGCGCGGTCGGCCACGGCAGCACGTGACCCGGCGCGTGCAGCACGAACACCATCAGCACCGTGTGGTGCACGAGGTAGAAGCTGTACGAGATGCGCCCGTAGACGCGCGCGAGCGGCGTCGAGAGCGCGCGCGACCAGCCCTTCGAGTGCAGCGACCCGGCCACGAGCAGCGCGGAGCCGAGCGCGAGGATCGCCACCGCCGCGCCGGTGTGTCCGCGCTCGAGCCCCGCGAAGCCCGTGCTCGCGAAGCCCGGCAGGTACGGCGCTTGGAGCAGCGCGAGACCGAGCACCGCCGCGGCGGCCGGCGCCCACGTGGGCAGCCGGCCGAACGCCGCCGCGACGCGCGCGGCCTCGAGCCGCAGCCACATGCCGAGCGCGAAGTCGATCGTGAAGCGCAGGAAGCCGAAGCGCGGATCGAGCTCGCCGAGGAACGCGAGCGAGAGCGCGAGCGGCGCGACGGGGTGGATGCGCGCGCCCAGCACCAGCAGCAGCGGGAACACGATCGACATCGCCATCTCGACGAACAGCGACCAGCCCACCGGCAGCAGCCCGAACGCCATGCTCGGGAAGACGAGCGCGCGCGGCAGGCGCGAGGCCGGCACCCACGGCAGCGGGCCGCCCTGCCCCGGCGACACGAGCAGCTGGCTCACCGCCCAGGCGAGCAGCACGGCCGCGACGTAGGGCGGCATGATGCGAAACACGCGCCGCACGTAGAAGCGCGCCAGCCGACCCGGCGCGGTGTCGCGCGAGAGCGTCAGCGTCAGCACGTAGCCCGAGAGCACGAAGAAGACGTGCACCGCGCCCGGCCCGTTCACGAGCGGCCCGAGCGGGCTGAACGGCAGCACGTCCACGACCGACGGTGCGACCGCCGCGTGCGGCAGCGCGTGATAGAAGAGCACTGCGATCGCCGCCACGCCGCGCAGCCCGTCGAGGGGCTCCAGACGCGCGCTGCGCGTCCCGTCCGAGTCGATCGCGGGGGGCATGCGGGGCCGGAAGGTAGGATCGCCGCTGCAGCGAAGCTACGTTGCGCGGCCGGGAGGGGGCCATGCGCAGAGGCGTTCGCATCGCGGCGTCGGCGGGCGCGCTCGTCGCGCTCGCGCTCGCGGTCTTCGCCGTGCCGACGATCTGGGGCCGGCCTTGGTCGATCGAGCACTTCTACACGCGCGTGTTCGCCGAGCTGCTGTGGCGCCATCCGCAGCTCCTCACGCAGCTCCGCGTGCTCGAGCCGTACGGCATCCGCGCGCACAACCGCAAGCTCGACGACCTCTCCGTCGCCGCCGCGCTCGAAGAGGCCGAGGCGGTGCGCGAGAACCTCCGCACGCTGCGCAGCTACGACCGCGACGCGCAAACGCCCGCGCAGCGCCTCTCGACCGACGTGCTGGGCTGGTTCCTCCAGATCCACGCCGACGGCGAGCCGTTCCTGTTCCACGACTACCCGCTGAACCAGCTCGGCGGCGTGCAGGTCGAGCTGCCCGATTTCCTGCTCAACGTGCACCCGCTCGCCGACGCGCGCGACGCGGAGGACTACGTCGCGCGGCTCGCCGCGCTCGGCGCCGCGATCGACCAGACCATCGCCGGCGTGCGCCATCGCGCGGCGCAGGACGTCGTGCCGCCGCGCTTCGTGGTGCAGCGCGTGCGCGCGCAGGTCGACGCGTTCCGCGCGGGCGGCGCGGACGCGAACGTGCTGGTGACCGGCTTCGCCGAGCGGCTCGCGAAGGTGGACTCGCTCGCGCCCGAGACGCGCGCGCGGCTCGTCGCGGCGGCGCGCGCGCAGGTCGAGTCGGTCGTGCTGCCCGCGTGGGAGCGGCTCGCCGCTTTCTTGCCCGCGCTCGAAGCGCAGGCGAGCGCGGAGGTCGGCGCGTGGAAGCACCCGAGCGGGTCGCTCTACTACGGCTGGGCGCTCCGCTACCACACGACGACCACGCGCTCGGCGGAGGAGATCCACGCGCTCGGGCTGCGCGAAGTCGAGCGCATCCACGCCGAGATGCGCGCGATCCGGCAAGAGATCGAGGGCGGCGGCGCGCTGCCGCAGCTTCCGGAACTCGCATCCGTGTCGGACGAGTCGTCCATCGGCGACTGGCTGCGCGCGGCGCAGCGCGATCCGCGCTTCCTCTTCCCCGACGACGCCGAGGGCCGCGAGCAGGTGCTCGCCGCGTACCAGTCGATCATCGACGAGGCGGCGCCGCGCCTGCCCGCGCTGTTCGGGCGGCTGCCGCAGGCGCCCGTGCGCGTCGAGCGCGTGCCGCCCTTCAAGGAGGAAGGCGCGCCCGGCGCCTACTACATGCCGCCGCCGCTCGACGGCTCGAAGCCGGGGATCTTCTACGCGAACCTGCGCAGCGTCCGGGAGATCCCGCGCTTCGGCATGCGCACGCTGACCTACCACGAGGCGATTCCCGGCCACCATCTCCAGGTCGCGATCGCGCAGGAGCTGGACGGAGTTCCGATCTTCCGGCGCGTCGTGCCGTTCACCGCGTACGCCGAAGGCTGGGCGCTCTACGCCGAGCGCCTCGCGCTCGAGCACGGCTTCCATCCGACGCCCTGGGATCGCCTCGGCGCGCTCGTCGCGGAGGTGTTTCGCGCGGCGCGGCTCGTCGTCGACACGGGCCTCCACGCCCAGCGCTGGACGCGCGAGCAGGCGATCGACTACATGCTGCGCAACACCGGCATGCCCGAGACCGACGTCGTCGCGGAGGTCGAGCGCTACGTCGTGATGCCGGGCCAGGCGTGCGCCTACAAGGTGGGACAGCTCACGATCTTGGAGCTGCGCGAGCGCGCCCGCGCGCGCCTCGGCGAACGCTTCGACCTGCGCGCGTTCCACGACGTGGTGCTGGGCTCGGGCGCGCTCCCGCTCGAGCTGCTCGAGCGCGTCGTGGACGAGTGGATCGAGCGCAGCGCGGCCGGATCCTGACGCAGCCGCTCCCATTTCGATAGCAAGAAGCCTTTCCCCTTCGCGACGCACTCGGATATCGTGCAGCCGCGTCGGTACGGAGGGGGGAGCCATGTCGTCACGCGCTCGGTCGATTCGTGGATGCGTCGGGGGGTGGACGGTCGCGATCGGAGCCGTCGTCGCGCTCGCGACGCTCGGCCGGCCCGCAGGAGCGGTCGAGCTCGAGGTGGGCGAGGGGCGGATCGAGATCCACGGCTACGTCGAGGAGCAGGTCCGCGCGCTCGCGGCGGACTACGATCACACCGACGGCTGGGATCTCTCGCAGTGGTACAACGTGCTGTCGGTGGAGACCGATCTCCATCTCTTCCCCGACGGCATCGGGCCCTTCGACCTGGTGTCGGGCTTCGTGCGGCTCGAGGCCCGCTTCGACTGCATCTGGTATCACGGCTGCGGCATGTTCCACGGCGTCAACGCGTGGGGCAACAACGCCAAGAAGTTCCCCGACCGCAACTCGAACGCGCGCAAGTCGGGCTACACCGGATCGCTGTTCACCGGCGACACGCGGCCGATCCACAGCATCCGCATCGATCAGCTCGGCTTCGAGGACAAGGACGAGCCCGTCGGCGGCCGCAACACGCCGGCGTATCTCTGGCACGTGCCGGGCGTGGACACGCTGTTCGGCGTCCCGGGCCGCGACGGCGTGGTCGGCACGGACGACGACCCCGCCTTCCTCACGTTCGGCCGCTTCGTGCGGCCGGGCCACGAGTACCGCTTCGGGCTGCGCCGCACCAAGGGCCAGCCCGACGGCACCGGGCTGCAGGTGCTCGGCCCGTTCTTCCCCGAGAACAAGATCGCGCCGATCGGCGCGCTGCGGGACGTCCCGAACCCGTTCAACCCGATGGACCTCGGCCCGTCGAGCGGCGAGCCCGGCTCCGCGTTCCTCCCGTACCGCCCCGCGCCGTTCTTCCCCGCGAGCAACCACGCGCCCGGCAACCGCGAGGAGGCGGCGCGCGGCCTGTTCATCCCGAACGAGGCGGTCGCCGAGCTGATCCGCAAGAAGGAGTTCGACGACTTCGACCAGAACTTCAGCCAGGGCGAGCTGGCCTGGAACAAGGGCGCGAGCCAGCAGGACGAGCGCGAGCTCAAGGAGGCGTACCTCGACCTCGAGATGCTCGACTCGCGGCTGTGGCTGCGCATCGGCAAGCAGAACATCGTGTGGGGCAAGACCGAGCTGTTCCGCACCACCGACCAGTTCAATCCGCAGGACCTCGCGCTCGCCACGCTCGCGAGCCTCGAGGAGACGCGCATCGCGCTCTGGGCGGTGCGCGGCGTGTACTCGTTCTACTCGGTCGGCCCGCTCGAGGACGTGCGTCTCGAGCTCGCGTTCAACTTCGACGACATGGAGCCCGCCGACCTCGGCCGCTGCGGCGAGCCCTACACGCCGAATCCGGTGTGCGACAAGACGGCGGGCCTGTTCGCGCACGGGCTCGTCGGCACCGCGCTCGCGGGCGAGATCCGGCCGCCGGACCCGTGGGACGACATCGAAGGGCTCGAGTTCGGCGCGCGCATGGAGTTCCGCTGGAACCGCTTCAGCTTCGCGCTCTCCGACTTCTACGGCTACGACGACTTCCCGTACGTCGACCCGATCTTCTACTACACGCGCAACGTCGACCCCCGCACCGGCCGCCCGCGCCGCGCGCAGACCAAGCAAGGGTGCGATCCCGAAGGGCTCTTCGACGGCGACACCGAAGGTTGTCTGTCGGCCGAGGACGCGCTCGAGCACCACCACGCCAACCAGCAGCGCTTCGCGGTGATCTGCTCGTCGAGCGTCGGCTTCAGCTCGCTCGACCGCTCCGCGTGCGCGCAGAGCGTGTTCAACAGCAACCGCAGCGCGCTGACCGGCGAGCCCGACGCGGTGCCGAGCATCACCACCGTGCTGGGCCAGGTCTTCTCGGGCTCGACGGCGGGCGCGACGATCGTGCGCAACTTCTTCGTGCCGGGCCTGATCGGCCTCGCGCCCAAGCAGGCGATGCCGATCGTCAACCTGAACCGCGACCCGGGCGACGGCGCCGGCGCGCCGAACTCCATCTCGGCCGTGCTGAGCGACGAGCAGGAGTCGCTGCTCGGCTGCGGCGCGTTCTGGGGCACCGACTGCGACAACTCGACCAGCCAGCGCTTCGGCGGCCTCGACCTGCTGAACGCCGAGCTGTCGGCGCTGATGCAGTCGTGGCCGGGCTTCCCGGGCACCAGCGGGAGCTGGAACACGGCGACGGGGCCCTCGGGGCGCATCCAGCCCGGCACGATCCGCAACTGCGCGGCGTTCCCCGGCTCGCCCGACTGCGGCGACTCGAACGCGTGGCGGCCGTTCACCGGCGGCGCCGTCGCCACGCGCTTCGAAGACGGCCGCGCGTTCACGCTGCCCGGCGCGCGCTCGCCGTTCCCGGAAGCGACCGAGCTGCGCCAGGGGCCCGTCGCGTGGGATCCCAACGTGGACGGCTGCGTCAGCGGCGTGCTCGGGCACGCGGGCTGCGCGGGCCCGAAGAACGAGCTGATCCGGCCGTGGTACGACGGCACGCAGTGGCAGTTCCTGCAGGGCGATTACTTCCAGAGCGAGATGGCGGCCTTCTCGTGGAACTACCTCGCCACGCTGATCGCCTTCTCGCGCAACGATCCGCCGGGCGGCATCAAGCCCGAGGTGCCGTGCGCGCCGGGCCAGGATCCGAGCACCTGCCGCGAGATCAACGAGCTGATCGCCGACCCGGTGCTCGCGCTGCGGCTCGACGGCTGCTCGTTCGCGCGCCCCGAGCTGTGCTCGAACGTGCAGGCGATCTATTCGATCGCGCACACGACGCGCAAGTCGGTGCGGGCCGGCGGCACCGGCGACTTCGGCCGCGTCGACTCCGACTGGCACCAGGGCGGCGTCGGCGTGCTGCGCTACGAGAAGCGCAACGTGCTCGGCTTCGCGATGGACTTCGCCGAGGACGTGACCAAGTCGAACTGGGGCATCGAGTCGACCTGGATCCAGGGCAATCCCTTCGAAGACCGCGACGAGTTCGACCAGCTGCGCCGCTCCGACACCTTCAACCTCACGGTGTCGGTGGACCGCCCGACGTTCATCAGCTTCCTGAACCGCGGCCGCACCTTCTTCTTCAACTCGCAGTGGTTCTTCCAGTGGATCGGCGGCTACCGCGAGAGCTACGTCGCCGCGGGCCCGTGGAACGTGCTCGCGACCTTCCACGTCGACACCGGCTACTTCCGCGACCGCCTGCTGCCGGGCATCACGTTCGTCTACGACTTCCAGTCGAACTCGGGCGCGATCCTCCCGGAGATCGCGTACCGCTTCACGGAGAACCTCTCGGTGACGCTGTCGATGGCGCTCTTCGCCGGCCGCTACCAGCCGGTGAAGCCGGCGCTGCGCTCGATCGGCGACTTCCCGTACCGCGCCGGGCGGCGCCAGAGCGTGGATTGGAGCGAGCAGGGGCTCTCGCCGGTGCGCGACAACGACGAAGTCGCGCTCCGCCTGCGCTGGACCTTCTAGCTTGTGCTCCCGAAATTGATGCCGCTGCCAGTGCAGATTCCCGCCTCCGCCGCTCGTTCGCTCTTCAGACTGCGAAGCGCAGCGCGTGCCTTCGTCCGTTCGGAATTCGGCGCGTCTCGATCCGCCGCCAGTAGTAGTCCGCCCAGCGCTCCGGCAAGCGGACGCGCGTC
>QEVM01000229.1 GCA_003576805.1 Pseudomonadota bacterium | reverse complement strand
CGTTGTGCGCGCGGGCGCCGCGGCCGTGTGCGTGCTCTCGGCGGTGGCCGGCGCGCGCGATCCCGCTGCGGCGGCGCGCGCGCTCGCCGACGAGATCGAGGCGGCGCGAGCGGGCGTGCTACCTACCGGTGCGCCGGGAGGCGCCCGCGTTTGAACGATCTTCCGCTGCGGCTCGTGTCGGCGCTCGGCGTCGTCGCGATGATCGCGATCGCGTGGGCGTTCTCGTTCCATCGCCGCCGCATGCCGTGGCGCACCGTCGGCTTCGGGCTCGCGATCCAGCTCGTCGTCGCGCTGGCGCTGCTGCGGACCGCCGCGGGACGCGCCTTCTTCGAGGGCGCGAGCGCGCTCGCCTCCGGCCTCACGACCTACACCGGCGCGGGCGCGCGCTTCGTGTTCGGGCCGCTGATGGACACGGGCTTCTCGATCGTCACGCACGTGCTGCCCGTGATCGTGTTCATGGGCGCGCTGTTCTCGGTGCTGTTCCATCTCGGCGTCGTGCAGCGCGTGGTGGCGGCGCTCGCCTGGGTGATGACGCGCACGATGCGGACGTCGGGCGCGGAGAGCCTCGCGGCGGCGGCGAACATCTTCGTCGGCATGGTCGAGGCGCCGCTCCTGGTGCGGCCCTACATCGAGCGCATGACGCGCTCCGAGCTCTTCGTCGTGATGACGACCGGGATGGCGACGGTCGCGGGCTCGGTGATGGTCGCGTACGCGGGCATGCTGGGCGCCGACTACGCGGGCCACCTGCTGACGGCGAGCTTCCTCGCGGCGCCGGGCGGCGTGCTGCTCGCGAAGGTGATGCTGCCCGAGACCGAGACGCCGGCGACGGCGGCCGGCGCCGGCGCCGACGTGCCGAGCCCCGCCGCGAACGTGATCGACGCCGCGTCGGCGGGCGCGATCGCCGGCCTGCGCCTCGCCGGCTACGTCGGCGCGCTGCTGTTGGCGTTCGTCGCGCTGATCGCGCTCGCGAACGATGCGCTCGCCGGCGCCGGCGCGTGGGTCGGCGTCGAGGGCCTCACCTTCCAGCGCGTGCTCGGCGTCGGCTTCGCGCCGCTCGCGTGGCTGATGGGCGTGCCGGCGGCGGAGGTCACGAAGGTGGGATCGCTGCTCGGGCTGAAGACCGTGCTGAACGAGTTCCTCGCCTACCAGGAGCTGGCGCGCTGGGTGGCGGACGGCTCGATCTCGCGGCGCGCCGCCGTGCTCAGCTCCTACGCGCTGTGCGGCTTCGCGAACTTCGGCTCGCTCGCGATCCTGCTCGGCGGGCTCGGCGGCCTCGCGCCGTCGCGGCGCGGCGAGATCGCGGCGCTCGGGCTGCGCTCGATCCTGACCGGCACGCTCGCGACGTTGATGGCGGGCTGCTGGGCGGGCCTGTTGCTGTAGCGGGGCGGAGGAGCATGCGCGCGCGCCGTTCGATCGCTGCCCTGCTGCTCGCCGCCGCGCTCTGCGCCGGTCGCGCCGGCGCGTTCGAGCTTTCGCTTCTCACCTACAACGTGCACGGCCTGCCGAGCTGGGTCGCGCGCGACGATCCGCCCGCGCGCATCCCGCAGATCCTCGACAAGGCGCGCGCGTACGACGTCGTGCTGCTGCAGGAGGACTTCGCGCACCACGCGCTCGTCGTGGCGCACAATCCGCTGCGCTTCCTGCTGCGCGGCAACGGCGCGCCGAGCGCGCTCTTCCAGGGCGCGGGCCTCACGATCCTCTCGCAGCTCGAAGCGATCGCGTCGGAGCGCGCGTCCTACGGCGTCTGCTCCGGCTGGCTCGGCGCCGCGAACGACTGCCTCGCGCGCAAGGGCTGGATGCACGCGCGGCTGCGCCTGCCCGAGGGCGGCGAGCTCGACGTCTGGAACACGCACCTCGACGCGGGCCGCGGCGACACCGACCGCGACGCGCGCCGCGTCCAGCTGGGTCGGCTGGCGGCCGCGATCGAACGGCACAGCGCGGGACGAGCCGTCGTCGCGGGCGGCGATCTCAATCTCGAGTGGAGCGATCCCGCGGACCGCGCGCTGCTCGACGCCTTCGCGCAGCGGCTCGGGCTCGCGACGGCGGTGCGCACGCAGCCCGCGGAGTGGGACGACCAGGTCGACTACCTGCTCGCGCGCTCGGGCGACGCGCTGTGTCTCGCGCCGCTCGCGGGCGGCAAGGACGAGCGCCTGCTCGACGCCGCCGGGCGCGCGCTCTCCGATCACCCCGGGCTTTACGCGCGCATGCGCGCGACGCGCTGCGATGCGCCGCTGGCGGCGCCGAGCGCGGCCCTGCCACCGTCCGCGCGGAAGGAGACGCCGTGAACGTCGATCTGTCGGGGAAGGTCGCGCTGGTGACGGGCGGCTCGCGCGGGCTCGGCCGCGAGATCGCGCTCGGCCTGGCGCGCGCCGGCGCGGACGTCGTCGTCGCGAGCCGCAAGCGCGACAACTGCGACGCCGTCGCGCGCGAGATCGAGGCGCTCGGCCGCCGCGCGCTGCCGGTCGCGTGCCACGTCGGCGAGTGGGCGCAGTGCGACGCGCTCGTCGAGACCGCGTACGCGCAGCTCGGCCGCGTGGACGTGCTCGTCAACAACGCCGGCATGTCGCCGCTCTACCCGTCGCTCGCCGAGATCAGCGAGGCGCTCTGGGACAAGGTGTTCGCAGTGAACCTGAAGGGCGCGTTCCGGCTGACCGCGCTCGTCGGCACGCGCATGGCGGCGGGCGACGGCGGCTCGATCGTGAACGTGAGCAGCATCGCCGCCGAGCGCCCGCGTCCCATGGAGACGCCGTACGCCGCGGCCAAGGCCGGCCTCAACGCGATCACGATCGCATGCGCGCACGCCTTCGGCCCGAAGGTGCGCGTCAACTGCATCCAGGCCGGGCCGTTCGCGACGGACATCTCGAAGGCGTGGACGCCCGCGATGTTCCAGCACGTCGAGCGCACGTTCCCGCTGCGCCGCGTCGGGCGGCCCGAGGAGATCGTCGGCGCGGCGCTCTACTTCGCGTCGGACGCGTCCAGCTACACCACCGGCGCGATCCTGCGCGTCGACGGCGGCAACCCGTGACGCGAGCTACTTGGTGGTGGCGATGCCGCCGTCGACCGGGATGATCGCGCCCGTCACGTAGGCGCCCGCCTTCGAGGCGAGGTAGATCGCGACGCCGGCCATGTCGTCGGGCTCGCCGATGCGGCCGAGCGGGCAGCTTCCCTTGATCGCGTCGCCGAAGTTGCGGAGCGTCTCGGCCATCATCTTGCTCTCGAAGGGGCCGGGCGCGATCGCGTTGACGGTGATCTTCGGCGCGAGCTTGCGCGCCAGAACGCGCGTCAGGTGGTGCACCGCCGCCTTGCTCGCGCTGTACGCGTAGGTCTCGAGCAGCGGGACCTGGATGCCGTCGATCGAGCCGACGTTGATCACGCGCGCCGGGTCGCCCGGCTTCGAGGCCGCGCTGAGCTGCGGCACCAGGAAGCGCGTGAGGTCGAAGACCGCCTTCACGTTGAGCGCCATCACCTTGTCCCAGCCGGACTCGGGATAGTCCGCCAGCGGCGCGCCCCAGTTGGCGCCCGCGTTGTTGACGAGCACGTGCAGCGCCGGCTCGCGCGCCGCGATCGCGTCGGCGAGCGCGCGCGCGCCGGCGTGCGACGAGAGATCGCCGGGCAGCGCGACCGCCGTGCCGTGCTTCGCGAGCTCGGCGACCGCCGCGTCCACCTCGGCCTGCTTGCGCGCCGACACGTAGACCCGGGCGCCCGCGTCGACGAGCCCGCGCGCGATCATCAGGCCGATGCCGCGCGAGCCGCCCGTCACGAGCGCGACCTTGCCGGCGACCGAGAACAGCTCCGCGATGCCCATCTCGTCTCCTCTACTGCGCGGCCGCGACCGGCTGCACGGCGCCGGTCGCCTCCTGCCAGGCGCGGCGGATCACGAACGGCCGGTCGAGCTTCAGCAGGAACGGCACCTGGATCGCCTCGAAGCCCGCGTCCTGCGTGAGCGTCGTCGACGCGAGCGTGTCCTCGAGGCTCTTGCCCTCGCGCGCGGCGGCCGAGGCGCGCTCCCACAGCTCCTTCAGGAACGCCTGGAAGCGCCGGATGCCGTCGCGGTCCGTCACCGGTCCGTGTCCCGGGATCACGCGGTCGAAGCCGTCGAGCACGAGCACGCGGTCCAGCGTGCCGATCCACTCCTCGATGCTGCCGCCGGCCTCGAGGTCGATGTTGGGATAGCGGCCGTTGAAGAGCAGGTCGCCGAGGTGGATCACGCGGTCCTCGACGAAGAGCACGACGAGGTCGCCGCTCGTGTGGCCGCGCCCGAGGTGCATGGCGCGCACCGTCTTGCCGCCGAGCGCGATCTCGTGGGAGCTGTCAAAGGTCTCGTTGGGCAGCGTGCCCGCGGCGTCGCCGGTCCACGACTTCGCATCGAGCGCGTCGAGCAGCTTGCGCGTGCGCGCGGTCGCGACCACCCGCGTCCCGCTCGGGAACGCCGGATTGCCGTGCGTGTGGTCGAGGTGGTAGTGCGTGTTCAGGATCACCTCGACCTCGCGGCCGGTGAGCTGCTCGGCGAGCGTTCGGATGCGCTCGCCCTGCATCCGCGTCGTCATCGTGTCGACCACGACGGCGCCGCGTGCGGTGCGCAGCACGCCGACGTTGCTGCCGAGGCCGGTGAGCACGTGGACGTCGTCGGTGACGCGCTCGGCGTCCACGGTCGCGAGCGTCTGGTACGCGTAGATCGCGATCGCGGCCGCCGCGATCACGAGCGCGATCGCGACTCGGCGAATCAGCCTGGCCATGGAACCCCCCGCTGCGCTCCGGCGGCGCAGTATGGGGTCAATGCACGCCCGGTGTCGAGACGATGGTCGCGGGATCGATGCCGAGCAGCTGCCAGGCGTGCGACCAGAGCTCTTCTTCGGGAATGCCGAAGAGCGCGCTGCGGTCGAGCGGCGCCACCACCCATGCGCCGGCGGCGATCTCGGTCTCGAGCTGTCCAGGCCCCCAGCCCGCATAGCCGAGGAAGAGGCGGAGCTGGCCCGGCGTCTCGTCGGCGACGCGGCGGAGCGCGTCGAGCGAGCCGGCGAAGTAGAGATCGTCGGCGAAGCACGTCGCGTCGGACACGTCGGCGAGCGCCTCGCCGGCGGCGACGACCCAGCCCGTGTTGGGCTGCACGGGCCCGCCCCAGCTCACGCACCAATCCGGATCGCCGCGCCACTCGACGTCGAGCGTCTCGCACAGATCCGAGGCCGACAGATCCGACTTGCGGTTGAGCACGAGCCCGACGGTGCCGTCGGCGTCGTGATGCACGAGCAGCACGACGGTGCGTTTGAAGTTGGGATCGGCGAGGTCGGGCATCGCGACGAGCAGCGACGGCGCGAGCGAAGCGGCCATGCGGGCAAGGTAGCCACGGCGTTCGCCGGTCGCCCGCGCGCCGCGCGCGCCGCACCGATACCCTCGCAGCGCCGTGGAGACGAAGCGAGCCGTCGTGCGCGCCGTGGCGTACGCGAGCGCGATCGCGCTCGTCGTGTGGACGGCGCGCAGCGCGCTGCTGGTGCTCCCGCTCTCGCGCGTCGCGATGCTCGCGACGGATGCCCTCGCTTCGTCGCTCGTGCTCGCGCTCGCCGCGTTCGGAATTGCGTCGGTCGCGGGCGCGCCGCCCGCCGCGCGGCTCGGCTTGCGCGCGGGAGCGCTGCGCGCACGGCACGTCGCGATCGGCGCGCTCGGCGTCGTCGCGCTCTCGCACGCGGCAGAGTCGGCGCTGCGCTGGCTCGACGTCGCGAGCCCGGCGCTCGCGCGCTTCGACGAGGCGTTCGCGGGCGTGGATCTCGAAGGCGCGCTCTACCCGTTCGCGGTGCTGACGCTGGCGTCGGCGTGCGGCGAAGAGCTGTTCTTCCGCGGCCTGCTGCAGCGCGGCCTCGTGCGGCGCATCGGCGCGCCGGGCGGCGTCGCGCTCGCCGCGCTCGCGTTCGGCGCCGCGCACGCCGACTGGCTGCACGGCGCCGCCGCCTTCCTGCTCGGCCTCTTCCTCGGCGCGATCGCGCAGCGCGCCGACTCGATCCGGCCCGCGATCGCGGCACACGCCGCCAACAACGGCGTGGCGCTGATCGAGAAGCTGGGCGGCTTCCAGCCGCCCGAGGGCCCGCTCGGGACGCCCGTCGCACTTCTGCTGAGCCTGACGCTCGCCTGCGTATCCGCGATCGCGCTGACGCGCGCCTCTCCTGCGGCTTCGCTTCAGCGCCCCGATGGGCCTGCCGATAATGGCCGGCAAGCGGAGCGCACAGGAGGCTGAGGCATGGCGGATCGATTCCCCGTGCTCCTCGTGGACGACGGCGAGCTCGACGACGTCCGCGACTGCCTGCTCGCGATCGGCGCCGACTTCGCGCATCTGCGCGGCGGCGCGGTGCCCGCCCACCTCGACCCGCCGCGCGATCTGTTCGTCACCTCGACGCGGCACGCGAACCTCGCCCGGCCGTGGCCGCGCACCGCGCCCGACCGACCCGTGCGCATCGCCGTCGTCGGCGAGGACTCCGGAACGCTGCGCGCGACCCTGCGCCGGCTCGGGTACACCTATCTCGTCCGGCGGCCCGTACACCCCGTCGCGTTGCGCCTCTTGCTGCTGCACGCGCTCTACCGCGGCGACGAGCGCCGCAGCGCGCCGCGCGTCCCGCTCGGCTACCCCGTCGCCGCGAAGATCGGCATGCGGCGCCGCGACGCGCTGCTCGTGGATCTCTCGGAGAGCGGCTTCCGCATCCTGCTCGGCGAGCCGGTCGCGGTCGACGCGAAGATCACGATCCAGGTGCCGAGCGAGCTGTGCGGCGACGATCACTTCGTGTTGCCCGGCCGCGTGGTGCGCTGCGTCCCCGACCGCTCGTCGCCGGTCGACGGCTCGCACGCGGTCGCCGTGCGCTTCGGCGAGCTCGAGGAGAGCGCCCGCTCGCTGCTCCAGGAGGCGCTCGAGATGCACCGCCTCGGCGGCCCGGCGGAGCCCGAGCCGCCGCTCGATCCGCCGCTGCCGCCGCCGCTCGTCGACGGCGACGAGCCGCCGCCGCGGCTGATCCGCCGCGTCGAGCCGAGTCGCGACGGCACGGCGCGCGGTGAGGCGCGGCGCCTGCCGCACACGCCGGCCGCG
>QEVM01000018.1 GCA_003576805.1 Pseudomonadota bacterium | reverse complement strand
GAAGCCGGCGCCGCGCCCGCTCGGCAGCCCGGTGCTCGGTCCGACGCCGGCCGCGGGCGCCGCCGCAGCGGGCGCCAAGGTCGGCCGCAACGATCTGTGTACCTGCGGCTCCGGGAAGAAGTACAAGCGCTGCTGCGGCGCCTGAGCGGCGCGCGGCGACACGCCGCGGCTGCTATCCGTCCGCGCCCATGAAAACCCCGAGCCTCGCGGTTCCCGGATTCCGCGCCGCCGGCGTTCGCTGCGGCATCAAGACGCGCGGACCCGACGTGGCGCTGATCGTCAGCGACGTGCCCGCCGCGGCGGCGGGCGTCTTCACCCGCTCGACGGTGGTGGGTGCGCCGGTGACCGTCTCGCGCGAGCGCGTCCGGCGCGGTCGCGCGCGCGCGATCGTCGCGAACGCGGGCGTCTCGAACGTCGCGATGGGCGCGCGCGGCCTGCGCGACGCGCGCCGCATGACGGAGCTCGCCGCGCGCGCGGTCGGCTGCCGCGCCGAGGAGGTGCTGGTCGCGTCGACGGGCGTGATCGGGCATCCGCTGCCGATGGACAAGCTCACGCGCGGCATCGCCGACGCGGGCCGCTCGCTCGAGCCCGGCGGCCTCGACGCGGCCTCGCGCGCGATCCTGACGACCGACCTCGTGCAGAAGACCGCCGCGGTGCGCACGAAGATCGACGGCCGCAGCGTGTCGATCGCCGGCATCGCGAAGGGCTCCGGGATGATCGAGCCCGACGTCGCCACGATGCTCTCCTTCCTCGTGACCGACGCCGCGATCGCGCCGCCGCTGCTGCGCCGGCTGCTGCGCGGCGCCGCCGACGCCAGCTACAACCGCCTGACGGTCGACGGCGAGAGCTCGACCAGCGACACCGTGTTGCTGCTCGCGAACGGCGTCGCGGGCCACGCGCCGCTGCGCGACGCCGCGAGCGCGGGCGCCCGGCGCTTCGCCGCGGCGCTCGGCGAGGTGACGCAGGAGCTCGCGCGCGCGATCGCGCGCGACGGCGAGGGCGCCACCAAGCTCGTCACGGTGAAGGTGGGCGGCGCACGCAGCGCGGAGGAAGCCGCGCGGGCGGCGAAGCGGATCGCGAACTCGATGCTGGTGAAGACGGCGCTCTTCGGCGGCGATCCCAACTGGGGCCGGATCCTGCAGACGATCGGCGCCGCCCGCGTCGCGATCCGACTCGAGCGCGCGGTCGTCTCGCTGTGCGGCGTCGCGGTCTTCCGCGCGGGAGCGCCCACCGGCGTCGCGGCGCGCCGGCGCGCCGGCGCGAGGCTGCGCGCCCAGGAGGTCGAGGTCGCGCTCGATCTCGGGGCGGGCCGCCACGCGGCCACGGTCTGGACCTGCGACCTCTCGTACGACTACGTGAAGATCAACGCCGAGTACACGACCTGAACCAGCGCGCACGCACTAACCCCGCGGTTTTCCTGCATTGACTCGGCCGCGGCGGCTCTGCTATCCCCATTCGACCTCACACGCCACGGACCGCCCGAGCGGTGTCCTGCGATCGGCTGCGAACGCGAGCTCGAAGGCGAGCGCGCACGCGGCCGGCCCGCGGGATCTCGGGGGAGCCCCTGCCGCGCCACCCGGCGCTGCCGGAGCCGGCCGCGGCGGACGCACAACCGCAAGGAGATCCGCATGGCGGAGACGATCGCTCCGGGCACGCCCACGCCCGGCGCCCCCGCAGAAGGCGCGGCCGAGACGGCCGCACAGCTGCTCGCACCCGTTCCCCTTTCCGTCCGCGCGCTGATCGAAGCGGGCGCCCACTTCGGACACCAGACGTATCGTTGGAACCCGAAGATGAAGCGCTTCATCTTCGGCGAGCGCAACGGCATCCACATCGTCGACCTCGACCAGACGCTCTCGCGTTTCGAGACGGCGCTCGGCTTCCTGCGCAAGACGACCGGCGCCGGCGGCAAGGTGCTCTTCGTCGGCACCAAGCGGCAGGCCGCGGTGCCGGTGCAGACCGAGTCGGCTCGCGCGAACCAGCTCTTCGTGAACAACCGCTGGCTCGGCGGCACGCTCACGAACTTCCGCACCGTGAAGAAGTCGCTCGACCGCTTCAAGGAGCTGCTCGCGCTCCAGGAGACGGCGGAAGAGTGGAACGCGCTGTCGAAGAAGGACCGCTCGCGCATCACGCGCGACGTCGATCGCTACAAGAAGTCGCTCGACGGACTGCGCGAGATGACGAAGCTGCCCGCGGCGATCTTCCTGATCGACGTGAAGCGCGAGCACATCGCCGTGTCCGAGGGCCGGCGCCTCGGCATCCCGATCGTCGCGGTGGTGGACACCAACTGCGATCCCGGCGGCATCGACTACGTGATCCCGGGCAACGACGACGCCACCCGCGCGATCCACCTCTACTGCAGCTGGGTCGCCGACGCGTGTCTGGAGGGCGCGCAGCTGCACGAGGCGCGCGTGCGCTCCGAGGCGAGCGAGGAGAGCGGCGTGCGGCGCGGGGACGGCGAGGCGCACGCGGGCGGCATGGGCCGCGTCGTCGTGGAGATCAAGCAGCCGCCGCGGCGAGGCCGCAATGCGCGGCGCGGGCCGGGCGGCGGACCGTCGGGCATGGGCGGCACGCGCAGCGCGGGCTCCGAGCCTCCCGAGGAGGCGGCCGCCGCGCCGCCCGCAGCGCCGCCCGCAGCGCCGCACGCAGCGCCGCCTGCAGAAGGTGGCGGCGGCGAGACCCCGACCGAATAGCGACGGCGCCGCGCGCGCGGCGCCCACGAGGAGACGAGCAGTGGCGGAGATCTCAGCCGCAGCGGTGAAGGACCTGCGCGATCGCACCGGCGCGGGCATGATGGAGTGCAAGAAGGCGCTGACGGAAGCGGGCGGCGACGTCGACGAGGCGGTCAAGCTGCTGCGCGAGCGCGGCCTCGCCAAGGCCGCCAAGCGCGAGGGACGCGCCAGCAACGAGGGCACGGTGGCGATGGCGCTCGCGGGCTCGCATGCGGCGTTGGTCGAGCTGGGCTGCGAGACGGACTTCGTCGCGCGCACGGACGACTTCCAGCAGTTCGCGCAGCGCCTCGCGCAGGTCGCGGCCGAGCACGGCGCCGACTCCGTCGAGGCGCTCTCCGCGGCGACGCTGGACGGCGCGCCGGTCGACGAGCGCGTGAAGGCGGTCGCCGCGAAGCTCGGCGAGAACGTGGTGGTGAAGCGCGTCGCGCGGCTCGCCGCGCCGGACGGCGGCGTCACCGGCGGCTACGTCCACGCGGGCGGCAAGCTCGGCGTGGTCGTGGCGCTGCGCACGACGGCGCGCGGCGCCGGCGTCGAGGCGCTCGCGAAGGAGATCTCGATGCACGTCGCGGCGGCCGACCCGTCGCCGGTCGCGGTCGACCGCACGGGCGTGCCCGCCGACCTCGTCGCCCGCGAGCGCGAGATCTTCTCCAAGCAGGCGGCGCAGAGCGGCAAGCCCGAGAAGGTGATCGAGAAGATCGTCGAGGGCCGCATCCACAAGTTCTACTCCGAGGTGTGTCTCGTCGAGCAGCCCTTCGTGATGAATCCCGACCAGACGATCGCGCAGGTGCTCGCCGAGCGCGGCAAGCAGCTCGGCGGCGACGTCGCCGTCACCGGCTTCCTGCGCTTCCGGCTGGGGGAGGCCGGCGAGGCGTGAAGGCCGCCTACCGGCGCGTCGTGATCAAGCTCTCCGGCGAGGGACTCGCCGGCGACGCGGGCTTCGGCATCGCGCCGACCGTGATCCGCGCGATGGCGGAGGAGATCCGCGAGGTCCACGGGCTCGGCGTGCAGATCGCGATCGTGATCGGCGGCGGCAACATCATCCGCGGCGTGTCGGCGGCGTCCCAGGGCATGGACCGCGCCACCGCCGACTACATGGGCATGATGGCCGGCGTGATCAACGGCGTCGCGCTGCAGGACGCGCTCGAGAAGGAGGACGTGCCGACGCGCGTGCTCTCCGCGCTCGAGATCCAGGAGGTCGCGGAGCCGTACATCCGGCGCCGCGCGATCCGCCATCTCGAGAAGGGCCGCATCGTCATCTTCGCGGCCGGCACCGGCAATCCCTATTTCACGACGGACACGGCGGCGGCGCTGCGCGCCGCCGAGGTCCACGCCGACCTGATCATGAAGGCGACGAAGGTCGACGGCGTGTACGACGCCGACCCGCACAAGCAGAGCGGGGCGCAGCGCTTCGAGCAGCTCAGCTACGAAGAGGCGATCCGCCGCAACCTGCAGTTCATGGATCAGACCGCGATCCAGCTGTGCCGTCAGAACGGACTGCCGATCGTGGTCTTCGACATGACCGTGCGCGGCAACATCCGCAAGGTCGTGACCGGCGAGAGCGTGGGCACGCTGGTCGCCGACTGACGCCGGCAGGAGGAGCGATGGCCGTCACTCCCACTCCCGACTCCGTGATCGCGCAGGCGCGCGAGGCGATGGAGCGCTCGATCCAGCATCTGAAGGACGATCTGCGCAAGGTGCGCACGGGCCGCGCCAATCCGGCGCTGCTCGACGGCATCCGCGTCGACTACTACGGGACGCCGACGCCGCTCAACCAGATGGCGAACCTGTCGGCGCCCGACCCGCGCATGATCGTGATCTCGCCCTACGACAAGAGCGCGCTCCAGGCGATCGAGAAGGCGATCCAGGCGTCCGACCTGAACCTGACGCCGAACAACGACGGCAAGGTCGTGCGCATCCCGATCCCGCCGCTGACCGAGCAGCGCCGCAAGGAGCTGGTGAAGCACCTGCGCAAGGTCGCCGAGCACCACAAGCTCGGCGTGCGCGAGGCGCGGCGCGAGGCGCTCGGGGCGCTCAAGCAGCTCGAGAACGACGGCGACCTGCCGGCCGACGACCGCGCGCGCGCCGAGAAGAAGGTCCAGTCGATGACGGACGAGTTCGTCAAGCAGGTGGACACCCAGGCCGACCAGAAGGAGCAGGAGATCCTGCAGGTCTAGGAGCGGTCGCGGCATGCAAGAGCGGCGCATCCGAGCCGACGCGATCCCCGGCCACGTCGCCATCATCATGGACGGCAACGGGCGCTGGGCGGAGCGCCGCGGTCTCGACCGCATCCACGGGCACCGGGCCGGCATCGAGTCCGTGCGCGCGGCGGTGCGCGCGGCGCACGAGCTCGGCGTCGGCGTGTTGACGCTCTACGCCTTCTCGACCGAGAACTGGAGCCGCCCGAAGGGCGAGGTCGACGCGCTGATGGGCCTGCTCGAACACTACCTCGAGGCCGAGATCGACGAGCTGCACCGCAACGGCATCCGGCTGCGAGCGATGGGCCGCCTCGAGCGGCTGCCCGAAGCGGCGCGCGCGAAGCTCGACGACGCGATCGCGCGCACGCGCGACAACGCCGAGATGACGGTCGTGTTCGCGCTCTCGTACGGCGGCCGCACCGAGATCGTGGACGCCGCGCGCCGGCTCGCGCGCGACGTCGAGCAGGGCAAGCTCGACGCCGAGTCGATCGACGAGAAGACGTTCGCCTCGTACCTCTACGAGCCCGAGATCCCGGACCCGGACCTGCTGATCCGCACCGGCGGCGACGCGCGCGTCTCGAACTTCCTGCTCTGGCAGATCGCGTACTCGGAGCTGCACGTCACCGACGTGATGTGGCCCGACTTCCGCAAGAGCCACCTGGTGGACGCGATCGGCGAGTTCCAGCAGCGCGAACGGCGCTACGGCCTCACGTCGGAGCAGGTGCGCATCGGAACGCCGAGGCCCGGCTCGTGAAGCGGATCGCCGTGCTCGGCAGCACCGGCAGCGTCGGCGAGCAGACGCTCGAGGTCGCCGGCGCGTTCCCGGATCGCTTCGAGGTCGTGGCGCTCGCCGCCGGGCGCCGCGTCGAGAAGCTCGCGGAGCAGGTGCGGCGCTTCCGACCGCTCTTGGTGTCGGTGGCCGACGCGGACGCCGCGCGCGCGCTGCGCGACGCGCTCGGCACAGGCGCTCCCGCGATCGCCAGCGGAGACGCCGGCCTCGAGGCGGTCGCGACGGCGGACGCGGATCTGGTCGTCTCGGCGCTGGTCGGCGCCGTCGGGCTCGCGCCGACGCTGGCCGCGATCCGCGCCGGGCGCGACGTCGCGCTCGCCAACAAGGAAGTGCTGGTGATGGCGGGCGCGCTGGTGCTGCGCGCGGTGCGCGCGCACGGCGTGCGCCTGCTGCCCGTGGACAGCGAGCACAGCGCGATCTTCCAGGTGCTCGCCGGGCAACGCCGCGAGGACCTGCGGCGCATCGTGCTCACCGCGTCGGGCGGTCCGTTCCGCGAGTGGAGCGCCGCGCGCATCGCCGGCGCGTCGGTCGAGGAGGCGCTCGCCCACCCGAACTGGTCGATGGGGCCGAAGATCACGGTCGACTCCGCGACGCTGATGAACAAAGGCCTCGAGGTGATCGAGGCGCGCTGGCTCTTCGACGTCCCGCCCGAGCGCATCGACGTGCTGGTGCACCCGCAGTCGGTCGTCCACTCGCTGATCGAGCTGTGCGACGGATCGGTGCTCGCGCAGCTCGGCGTGCCGGACATGCGCGTGCCGATCGCGGTGGCGGTCGCGTGGCCCGAACGGCTCCCGCTCCTCGACCGGCTGCCGCGCGCGCTGTCGCCGCTCGACCTCGCGGGCGGCCGCCTCGACTTCGAGGCGCCCGACCGCGAACGCTTTCCGTGCCTCGAGCTCGCCTACGCCGCGCTGCGCGGCGACGAGGCGGCGCCCGCCGTGCTGAATGCGGCCAACGAGGTGTGCGTCGCAGCCTTCCTCGCCCGCCGACTGCCGTTCCCCGCGATCGCCGCGACCAACGCGGCGGTGCTCGAACAACACTTCGCCGCGCAGCGCGCGGCGCCGCTTCGCGATGCGCGCGACGCGGAAGAGGCCGATGCCTGGGCGCGCGCCCGCGCCCGCGAGCGATTCGCCTCCGGAGCCGCTGCATGACCGCTCTCTCGTTCCTGTTCGCCTTCGTGCTCATGCTCGGCGTGCTCGTGTTCGTGCACGAGCTCGGTCACTTCGCGGTGGCGAAGCTGTTCGACGTGAAGGTGCTGAAGTTCTCGCTCGGCTTCGGCCCCGCGATCGGCATCGGGCGCTGGCGGCTCGCGTGGAAGCGCGGCGAGACGGAGTACGTCGTGGCGTGGTTCCCGCTCGGCGGCTTCGTGAAGATGCTCGGCGAGAACCCGGACGAGGAGCGGCTCTCCGCGGAGGAGGCGGCCGCCAGCGGCGCGCCGCCGCCCGAGCCGATCGACCCCGCCGACCTGCCGCGCGCCTTCAACAACAAGCCGGTGTGGCAGCGGCTGCTGATCCTGTTCGCCGGGCCGGGCATGAACCTGCTGCTGCCGGTCGTGATCTTCGCGGGCGCGCTCGCGGTCGGCATGCCGCGCCCCGAGCCCGTCGTCGGCACCGTCGAGTCGAACGCGCCCGCGGCGGAGGCGGGCCTGCGCGTCGGCGACCGCGTGCTGGCGGTCGCGGGCGAGCCGGTGCAGTGGTGGGACGACGTCGAGGACGCGCTGCGCGCGCGTCCCGACGAGAGCGTGCCGCTGCGCGTGCAGCGCGGCGACGAGACGTTCGACGTGCGGCTCGCCCTGGTCGGGCGGCCGGGCACCGACGCCGTGGGCGCGCCCGCGACGATCGGCTTCGCGGGCCTCGGCCACTCGCGCCTCGCGCCCAGCATCGGGATTCCCGAGGCCGACGCGCCGGCCGCGTCGAGCGAGCTGCGCTCGGGCGACCGCGTGCTCGCGGTGAACGGCGAAGAGATCCAGGACTGGACCGGCTTCGCCGAGCGCTACGCGGCCGCCGGACGCGAGGGCACGGTCGCGTTGCGCGTCGCGCGCGCGCCGGATCCCGAGAGCGAGCCGACGCAGCACGACGTCACGGTGCCCGCGCTCGGCGACGTCGGCGCGCTCGGCGTGGTGCCCGCGACGGTGCTGATCGCGGCGGTCACGCCCGGATCGCCCGCCGACGAGGCGGGCCTCGAAGCCGGCGACCTCATCGTGTCGGTCGACGGCGGCCCGATCGGCAGCTTCGCGTCGTTCTCCGAGCTGGTGCGCGGCAGCGAGGGGCGCGCGATGCAGATCGCGTACGCGCGCGCCGGGACCCGCCACGAGGTGCGCATCCAGCCCAAGATGCTCGAGGCGGACACGGGTCTCGGCATTCCCGAGCAGCGCTGGCTGATCGGCATCCAGGCGCACGCGGCGGCGGTGCCGGGCGCCGTCGGGGTGGATCGCGAGACGAACCCGCTCGTCGCCGTGCCGCGTGCGGTCGGCATGACCGCCGAGCTGACGAAGAGCTTCCTCTCCGGACTCGGGCGGCTCGTCTCGGGCGACGTGTCGCGCAAGCAGCTCGCCGGCCCGATCGGCATCGCCGAGATCGCGCACAACGCCTTCGAGCGCGGCTGGTACGCGTACCTGACGACGCTCGTCCTGATCAGCATCAACCTCGCCATCCTGAACCTGCTGCCGATTCCCGTGCTCGACGGCGGCCAGGCGCTGCTGATCTCGATCGAGGGCGTCAAGCGTTCGCCGCTCTCGCTGCGCACGCGCGAGATCGTGCAGCAGATCGGCCTCACCATGCTGGTCATGCTGATGGGCCTCGCGTTCTGGAACGACCTCTCCCGGCACTGGTCGCGCTTCGTCGATTGGGTGCGGCAGAGCGCCGGTCTCTAGGAGCGCGGGCGGCTTGCCCGGCGCGCGGATCCTCGCGATCGAGAGCGCGACGGCGCAGGCGACCGTCGCGGTGCTCGCGGGCGACGCGCTGCTCGCGCACGTCGCGACGCCGAGCGACCGGCCCGCGTCCGAAGCGCTGCTGCCCGCGCTGCTGGAAGCGGTCGCGGAGGCGGGCCTCGCGCTCGACGCGCTCGACGCCATCGCGGTGTCGGTGGGACCGGGCTCGTTCACCGGCCTGCGCGTCGGCGTCGCGACTGCGAAGGGCCTCGCCTTCGATGCGCTGCCGGTCGTGGCGGTGCCGACGCTCGCGGCGCTGGCCGCGCGCGCCGAGCCCGGCGACGGCCCGGTCGCGGCCGTGCTCGACGCGCGGCGCGGCGAGGTCTACGCGGCGATCCACGACGGCGACCCGCTGGCTCCGCCGTCGCGCGGGCCCGCGGTCCTGCGGCCCGACGCGCTCGCCGACGCGCTCGCCGCGTGCGCGCGCGGACGCCGCGTGCGCGTGGTCGGCGACGGCGTTCCTGTCGTCGCGGCGCACCTGTACGAGCGCTTCGGCGATCGCGCGGCGCTCTCGCCGCCGCCGCTCGGACGTTGCGATGCGGAAGCGGTGGGACGCCTCGCGCAGCGCCTGCTCGCGCGCGGCGCCGCGATCGCTGCGGAAGCGCTCGCGCCGGTCTACGTGCGGCGCGCCGAGGCCGAGGTGCGGCGCACGGGCGAGCGCTTCGAAACCCCGTCGCGCTGACGGGAAACGCTGCGCGCGCGCGCCGCGCAGGCGCCGTCGCGCGCTTTGACACCCCCGGGAATGTCTCGTAGGTTCGGCGCGTTTTCCCCGGTCCATCGCCGATCTCGAGCTCGCTCGCGGCGCTGCCGCGGGGAACCCTTCACTGGCCGCCCGCCCCGGGCGCGATCTTCCGGAGACCGACTGCCGCATGGATCTTCGCATCTTCTACGACAAGGACGCCGACCTGGGCCGCCTCGCGGGCAAGACGGTCGCGATCGTGGGCTACGGCTCGCAGGGCCACGCGCACGCGCTCAACCTGCGCGACTCGGGCGTCAACGTGGTGGTCGGGCTGCGCAAGGACTCGGGCTCGCGCGCCAAGGCGGAGGCCGAGGGCCTGCGCGTCGTGGAGCCGCGCGAGGCGGCGCGCGACGCGGACGTGGTGATGCTCGTCGTGCCCGACGAGACCGCGGCGCAGATCTACGCCGAGGACGTCGCGCCGGGCCTCACGTCGGGCAACCACCTCGCCGTCGCGCACGGCTTCAACATCCACTTCCAGCAGATCGTCGCGCCGGCCGGCGTGTCGGTGTGGATGGTCGCGCCGAAGGGCCCGGGCCACACCGTGCGCGGTCACTATCAGGAAGGGAAGGGCGTGCCGTGCCTGGTCGCGGTGCACCAGGATCCCAACGGCGACGCGCTGCAGACGGCGCTCGCGTACGCCAAGGGCATCGGCGGCGGCCGCGCGGGCATCATCGAGACGAGCTTCCGCGAGGAGACCGAGACCGATCTCTTCGGCGAGCAGTCGGTGCTCTGCGGCGGCCTCACCGCGCTGATGCAGGCGGGCTTCGAGACGCTGGTCGAGGCCGGCTACGCCCCGGAGATGGCCTACTTCGAGTGCATCCACGAGGTGAAGCTGATCGTCGACCTCGTCTACGAGGGCGGCGTCGCGAACATGCGTTACTCGGTGTCGAACACCGCCGAGTACGGCGATCTGACGCGCGGTCCGCGCCTGATCGACGAGGGCGTGAAGCAGCGCATGAAGGAAGTGCTGCGCGAGATCCAGACCGGCGCGTTCGCGCGCGAGTTCATCCTGGAGAACCGCGCGGGCAAGCCCGGCTTCCAGGCGATGCGCCGCATCGCCGCCGAACACCCGATGGAGCAGGTCGGCGCCAAGCTGCGCGGTCTCATGCCGTGGCTGCAGGAGAAGCGGCTGGTCGACCGTTCGAGGAACTAGCCATGCCGAACGGGCCCGTCTTCCGCGAGCGCCCGACCGCGATCCTCGCGCCGGAAGGCTGGCCGTTCATCGCGCCGCTCGCGGCGGCGACGGCGATCGCGGCGTTCGTGCACGGCGGGATCGCGCTGGCGCTGGGCGCGCTCACGCTCTTCGTCGTCGCGTTCTTCCGCAACCCGGCGCGCGCGGTGCCCGGCGACGAGCGCACGGTCGTCGCGCCGGCCGACGGCCGCGTGCTGTGCGTCGACGACGTCGAGGACGAGCGCGGTCGCAAGGGGCTGCGCATCGGCATCTTCCTGTCGGTGTTCGACGTGCACGTGAACCGCGCGCCGCTGGCCGGCCGCGTCGTGTCGATCGAGCGCGGCGGCAGCCGCTTCCTGGCCGCCTGGGACCCGCGCGGCGAGCGCGAGAACGTGCGGCTCGCGATGGACCTCGAGATCGCGGACGGGCGCCGCGTGCTGGTCACGCAGATCACCGGCCTCGTCGCGCGCCGCATCGTGTGCCACGCGCGCGTCGGCGAGTGGATCGAGCGCGGGGCGCGTTACGGGCTGATCCGCTTCGGCTCGCGCACCGACGTGCTGCTGCCGCCGGGCTCGACGGCCCTGGTGAAGCCGGGCGACCGCGTGCGCGGCGGCGCGTCGCGGATCGCGGAGCTCGAGGACCCGGGATGAGCGACGAGCCGTACGGCCCCGGCGAACGCGCGGAGCGCAGGCGCCGCCGCCGCGCGCGCCGCCGCCGCCGAGGCGAGACGGGCCGACGCCGCGGCGTGTATTTCCTGCCGCAGCTCTTCACGACCGCGAACCTCTTCTTCGGCTTCTTCACGATCGTGCAGGCGCAGGCGGGCCACTACGACCGCGCGGCGCTCGGCATCGTGCTGGCCGGCGTGTGCGACGCGCTCGACGGGCGCATCGCGCGCCTGGCGCGCGCCACGAGCCGCTTCGGCAGCGAGTACGACTCGCTCGCCGACGTCGTGTCGTTCGGCCTCGCGCCCGCGCTGCTCGCCTTCCACGCCGGCCATCTCGAGGGCTTCCGCCGCACCGGCCTCGCGATCGCGTTCCTGTACGTCGTGTGCGCCGCGCTGCGGCTGGCGCGCTTCAACGTGAGCCCGTCGCGCTACCGCGGCCGCTTCGAGGGGCTGCCGAGCCCGGCGGCTGCGGGCATGATCGCGAGCACGCAGTGGTTCGTGTCCTTCCTGCGCGAGAACGAGGTGCCCGTCGCCGTGCCCGAGCCGCTGGTCGCCGCCGGCGTCGCGGCGGTCGGGCTGCTCATGGTGAGCGCGATCCCGTACCGCAGCTTCAAGGAGGTGGACCTGCGCCACTCCTACCGCGGCATCGTCGCGATGGTGGTCGCGCTGATCGTGATCGTGCAGGAGCCCTCCGTGTCGTTCTTCGCGATCGGCGCGCTCTACGTCGCGTCCGGACCGGTCGAGTGGCTGTGGCGCCGAGCGTCCGGACGCCCGCTCGAGGAGGTGCCGCCGCCGGTCTCGCCGGAAGCGCGGCCGGAGGCTTCGGCATGACGGACACGGTTCGCATCTTCGACACGACGCTGCGCGACGGCGAGCAGTCGCCGGGATGCAGCATGAACCTCGCCGAGAAGCTGACGCTGGCGCGCCAGCTCGAACGTCTCGGCGTCGACGTGATCGAGGCCGGCTTCCCGATCGCGAGCGACGGCGACTTCGAGTCGGTGCGCGCGATCGCGCGCGAGATCCGCGGCGCGAGCGTCTGCGGCCTCGCGCGCACCGGGCAGGCGGACGTCGAGCGGGCCGGGCAGGCGCTCGAAGGCGCCGCGCGCCCCCGCATCCACACCTTCATCGCGACGAGCGACATCCACCTCGAGCACAAGCTGCGCATGAGCCGCGAGCGCGTGCTGGAAGAGGTCGACCGCGCGGTGCGCCAGGCGCTCTCGTACTGCGACGACGTCGAGTTCTCGGCCGAGGACGCGACGCGCTCGGACTGGGACTACCTGGTGCGCGTCTTCACGGTCGCGCTCGATGCCGGCGCGCGCACGCTGAACGTGCCGGACACCGTGGGCTACACGACGCCCGACGAGATGGCCGCGCTCTTCCGCCACTTGAAGGCCCACATCCCGGGCATCGAGCGCGCCGTGCTGTCCACGCACTGCCACGACGACCTCGGGCTCGCCGTCGCGAACAGCCTCGCGGCCGTGCGCGCCGGCGCGCGCCAGGTCGAGTGCACGGTGAACGGCATCGGCGAGCGCGCGGGCAACACGGCGATGGAAGAGGTCGTGATGGCGATCCGCACGCGGCCCGACGTCTACGCCGGCATCGCGACGCGGATCCACACCGAGGAGATCTACCCGTCGAGCCGGCTGCTCTCCTCGATCATCGGCGTCGCCGTGCAGCCCAACAAGGCGGTCGTCGGCGCCAACGCGTTCGCGCACGAGGCGGGCATCCACCAGGACGGCGTGCTGAAGGCGGCGATCACCTACGAGATCATGACGCCGCGCTCGATCGGCCGGCCGTCGAACGAGCTGGTGCTGGGCAAGCACTCGGGCCGGCACGCCTTCCGCGACCGGCTCGCCGAGCTCGGCTTCGCGCTCGAGGGCGACGAGTTCGAGCGCGCCTTCAAGCGCTTCAAGGACCTCGCGGACAAGAAGAAGAGCATCTTCAACGAGGACCTGGAGGCGATCGTCGCGGATGCCGTGCTGCAGACGGACGAGCGCTTCCACTTCCAGCAGCTCACCGTGCTCTCCGGCTCGTTCCCGATGCCGACCGCGACGGTCGAGCTGCTGATCGACGGCCAGCCGCGCAAGACGACCGCGACCGGCGTCGGGCCGGTGGACGCGATCTTCAAGGCCGTGACCGAGCTCACGGAGACCAAGAGCGAGCTGGTCCGCTACCAGGTGAACGCGATCACGGCGGGGCTCGACGCGCAGGGCGAGGTCGCGGTCACGCTGTCGGAAGGCGGCCGGCGCGTGATCGGCCACGGCGCGCACTACGACGTCCTCGTGGCGAGCGCCAAGGCGTACATCCACGCGCTCAACAAGCTCGAATGGCACAAGAAGCGGCACCAGGTCGCGGAGCCGAAGGGGGTCTAGCAGTTGGAGCAGGCGCGCATCGTGGTGGTGGCCGGCGACGGCATCGGTCCGGAGGTGACGCGCGAGGCGCAGCGCGTGCTCGAGGCGGTCGCGCCCAAGCACGGGCTCGCGCTCGCGTTCGAGGAGCACCTGATCGGCGGCGCGTCGATCGACGCCCACGGCACGCCGCTGCGCGACGAGGTCGTGGCGCGCGCGCGCCAGAGCCAGGCCGTGCTGCTCGGCGCGGTCGGCGGACCCAAGTGGGACGCGATGCCGGTCGCGACGCGCCCGGAGAAGGGGCTGCTGCGCATCCGCAAGGAGCTGGGCCTGTTCGCGAACCTGCGCCCCGCCACCGTGTTCCCGGCGCTCGCGGGCGCGTCGACGCTGCGGCCCGACGTGGTGTCCGGCGTCGACATGCTGGTCGTGCGCGAGCTGACGGGCGGGCTCTACTTCGGCGAGCCGCGCGGCCGCAGCGCCGCCGGCGGCAAGCGCGAAGCGCGCAACACCATGGTGTACGACGAGGACGAGGTGGCGCGCATCGCGCGCGTCGCGTTCGAGGCGGCGCGCGGCCGGCGCAAGCACGTGACGCACGTCCACAAGGCCAACGTCCTGGAGGTGTCGCAGCTCTGGGTCGAGGTCGTGGACGAGGTCGCGAAGGACTTCCCCGACGTCGCGCTCGCGCACCAGCTCGTCGACTCGTGCGCGATGCTGCTGGTGCGCGACCCCGGCCGCTTCGACGTGATCGTCACGGAGAACCTCTTCGGCGACATCCTCTCCGACGAGGCGGCGCAGATCACGGGCTCGCTCGGCATGCTGCCGTCGGCGAGCCTCGGCGCGGGCGGCATCGGGCTCTACGAGCCGGTGCACGGCTCGGCGCCCGACATCGCGGGCAAGGACGCCGCCAACCCGCTCGCCGCGATCCTGTCGGCCGCGATGCTGCTCGAGCACTCGCTCGCTGCGCACGACGCCGCCCGCCGCGTGCGCGACGCCGTCACCGCGGTGCTCGAGGCGGGCCATCGCACCGCCGACCTCGTGCTCCCCGGCGAGCAGCGACCGACGATCGGCTGCCGCGCCATGGGCGACCGCGTGCTCGAGGCGCTGGCGCTCTGATGCGGGTCGCGATCGTCGGCGCGACGGGAGCGCTCGGCAGCGAGGTTCTCGCCGCGCTCGACGAGACGCGGCTGCCGGTGTCGGGACTGGTGCCGATCGCGACGGACCGCTCGCTCGGCACCGACGTCGAGTTCCACGGCGACGTGGTCGCGGTCGAGACGGAGATCGCCGCGCTGCGCGGCTGCGACCTCGCGTTCCTGTGCGCGCCGCCCGGCGCGTCGCTGGACGCGCTTCGCACGGCGCTGCACGCGTCCGTGCCCGCGATCGACTGCTCCGGCGCCCTCGCCGGCAACGCCGAGGTGCCGCTCGTCGCCGAGCTCGGCGTCGCGGGAGCGCCGGCGCTGGACGCGCCGGTGCTCGCGATCCCGCCCGGCATCGCGCTCGCCTGCGCGCGCGTGCTCGGGCCGCTGGCGCGCGAGCTCGGTCTCGCGCGCGTCGTCGCGACGCTGCTCGAGTCGGCGTCGAGCGCGGGTCGCGCCGGCGTCGCCGCGCTGTCGGACGAGACGATCGCGCTGCTCTCGCAGCAGGAGCTGGCCGACCCGCCCGCGCTCGGCCACCCGGTCGCGTTCGACGTGCTGCCGTGGAGCGGCGAGATCGACGACGCGGGCGAGAGCAGCGCGGAGCGCAGCTTCACGGCGACGCTCGGACGCGCGCTCGGCGGCGTCGCCGTGGCCGCCACGATCCTGCGCACGCCGGTGTTCTGCGGCGACGGCGCCTCGCTCGCGATCGAGACGCGCGACCCAGTCGCCGTCGCGCGCGTGGTCGAGCGCCTCGCGAAGATCGAAGGGGTCGAGCTCGGGGCGCCGGCGCCGACGACGCGCGCGGCCGCGGGGAGCGCGCTGGTGCACGTCGGCCGCATCCGGCGCGACCCGACGTCGGCCCAGGGCCTGCTGCTCTGGCTCGCGGCCGACGCGCTGCACGTCACCGCGGCGCACGCGCTGCGCGTCGCGGAGGCGCGCTTCGCGCGCCAGTAGCAGCTCGCGCCGATGCCCAACCTGCGGCTCGTCGTCGAGTACGACGGCACCGACTTCGAGGGTTGGCAGAGACAGCCGCGCGGCGCGCGCACGGTGCAGGGCGCGCTCGAAGCGGCGATCGCCGCGGTGACGGGCTGCAGCGCAGGCGTGCACGGCGCGGGCCGCACCGACGCGGGCGTGCACGCGCAGGGGCAGGTCGCGAACGTGCAGCTCGCGACGCGGCTCGCGGCGCCGGAGCTGCGGCGCGCGCTCAACGCCGTGCTGCCGCGCGACGTCGCGGTCGTGCGGGCTGACGTCGTCGGCGACGCCTTCCACGCGCGGCGCGACGCGCTCTCGAAGCTCTACGTCTACCGGCTCTGGACGGGCGTGGCGCGCTCGCCGCTGCGCGATCGCACCTCGCTGTGGGTGCGGGCGCCCCATGACCTCGTCGCGATGCGGGAGGCGGCGGCAGCGCTCCAGGGGACGCACGACTTCGCGAGCTTCCAGGGCGCCGGCTCGGCGGCGCGGAGCACGGTCCGCACGCTCGCGCGCGCCGAGCTCCGCGGCGTGTGGGGCGGCGAGGTGGAGCTCGCCTTCGAGGGACCCGGCTTCCTGCGGCACATGGTCCGCAACCTGGTCGGGACGCTGCTCGACGTCGGGCGCGGCCGGCTGCGCCCGGATCGGATCGCGGACGTCCTCGCGGCGCGCGACCGCGCCGCCGCCGGTCCCACGGCACCGGCGCGGGGGCTGGTGCTCGTCCGCGTGCGCTACGGCGATTTCCCAGCGGAATCCGAGGGCTTGCAACCCGCAACGGGTTGACGGCGCACGCCCCCGCGGCTACCAACTGCGCCTCTTCGGAGGGACCCATGCCCGTCGCTCGACCCCCGCGGCCGACCAAGAGTCTGCGCTCCGGGGACCGCCAGCAGTGGTGGATCGTAGATGCCGCCGACCAGACGCTCGGCCGGCTGTCCGCGCGCATCGCCTCGCTGCTCCGCGGCAAGGAGAACGTCCTGTACACGCCTCACGCGGACGCCGGCGACTTCGTCGTCGTCGTCAACGCGGAGCGCGTGAAGCTGACCGGCCGCAAGCGCGCCGAGAAGACCTACTACCGCTACACCGGCTGGCGCGGTCATCTGAAGAGCGCGACCGCGGACCAAATCCTCAACGGCGCGCATCCGGAGCGGGTCATCGAGACCGCCGTGCGCGGCATGCTTCCGAAGAACTCGCTGGGCCGGAAGCTCTACCGCAAGCTCAAGGTCTACCCGGGGCCGAACCATCCGCACGCGGCCCAGCAGCCGCAGGAGCTCTCGCTTGGCTGAGGTGCTGACCGCAACGCCCATCACGGGCAAGCGCAAGACGGCCGTCGCCCGCATCCGGCTCAAGCTCGGGTCCGGTCAGATCGTGGTGAACGGGCGCGTGCTCGACGAGTACTTCGGGCGCGAGTCGCTGCGCTCGCTGGTGAAGCAGCCGCTCGACGTGGTCAACAGCACGACGCGCTACGACGTCGCGGCTTCGGTGCGCGGCGGCGGTCCGACCGGCCAGGCCGGCGCGCTGCGCCACGGCATCGCGCGCGCGCTGTGCGACCTCGACGAAGGGATGCGGCCGCCGCTCAAGCGCGCCGGCTTCCTGACGCGCGATGCGCGCAAGAAGGAACGCAAGAAGTACGGCCAGCGCGGCGCGCGCGCGCGCTTCCAGTTCTCGAAGCGCTAGTCGCAACCGCCGTTCGACTTCCAGACGGGAGGCCTCGCGGCCTCCCGTCGTCGTTTCGGGACTGCAACTTCGGCGCTGCGAGCTCGGAGTCCCGCCTTGACTCGCTACTACGCGATCGATCCGCACGAGGTGCGCCTGTCGGTGTCCGCGGTCGTCTGGCGCGACGGCGCGCGCCGCGAGCTGCTGCTCATGCAGCGCAGCGACAACGCGCACTGGGGCCTCCCGGGGGGGTACGTCGAGCCGGGCGAGTCCATCGTCGTTGCGGCGGCGCGCGAGGTGTTCGAGGAGACCGGCGTCGAAGTCGCGGTGGGGCGCCTGATCGGCGTCTACTCGGACCCGTCGATCCAGGTGATCGAGTATCCCGACGGACGCCGCGTGCACGCCGTCAATCTCTGCTTCGAGGCAGCGCCGATCGGGGCCGGCGTCGCGACCACGCCGGACGAGGTGCTGGCCACGGGCTACTTTGCCCCAGACGCGCTTCCCGATCCGCTCGTGCCCATCCACCGCGTGCGCATCGAGGACGCCGTCGCCGGGGGTGCTGCGGCGCGGGTGCGTTGATCGACGCGATCGATCGGGGGGCGAGCCAATGGCGGATCGGGCGACCAAGTTCATCTTCACCACCGGCGGCGTGCTCTCGTCGCTGGGCAAGGGCCTCGCTTCGGCGTCGATCGGAGCGCTGCTCGAAGCGCGCGGCCTGCGCGTCTCGTTCCTCAAGCTCGACCCGTACCTCAACGTCGATCCCGGGACGATGAACCCGTTCCAACACGGAGAGGTGTACGTCACCGAGGACGGCGCCGAGACGGACCTCGACCTGGGCCATTACGAGCGCTTCACGAGCGCGACGATGGGCCGCATCAACAACGTCACCGCCGGCAAGGTGTACGAGACGATCCTCAACAAGGAGCGTCACGGCGAGTATCTCGGCGGCACGGTGCAGGTGATCCCGCACGTCACCGACGAGATCAAGCGGCGCATCCGGCTCGCGGCGGAGGGCGTCGACCTGCTGATGGTCGAGGTGGGCGGCACCGTCGGCGACATCGAGTCGTTGCCCTTCCTCGAGGCGATCCGCCAGTTCCGCTCCGACGTGGGCCGCGAGAACGTCTGTTACATCCACATCGCGCTCGTGCCCTACGTCGCGACCGCCGGCGAGCTCAAGACCAAGCCGGTCCAGCACTCGGTCAAGGAACTGCGCGCGGTCGGCATCTCGCCGGACGTGATCCTGTGCCGCACCGACCGCTTCCTGCCGCGCTCCGTGAAGCAGAAGATCGCGCTCTTCTGCAACGTCGACGACGATGCCGTCATCACGGCCAAGGACGTCGACTCGATCTACGAGGTGCCGCTGCTCTTCCACGACGAGGGCGTCGATGAGAAGATCACCAAGCTGCTCAACATCTGGACCGGCCGCCCCAACCTCGAGAAGTGGCAGCGCCTGGTCGAGGCGGTGAAGAACCCCGAGCGCACCGTGCGGATCGCCATGGTCGGCAAGTACGTCGACCTGACCGAGTCCTACAAGAGCCTCAACGAGGCGCTGCACCACGCCGGCTTCGCGCACCGCACGCGCGTCGCGATCGAGTACATCGACTCGGAGAAGCTCACCGATCCGGCGCCGCTCGCCGACGTCGACGGCATCCTGGTGCCGCACGGCTTCGGCTCTCGCGGCGTCGAGGGCAAGATCATCGCGGTGCGCTACGCGCGCGAGCACCGCATCCCGTACTTCGGCATCTGCTTCGGCCTGCAGATGGCGGTGATCGAGTACGCGCGCCACGTCGCCGGACTCGCGGGAGCCAACTCGACCGAGGTGGATCCCGAGACGCCGTATCCCGTCATCGACCTGCTGCCCGAGCAGCGCGCGGTGGCGGAGAAGGGCGCCACGATGCGCCTCGGCGCGTATCCGTGCGTGCTCACCAAGGACACCAAGACGCACCGCGCCTACGGCACGCAGCAGATCTCCGAGCGGCATCGCCATCGCTTCGAGGTGAACCCGGAGCTGCGCGACCAGCTCGCGCGCGCAGGGCTGGTCTTCTCCGGGCTCTCGCCCGACGGTCGCCTCGTCGAGGTGATCGAGGTCGCGGACCACCCGTGGTTCGTCGCCTGCCAATACCACCCGGAGTTCAAGTCGCGGCCGTTCGCCGCGCACCCGCTGTTCGACGCGTTCGTGCAGGCGGCGGTCGCGCAGCAGCGCGCGCGCAAGGGCTGAGCGACGTCGTCGCGCGCCTTGCGAGGCGACCGGGCGTCGCCTAACAATTGCTCTCTTTGCTCGGAAGGACGGGACGTTAGCTCAGTTGGGAGAGCGCCGTGTTCACACCGCGGAGGTCACTGGTTCGAGCCCAGTACGTCCCACCATCCCAGCCTTCCGCATTGGCCCAGTAGCTCAGTTGGATAGAGCGCTTGCCTCCGGAGCAAGAGGTCGCAGGTTCGAATCCTGCCTGGGTCACCATCTCGCGATTCGGAACGCTTCGAGCGCGATCAGAACACGCTCTGCCCCGACGTCCCCTCGCAGGGACCGACTGTGTCGAGCCGGATGCCGGCGTTCGCGACCGGATCCCACGTTCCCGTCGGCGCGCACGGCGCGGCCGGCTGCCCGCCCGCCAGCGTGCTCGGCAGTCCACCCGCGCCGGTCTCGAGGGCATGGACGTAGCCCCAGATCTGTAGCACGCCGTCACGGTCGAGATCCGCGACCGCCGACGCGGTGAAGACGTCGAGCGTCGGCCCGCCGCCGGCGTTCGCGGCGACGACCTCGTACTGGAACACCACCTCGCCCTCGGGCCGGAAGCCGAGCTGATCGAAACAGGCGGGGCAGCCCGGCGCGGGAGCGGGCCACGGCGTCTTCGCGCCGCTCGGCAGCGCGGCGGGCGTCGGCGCGGCGGCCACGTACGTCTGGTACTCGCCGAAGTAGCCGCCCTCGGCGGCGCGGATCGCGGCGAGGTTCGTCTTGCCCTCGCCGGTGCGCGCGCGCAGCTGGAAGCGCAGGTAGCTCGGCACCGCGATCGCGGCGAGGATGCCGAGGATCGCCACGACGATCATCAGCTCGATCAGGCTGAACCCGTTCGTGTGTCGGTGATGGGCCATGCGCTCTCCCCGGAGCAAGCTCGGTGCCAAGCGCACGCGGCGTGCGCGCGACCGGCAACCGCGGGCGCAGGCGCGCGCCGCTGCGCGGCCCGCACGCGGTGCCGCGAAGCGGCGGCCCGACGCCGCGCAGTGACGGAAAGCGTCGCTCCGGCGACGATTCGCGCGCGCGCGTCGCGGCGTTCAGCGGCCGATCCAGCGCGGCGGCCGCTTCTCGATGAAGGCGCGCACGCCTTCGCGGTGGTCTTCGGTGCGGAACAGCTCGGCGAGCGACTCGGCGACCCAGCGCCCGAGCGACGTCCAGTCCGGGTCGAGCGCGCGCCGGAGCCCCGCCTTGATGCGCCGCACCGCGAGCGGTGGATTGGCCGCGATGCGCTCGGCGAGCGCCAGCGCGGCGGGCAGCAGCTCGGCGTGCGGGACCACGCGCGACACCAGCCCGATGCGCAGCGCCTCGGCCGCGTCGATCACGTCGCCCGTCAGCAGCAGCTCGGCCGCCTTCTCGCGGCCGACCAGCGACGCGAGCCGGCCGAGTCCCGCTACGTCGGAGACGAGCCCGCGCAGCACGAACAGCTCGCCGAAGCGCGCGCGTTCGGACGCGACACGCAGGTCGCACAGCAGCGCCAGCTCCATGCCCCAGCCGACGGCGGCGCCGTTCACCGCCGCGACGACGGGCAGGTCGGTGTGCAGCAGCGCGTCGGCGGCGGGCGTCAGGCGCGGACTGCGCGCGAGCGCGTCCGCCGGCGGACCCTGCGGGCCCGCCATGATCTGCTTCACGTCGTCGCCGGCGCAGAAGGCGGGATCGCTGCCCGTCACGACGAGGCAACGCACGCCGTCGCCGGGTGCGCGCACCACGCGCTCCAAATCGGCGTAGAGCGCCGGCGTCAGCGCGTTGCGCGCCTCGGGCCGGTGCAGGCGCACGACGCCGACGGCGCCGCGGCGCTCGTAGAGGAGATGCTCGGACATCGTTGGACCTCGCTCGCGCGCAGCGCGCGCGGCGCGAGGATCCCCGCGATCGCCGGCTGCTTCAACGGGGCTGCCAGGTGCGCCCGTCGAGCACCTCGAAGTCGCCGGCCCGCGCGTAGGTGTGCGTGCAGACGCCGCCCGGCGTCCAACTCGCGTCGATGCGGCGCACCGGCGTTTCGCGGTAGCTGCGCGCGTCGAGCGCGTCGACGCGCGAGAGCCAGAACGCGGCGCCGTAGTCTGCGGCGCAGTCCTGGCCGGGCCGCCACAGCGCGCCGGCGTCCCAGAAGAGGGGGCCGGCGGGACGCGCACGGCGCACGTCGGACACGATCGGGTTGGCGGGATGGGGCGTCCAGTCGCCGAGCGGGTGCTCGGCGGAGAACAGGAAGAGCTCGTCGTTGAGCCCACCGCCGCCGGGACTCATCGCCGTGAACAGCCAGAGTCGCCCGCCGTGCTCGAGCACCGTCGAGTCGACCGCGACGACGTCGCGGAACAGCACCTTCTCGAGCTGCCAGCGCAGCGGGAACTCGGTCGCGCGGTGGATCTCGATCGTCCCCTTCTCCGACGTCTCGGGGATCATGAAGTGCGCGCCGCGCCACTCGAAGACGAACGGGTACGAGAGGTGGTGGTCCGCGCGCATCACGATGCGCGACTCGCCGGCGCGGCCATCGGTGCCGATCGGGCGCCACGCGATCGCGCCGAGTCCGCTCGCGCGGTCGCCGTCCTCGAAGAAGAGATGGTGCGCGCCGCGGTGGTGCACGAGGATCGGGTCGGCGTGGAAACGGTCGGCAGGGCAGGAGAGCGGCTCGAAGCCGTCGAGCGCGTCGTCCACGAGGGGTTCCGCGCGGCGGCGCCGGATCGCGACGAACCAGATGCGCTCGTGGTGGCGCAGCCGGCTGCGGTTGCGCGCGACGCGCATCACGGACGCCGCCGCGAAACGCGCGACGTCACGCGCGCGCGGTGCGCGCGGCGCGGGCGCGGTGCGCTCGAGGGTGGGCCCGCCGTCGAAGGGAGGCTCGCGCCCCTCCTCGAAGCCGCGCAGCGCGCGCGCGACGAAGTCCGCGCTCTTCCACAGCGCCGCGCCGCGGTTGCGCGCCAGCGAGTTCGGGTTGGTGCCCGCCCACGAGCGGTAGAGGACCCGCTCGCCCGCGCCCGTGCGCGCGACGAGGCGCGTCTCGGTCACCTCGTCGCCGCGCAGGACTTCCGCGCACAGCGGCGCGATCCCCCGCCGCACGTCGTCGTCGTGTGCGAACGTCCAGACGCCGAGGCGCGCGGCGTCGAGCACCGCGCCCGCCAGCGTTCCGCCGCCCAGCTGGATCAGCACGTCGATCTGCGCGCCGCGCAGCGCCTCGAGATCTCGCGGCGCGAGATCCCAACCCTCGGAGCGGCGAACGGCCCGTGCGCTGCGGCGCGGGACCGGAGCGAGCAGCGCCGTGGCGTCGACCGGCGTCGTCGCGTCGCGCGGCGCGCCGAACAGGCGCTGGTCGATCCGCTCGTACGCCCGGAAGACGAACCCGCGCGTTCCGCGCGCGCGCGCGCCGGCGAGCTCCACGACGAGCGCAAGCGCGGCGCGCTCGCCCTGGGACAGCTCCCAGACGATGCGGTGCTGCCAGGCCGGCAGAACCGATCCGCAGACGACGATGCCGACCCGCGCCGAAGCCAAGCCCAGGCAGCCTCCCGAGCGTTCAGTCCCTCGGGAACAGCTTACGCGGGGAAGCGCCGGCCGGATCCAGAAAACGAACGCAGTCTCGGGATCAGCGGACCAGCGAGCCGAGCGCGGGCGGCTGCGACGCGCCGGTCTGCGCGTGGAGCGGCACGCTCACGCGCTGCCGCAGCTCGCGTTCGAAGCGCCAGGCCCAGCGGTCGAGCCGCGATCTGCCGACGGGAAACGGTCCGCTGTAGGCGCGGCACACGCTGCAGTCGGCGTGTCCTGCCCCGTGCGAGGCGCAGGCTGGACAGCGGCCCCGCGCGAGTCGCAGCCGGCCCACGAGCTCGACGAAGCGGAGATGCACGAGCGCGATCATCGGTCGACCCCTCCCGGAGGGCGGGCGCACCGCCCTCCGCGGAGAAGTGGCCACCGCGCGCAGAAGGTGGCGCGCGGCGCTCGCGATCTCAGGTCTCCTGGAGGCCGCGCACCATCAGGATCTTGCCCGAACGCACCAGCTCGCGGAGGCCATAGGGCCGCAGCAGCGCGATGAAGGCGTCGAGCTTCTCGCTCGAGCCGTAGACGCGCAGCATCATCGACTCCGAGCCGTAGTCGGTCACCTTCGCGCCGAAGTTCTCCGCGACCTGCAGGATCTCGGTGCGCTCGTGCAGGCTGGCCTGGAGCTTCACGAGCGCGATCTCGGTCTCGTAGGCGTCGTGCTCCGTGTGGTCCGTCGCGTGCACGACGTCCACCAGCTTGTGCAGCTGCTTGATGATCTGCTCGAGCGTGGCGGGGTCGCCGCTGCACGTGATCGTCATGCGCGAGAAGTCGCCTTCCGCGGCGGGCGAGACGACCAGGCTCTCGATGTTGTAGCCGCGCCGTGAGAACACGAGCGCGACGCGCACCAGCACGCCCGGCTTGTTGTTCACGTAGAGCGAGATGGTGTGCACGTCGCTGCGGCGGCGGCGCGCGATCCCGGCCGGCTCGTGCGTCGGTTCAGGTGCTGCCAACGGGCTTCTCCAGTCGGTGCTTGGGCGGGTCGACGATCATGTGCGAGACCGGCGCGCCGGCGGGGATCATCGGGAAGACGTTGTCCTCCTTGATCACCTCCGCGACCACCACGACCGGGCCGGCGTCGTGGGCGCGCGCTTCCTTCAGCTTGCGATCCACGTCGCCCGGGCGCGAGATGCGCAGCGCCTTGATGCCGTACGCCTCGGCGAGCTTCACGAAGTCGGGGTTGCCCTCGAGGTCGACGCCCGACAGGCGGTTCTCGTAGAACAGCTCCTGCCACTGGCGCACCATGCCCAAATAGTTGTTGTTGATGATGAGGCACTTGGCGGCGACCTTGTGCACGGCCGCGGTCGCCAGCTCGGCCATCGTCATCTGGAAGCCGCCGTCGCCGACGACCGCCCACACCTCGGCCTCGGGCCGGCCGAACTTGGCGCCGATCGCGGCGGGCCAGCCGAAGCCCATCGTGCCGGCGCCGCCGCTGGTGATCCAGTGGCGGTTCGCGGTCGTCTTGCAGAACTGCGCGGCCCACATCTGATGCTGGCCGACGTCGGCGGTGATGACGGCGCGCCCTTCGGTCAGGTGGTGCAGTCGGTCGAGCACGTGCTGCGCGCGCAGCCCGCCGCGCTTCGGGTACTTCAACGGATACTGGCGCCGCCACGCGTCGCACTGCTTCAGCCACGCGGTGGTGTCGGTCGGCTCGACGAGCGGGATCAGGTCTTCGAGCACGAGCCGCGCGTCGCCCACCAGCGAGACGTCGGGCCGGATCACTTTGTTGAACTCGGCGGGGTCGATGTCGAGGTGGATCTTCTTGGCCTTGGCGCAGAACTCGTCGACCTTGCCCGTCACGCGATCGTCCCAGCGCGCCCCGATCGCCATGATGAGATCGCAGTGGATGACGGCCTTGTTGGCGTACGCCGTGCCGTGCATGCCCATCATGCCGAGATGGAGCGGGTGGGTTTCGTCGGCGGCGCCCTTGCCGAGCAGGGTGTTCACGATCGGCGCGCGCAGCTTCTCGGCGAGCTGGATCACCGCCTTGCCGGCGGCCGAGATCACCGCGCCGTGGCCGACGTAGAGGAGCGGGCGCTGCGCCTGGCCGAGCAGCTCGGCGGCCGCCTCGAGGCTCGCGCGCTCCGCGTGCCCGGGCACCACGTAGCCGGGCAGGTCCACCGAGTCGACGAACGGCGCGTCGCACGGGCCGGAGCTGACGTCCTTCGGGATGTCGACCAGCACCGGGCCCGGACGGCCGGTCGTCGCGATGTGGAACGCCTCGCGCAGCACGCGCGGGATGTCGGCGGAGCGCTTCACCAGGTAGCTGTGCTTGACCACCGGGTACGTGATGCCGGTGACGTCCGCTTCCTGGAAGGCGTCCTTGCCGAGATTGCCGGTGTTGGTCTGTCCGGTGATCACGACGAGCGGTGCGGAGTCCATGAGCGCCGTCAGCAGGCCGGTGACCGTGTTGGTCGCGCCGGGCCCCGAGGTCACCAGCACCACGCCCGGGCGGCCGGTCGCGCGCGCGTAGCCGTCGGCCATGTGGGTGGCGCCCTGCTCGTGGCGCACCAGGATCAGCTTGATCTTCGAGTCGACGAGGGCGTCGAAGATCGGGATCGCGGCCCCGCCCGAGAGCCCGAAGATGTACTCGACCCCCTCGCGCTCGAGGAACTGGACGAGCTTCTCGGCCCCGGTCGGGATGCGTCCTGCCATGATTTCGTCTCCCCTGGAGGAAGGCATCCTAGAAGAGCCAGATCCGAACGGCAAATCGGCACGCCTCTGGTCCGTCGTGAACTAGATCGGTCGCCGGATGCCGGGTTTGCCCGCAGAGCCGCGAATCTCGTTCGCCGAGCCTGCGCGGCGAGCCGACGAAACGCAGCCCCCAGGGGCCCTGCGCCCGGAACGCGATTCAGTCGAAGATGGCCAGGAGCGCGGCGACGGGATCCATCGCGCCGGCCGCGGCGCGCGCAGCGGCGCCCAGGTCGGCCGCCCGCGCGGCGAGGGCCTCGTTGTCGAGCACGGCCCCGAGCGCGGAGACCAGCGACGCCGAATCGATGCGGCTCTTGCGGGGCGCGGTGACGCCGGCGCCGAGCTCGCGCACGCGGCGCGCCCAGTAGAACTGGTCGGCGAGGTGCGGGACGACGACCTGGGGCACGCCCGCGCGGAGCGCCGTCGTGGTGGTGCCGGCGCCGCCGTGATGGACGATCGCCGCACAGCGCGGAAACAGGTGCGGGTGCGCGACCGGCCCGACCTCGACGACGCCCTCGGGCAGCGCGAGGCCACCCAGCTGCGCCCAGCCCGACGAGAGGACGGCGCGCACGCCGAGTCGTTCGATCGCCGCGAGCACGAGACGCGTCGTCGCGGCGGGCGCGTCGTCGGGCATGCTGCCGAAGCCGACGTAGACGGGCGGAGGCCCCGCGTCCAGGAAGGCGGCGAGCTTCGCCGGCAGCGGCTCGCCGCCGAGCGGGTGCAGCGCGGGGATCTGCTGCACCGGGACCGGCGCGTCGGGCGGGACGTCCGCGAGCACGGCGTCCGCCGCCAGCAGCGGGCGCTCGCCCAGCAGATGCCGGTAGGGGCGGCGCACGGGCCCGAGCCCGACGGCGCGGCGCGCCGGCCCCTGCATGCGCCGCACGGCGACCTCGATGGGGCGGATCACGAGCGGCCACAGCGCGCGGTTGCGCCAGCGCCCGGGCGTGTCGAAGTCGATGAACACCGGTGCGTGTCGATCGGACGGGATCACGGCCGGGCAGTAGCAGACGTAGCGATACGGAATGCCGAGCCGCTCGGCTGCGCTCGACGCCGCGAGCTCCGCGCCGCCGGCCACCACCAGATCGGCGCCGCGCGCGATCTCGACCAGCGCGACGAGCTTGGCCGCGACGTTGCGCTCGACGTACGCGAACGCCTCGCGCAGGATCGCGAGCGGGCTGCGCCGCAGCATCGACGCGTGGTCGCGGAAGAAGGCCTGCGCCGATTCGCCGAGCGGCTCGTACGCGACGCCGCGCGCGGCGGCCAGCGCCGCGAAGTCCGGCGGTCCGCACACCACCGCGTCGTGTCGCGCGGCGGAGAGGCACGCCGCGAGCTCGATCAGCGGCTGCAAGTCGCCGCGCGTTCCGTCGCCGCAGAGCACGATGCGCATCGGGTGCCTCCCGGCACCCCATCGGCCCGCCCGCCGCGCCGCTTGTGGCTAGAGCCCGCGCGACGACTCGGGCCGCAGCGCGATGCGGCCCGCGAGCGCGGCGTCGATCGCAGCGACGATCGCCTCGCGGTCGCGCGGGAGGCGGCCGCCGAGCGGCAGGTAGTTGCTCGCGTGATTGGTGCGGAAGAGGGCGTCGGTCGGGCGGGCGGCGTCGATCATCGTACGCAGCTCGCGCAGCAGGCCCGCGACGTCGGGCAGCACGAAGCGTCCCGTCCGCTGGAGCTTCTCCTGCGGCGTGCCGGGCGTCACGGTGAGCGTCAGCGCGGCGAAGTAGGCGGGGTCCATCGCGCTCACCAGCTCGGCCGTCTTCTCGGCGTGGATCGCGCTGCGTTCGACGCCGCCCGCCCCGAGCAGCGCGATCACGCTCGTCTCCATGCCGGCGGCGTGCGCGCGACGCGCCGCCTCGACGTGGTCCGCGAAGGTGCCGCCCTTGGCGATGCGCTTCAGCGTGACGTCGTCGCCCGACTCGGGGCCGACGTAGAGGCGGGCGAGGCCTTCGCTGCGCAGCCGCGCCAGCTCGGCGTCGCTCTTGTCGAGCACGTTGCGCGCCATCGCGTAGCAGGACACGCGGCGGAGGCGCGGAAACAGTCGCCGCGCGGTGTCGAGGATCGGCAGCCAGTGGTCGAGCGGCATCACCAGCGCGTCGCCGTCGGCGACGAAGATGGTTTCGACGCGGCCCTGCGCGGCTGCGGCGGCGAGCTGGAGATCCTCGAGCGTCTCCGCGAGGTCGCGCACGCGGAAGCGCTTGGCGCGGTACATGTCGCAGTAGGTGCAGTGGTTGTGCGAGCAGCCGATCGTCGCCTGGAGGATGTAGCTGTACGCCTCCGACGGAGGCCGGAAGATCGCGCCCTCGTAGCGCACGCTAGCGAGCCCTCCGCGCGCGCGGCGCGAGCAGCGGCGCGAGCGCGCAGCCGGTGTGCGACTCGCGCACGCGCGCGACCTGCTCGGGCGTGCCCTGCGCGACGAGCTGGCCGCCGTCGGGACCGCCCTCGGGTCCGAGGTCGATCACCCAGTCGGCCGTCTTGACGACGTCGAGGTTGTGCTCGATCACGAGCACCGTGTTGCCCACCTCGACGAGGCGCTGCAGCACGCCGAGCAGCTTGCGCACGTCGTCGAAGTGCAGGCCCGTGGTGGGCTCGTCGAGGATGTAGAGCGTGCGCCCGGTGCCGCGCCGCGCGAGCTCGCGCGCGAGCTTGATGCGCTGCGCCTCGCCGCCCGAGAGCGTCGGCGAGGGCTGGCCGAGGTGGATGTAGTCGAGTCCGACGTCGGCGAGGAGCTGGAGCGGACCGCGGACCGACGGGTGCGCGGAGAACAGCTCGAGCGCCTCGCGCACCGTCAGGTCGAGCACGTCGGCGATGCTCTTGTCCTTGTAGCGGACGGCGAGCGTCGCCTCGTTGAAGCGGCGGCCCTGGCACGCCTCGCAGTGGACGTAGACGTCCGGCAGGAAGTGCATCTCGATCTGGCGCACGCCGTCGCCCTGGCACGACTCGCAGCGACCGCCCTTCACGTTGAACGAGAAGCGGCCGGGCTTGTAGCCGTGCACGCGCGCGTCGGGCAGGCCGGCGAAGAAGTTGCGGATGTCGTCGAACACCTTGATGTAGGTGACCGGGTTGCTGCGCGGCGTGCGGCCGATCGGGCGCTGGTCGATCGCGATCACCTTGTCGAGCTGGTCGACGCCCGCCAGCGCGCGGTGCCGGCCGGCGCGTTCCTGCGCGCCGTGGAAGCGGCGCGCCAGCGCGGGGTGCAGGACGTCGTTCACCAGCGTGCTCTTGCCCGCGCCCGACACGCCCGTGACCGCGACCAGCACGCCGAGCGGGATCTCGACGTCGACGTCGCGCAGATTGTTCTCGGCGGCGCCGAGCACCTTGATCGCACCGAGCGGCCTGCGGCGTTCGGCCGGCAGCTCGATGCGCGCGCGCCCGGAGAGGTACGCGCCGGTCAGCGAGTCGCGGCTCTTCGCGAGGCTCGCGGGCGAGCCCGCGTGCACGATGCGCCCGCCCTGGATGCCGGCGCCCGGCCCGAAGTCGATCACCCAGTCCGCGGCGCGGATCGTCTCCTCGTCGTGCTCGACGACGACCACCGTGTTCCCGATGTCGCGCAGGTGCTGGAGCGTCGCGAGCAGGCGCGCGTTGTCGCGCGGATGCAGGCCGATCGACGGCTCGTCGAGGATGTAGATGACGCCGGTCAGCTCGGATCCCACCTGGCTCGCGAGCCGGATCCGCTGCGACTCGCCGCCCGAGAGCGACGGGCCCGCGCGGTCGAGCGAGAGATAGCCGAGCCCGACGGACGCCAGGAAGTCGAGGCGGTTGCGGATCTCCTTCAGCAGCTCGGCCGCGATCTGCTTCGCCGCGCCCTCGAGGCGCAGGTCGGCGAAGAACGCGCGCGCCGCGTCGATCGTGAACGACGACACCTCGACGATGGTCTTGCGCGCGACGCGCACCGCCGCGCTCTCGGGCCGCAGCCGCGTGCCGCGGCACGACGAGCACGCGGTGTCGGCGAGGAACTGCGCGTGCCAGCGCTTGGCGCTCTCCGACGTGCTCTCGCGGAAGCGCCGCATCAGGCGTGGCAGCACGCCTTCCCAGTCCATCACGAAGGTCGCGGCGCCGCCCGCCTTGCCCTTCCAGCTCACCTTGAACTGCCGCGCGCCCGCGCCGTGCAGCACCAGCTCGCGCTGGCGTTTCGAGAGCTTGCGCCACGGCACGTCGAACGGGACGCCGAGCTGCTTCAGGATCTGCGTGCGCAGGCCCGTCCAGCTCGTCTTCTCGGAGATCTCCTTGCCCCACGGCTTCACCGCGCCCTGGTCGATGGTGAGCGACTCGTCGGGCACGACGAGGGCCGGATCGATCTCGACGCGCGTGCCGAGCCCGTTGCAGTCGACGCACATGCCCTGCGGGCTGTTGAACGAGAACGCCTGCGGCGTGAGCTCGGGGAACGAGATCCCGCACGCCGCGCACGCCATCTTCTCGGAGTAGACGCGATCGCCGGCGTCGGTCGCCGCGATCAGCGTGCCGTCGCCGCGGCGCAGCGCCTGCTCGACGGAGTCGGTGACGCGCGCCTTCTGCGCGGAGCCCACGACGAGCCGGTCGACCACGACCTCGACGTGGTGCTTCCTGCGCTTGTCGAGCGCCTCGACCGCCTCGCTCTCGACGATCTGGCCGTCGACGCGCAGGCGCACGAAGCCCGCGCGCCGCAGCTCCGCGAGCAGCTCGCGGTGCTCGCCCTTGCGATTCACCAGGACGGGCGCGAGCAGCGAGACGCGCGACCCGCTCGGGCCCGCCAGGATCTCGTTCGCGATCTGCTCCGCGCTCTGCGACTGCACCGTCTTGCCGCAGCGGTGGCAGTGCTGCACGCCGACGCGCGCCCACAGCACGCGCAGGTAGTCCGAGATCTCGGTGATGGTGCCGACCGTCGAGCGCGGGTTCGTGCCCGTCGTCTTCTGCTCGATCGAGATCGTCGGCGAGAGGCCGCGGATCGAGTCGTACTTCGGCTTCTCCATCTGGCCGAGGAACTGGCGCGCGTACGCGGAGAGCGACTCCACGTAGCGGCGCTGGCCCTCGGCGTAGAGCGTGTCGAAGGCGAGCGACGACTTGCCCGAACCCGAGACGCCCGTCAGCACGACGAGCTTCTTCTTGGGAATGGTGACGTCGACGCCGCGCAGGTTGTGCTCGCGGGCGCCGCGGATCTGGACGTGATCGAGCTCCATGGGACCGGGGCAGATTAGCCGCGCTGCGCCGCCCGCACCCTCCGGTCGACGCGCGCGTCGACGGCGCGCAGGCCGCCGGTCAGCGCCTTCACCACGAGCCAGCGCAGCGGCTCGGGAGGCAGCGGCGGCCGCCAGCGCTCGTGGAGGATGCGGCCCGGTCCCTCGCGTCCGGCGATCCAGTCGGCGAGCGCCGTGCCGGCGTAGCTCGCGAGCGCGAGGCCGTGGCCCGCGTAGCTGAGCGCGTAGTAGAGGTTGCGGAAGCGGCCCGTGACGCCCATGGCCGGCAGGAAGTCGAGCGCGAACGCGATCGGGCCGCCCCAGAAGCGCTCGATCGGGACGTCGAGGCCGGGGAAGCGCTCGCGCAGCGTGCGCTCGAGCAGCGCGCGCGTCGCGACGTCGTCGTGCTCCTCCGGCACCCCGCCGCCGAAGCGCACGCGCACCGACTTCGAGCCGCCGACGATGCGGCCGTCCGCGTCGAGCCGATAGCTCTCCAGCATCTCGTGCGCCGTGTAGATCCCTTCGCGCCCGCGCCAGTCGATCCGCTCGCGCTGGGCGCGCGTCAGCGGCTCCGTGCGGAACAGCGTGACCCGCAGCGGCAGCACCGCGCGCCGCAGGAGACCGAGCTCCGGCGTGTACGCGTTGGTCGCGACGACGACCCGGTCCGCGACGAGCCGCCCGCCTGGCGTCGCGAGCGCGACGCGCGGGCCTTCGTCGATGCGCAGCACGGGCGTGTTCTCGTAGAGCTCCGCGCCGGCCGCGAGCGCGGCGCGGCGCAGGCCGCGCGCGTAGAGCGCCGGCTGCAGGATCCCGCCCGCGCTCTCGAGCACGCCCGCCGTGAAGGCCTCGGGCAGGCCGCGCTTGCGCATCGCCGCTCCGTCGAGCCACTCGGCGCGCGCGCCGAGCTCGGCGGCGACGCGCGCCGCGCGCTCGAGGCGGCGCTCCTGGCTCGCGTGCACGGCCGCCATCACGTTGCCGACCGGCTCGTACGCGCACGCGATCGCGTGCTCGGCGATCCAGCGCTCGACGTGCGCGATCGCCGCCTCCGCGAGCCGCACGAAGGCCGACGCGCGCTCGCGCCCGAAGAGCGCGAGCAGCGTCGGCAGATCCTTGCCGATGGTCGGCGTCAGGTGGCCGGCGTTGCGGCCGCTCGCGCCGAAGCCCGCGGTCTCGCGCTCCGCGATCGCGACCGAGAGTCCCTCGGCGCGCAGCGCGAGCGCGGCGCCGAGACCCGTGTAGCCGGCGCCGATCACCGCGACGTCGACGCGCCGCTCGCCCGCGAGCGGCGGCGCGGCCGCCTCGCCGGCCGTCGCCTCGAGCCAGGGGCTCGGACGCGAGGTCGTCGTCTGCGGGGCGGTCGTCATCGCGCGGACTCCTTCGCTGCGTCGGCGAGCCTATCATCGAAGCCATGCGCAGCGTGTTCGCCATCGGACTCGCGCTCGCCGTCGCGCTCGGCGCCGCCGCCGACGCGGGCGACGGCTACCGCGCCGCGCGCGAGCGCATGGTCGCGGAGCAGATCGAGGCGCGCGGCATCGCCGATGCGCGGGTGCTCGCGGCGCTGCGCAGCGTGCCGCGCCACGAGCTCGTGCCGCCCGCGCAGCGCGCGTCGGCCTACGAGGACCGGCCGCTGCCGATCGGCGAGGGCCAGACGATCAGCCAGCCGTACATCGTCGCGCTGATGACGTCGCTCGCGGAGCTGCCCGAGCGCGCGCGCGTGCTCGAGGTGGGCACGGGCTCGGGCTACCAGGCGGCGGTGCTCGCCGCGTGCGGCGCGGAGGTGTGGACGATCGAGATCGTCGCGCCGCTCGCGCAGCGCGCGCAGCGCGACCTCGCGCGCCTCGGCTACGAGCGCGTCCACGTGCGCGCCGGCGACGGCTACCAGGGTTGGCCCGAAGCGGCGCCGTTCGACGCCATTCTCGTCACGGCCGCGGCGCCGCGCGTTCCCGACGCATTGCTCCGGCAGCTCCGCGTCGGCGGCCGCCTCGTGATCCCGGTGGGCGCGAGCGGCGCGCTGCAGAAGCTCCAGGTGCACACGCGCACCGACACGGGCTTCGCCGTGCGCGACGTCGCGCCCGTCGCGTTCGTGCCGATGACCGGCAAGGTCCGCGAGGCGCCTTGACGCCGGCGGGGCCGCGCGACGACTCTCCCGCCGGAGGTTCCATGGAGTACCAGCAGATCGCCGTCGAGCGCCGCGACGAGGTGGCGCTGGTCACGCTCTCGCGTCCCGAGCGCCTCAACGCCTGGACGCCGCGCATGAGCGTCGAGCTCGCGCACGCGATCGAGCAGGCGAACGCGGACCCAGCCGTCGGCGCGATCGTGCTGACCGGCGCGGGCCGCGGCTTCTGCGCCGGCGCCGACATGGAGGCCACCTTCCAGACGCGCATCGACGGCGAGGACCCGGGCGACGACACGGCGGGCGGCGAGGGCGGTCTGCCGCGCGGCCTCGACTGGGTGGCGCTGGTGCGCGACGCCAAGCCGACGATCGCCGCGGTGAACGGCGCGGCGGTCGGCATCGGACTCACGATGATCCTGCCGTGCGACGTGATCGTCGCGTCGGAGCGCGCCCGCTTCGGGATGTTCTTCATCAAGATGGGACTCGTGCCCGAGCTGGCGAGCACGCACTTCCTGGTGCAGCGCATGGGCTTCGGGCGCGCCAGCGAGATGTGTCTCTCGGGCCGGCTCTACGGCGCGGACGAGGCGTGGGCCGCGGGTCTCGTGGACCGCGTGGCGCCCCACGACGCGCTGCTCGAGCGGGCGCTCGCGCTCGGCCGCGAGATCGGCGCGAACCCCGCGCCGCAGCTCCGCATGATCAAGCGCCTGCTCACGCGCAACGGCAGCGCCACGGACCTCGCCGACGTGCAGCGCGCGGAGTCGGCGCTGCTGCGCGAGTGCTGGAAGACGCCGGAGCACGCGGAGGCCGTGCGCGCGTTCCTCGAGAAGCGGCCGGCGAAGTTCCGGTGAAGCGCGTCGCCGGCCTGCGCGACCTCTCCGACGATCACCACACCGCGCTCGTGCTCGCGCGCCGCTGCCGGCAGGCGGCGCAGGGCGGCGACGCGGCCGCGCTCGGCGCAGCCTGGAGCGCCGTGCGCGACGCGTTCGCGCGCGAGCTCGAGCCGCACTTCGCGATCGAGGAGCGCCATCTGCTCCCCGCGCTCGAGGCGATCGGCGAAGCCGCGCTCGCCGAACGGATCCGCGCCGACCACGCCGCGCTGCGCGCGCAGGTCGGCGAGCCCGCGCCGCGCGGCGGACACGTCGAGGCGTTCGGGCGCCTGCTCGACGCGCACGTGCGCTTCGAGGAGCGCGAGGTCTTCGAGCCGGTGCAGCACCGGCTGGCGCCCGCCGCGCTCGCAGCGATCGCGGCGGCCTGCGCGGAGACGCGCCGCGCGTGCAGCGTACGCCGCTGACCCGCGGCGCGGCGGAGCGCGCTAGAGGCGGTAGGCGCGCTCGCGCTCGGCGAGCAGCTTCTTCAGCGCCGTCTCCGCGTCGCTCGGCACCTCGAGGAAGCGCACGCCCATCCCGATCGCGGCGTTCGCGCGCCGCAGGTTGCCGGGCACGTTGTTCCAGACCACGCGCGCCGGCAGCGAGATCTCGCCGTCCTCGATCGGGAGGTGCACGTCGACGACGCCGCCGCGCAGCGTCGGGCGCGGCGTCGCGACGTAGGCGCCGACCAGCGAGAGATTGCAGACGTGGCCGACGCGCTCGCCGTTGCGCGTCCCGATGCGGACCCGCATCGAGACCGGCACGCGCGTGTCGATGCGCGGGATGTCGGCGGAGCCCGCGTGGTGCGCCTCGTTCAGGACGAAGCGCAGCTCCTCGTCGGTGAACGGATCGGCGAGCACGAAGCGCACGCCCGCGCGCCGCAGCGCGGACGCCTGCTCGGGATCCGGGCGCGGGCCGAACACCGACCACACGATCGGCGCCGGCGCCAGCTCCGCGATCTCGCGCAGCGCGGTCGGCGCGTCGGGCAGCTCGTGGTCGCTCGCGAGCAGGCCGGCGCGGATGGGCGTCGGCGTGTTCGCGAGCGCCGCGAGCGCGCGCACTGCGCTCTCGGCGCCGAGCCCGCGGTAGTCGAGCAGCAGCAGGTAGCCGGAGAGCATGCGCGCGCGCCGCTCGGGCCCGAGCACGAGGACGGGGCGCCGTTCACCGGGCCGTGTCGCGTCTTCCTGCATGAGGGCGGGGTCGGCACGCCTACACGCGAACTTGACGGGAACGCCGGAAAGGGCGCTCTCAGCGCTCCGCGTGCGCCGCCAGCACGCTCGCGACGCAGCCCGTGAGCCGCGCGGCCGCCCCGAGGTGGAGGAACTCGTTCGGCCCGTGCGCGTTGGCGCCGGGACCGAGCACGCCCGTGATCAGGAACTGCGCCTCGGGAAACTGCGCGCCGAGCATCGCCATGAACGGGATGGTCGCGCCTTCGCCCATCGCGACCGCCTCGCGTCCGAACCACACCTGCGAGGCGCGCTCGAGCGCGTCGTCGAGCCACGTTTCCGAGGGCGGCGCGCTCCAGCCCTGCGCGGGCGCGTCCGGCGTCCACTCGACGCGCGCACCGCACGGCGCGTCGTCGCAGAGCAACGCGCGCAGCGCCTCGGTGGCGGCCGCGGCGTCGACGGTGGGCGGCACGCGCAGCGAGAGCTTCAGCGTCGTCTCGGGGCGCAGCACGTTGCCCGCGTGCAGCGGTGCGGGCAGGCCGTCGGCGCCCGTCACCTCGAGCGCGGGGCGCCAGGTGCGCCGCAGGATGAGCTCTCGTCCGTCGCGCGTCGTCGGCGCGACGCCGGGCGCGAACGGGAAGCGCGCGTACACGCTCTCGCCGAGCACGCGCGCCGCGACCTCCGCCTGCGCGATCCGCTCCGCGGGGATCTCCGCGGAGAAGCAGGCCGGGCGGATCGCGCCGCTGCCGGCGTCCTCGAGACGATCGAGGAGCTGGCGCGCGATGCGGAAGCTCGACGGCACGACGCCGCCCGCGTCGCCCGAGTGGACGCCTTCCTCGAGCACCTGCACGCGCAGCGCGCCCGCCGCGATGCCGCGCAGCGACGTCGTGCGCCAGAGCTGCTCGTAGTTGCCGCAGCCCGAGTCGAGGCCGATCACCAGGCTCGGCCGCCCGATGCGCGCGCGCAGGTGCTCCATGTAGAAGGGGAGGTCGTAGCTGCCGCTCTCCTCGCACGTCTCGATGAGCACCACGCAGCGCGCGTGGCGCCGTCGCTGCGCGCGCAGCAGCTCGAGCGCGGTGACCGCGGCGAACACCGCGTAGCCGTCGTCGGCGGCGCCGCGCCCGTAGAGCCGCTCGCCGCGCCGCACCGGCGTCCACGGGCCGAGCCCTTCGCCCCAGCCCGTCATGGCGGGCTGCTTGTCGAGATGGCCGTAGAGCAGCGCGGTGTCGTCCGCGTCGCCCGGCAGCTCGAGCAGCAGCAGCGGCGTGCGGCCCGGCAGCCGCACGACCTCGAGCGCGAGGTCCGCGATGCGCCGCGCGGAGATCCACTCCGCCGCGAGCGCGACCGCGCGTTCGAGCTCGCCGTGCACGGCCCAGTCGGGATCGAAGGCGGGCGAGAGCGCGGGGATCGCGACGTAGCGCTCGAGCGCCGGGACGATCGAGTGCTCCCAGGCCTGCTCGACGTGCGCGCGCGCGGCCGCGACGTCCATCAGTCGTCGATCAGCTCGCGCAGCTCCTCGAGGTGCTTGGCGACCGACTCGGGCAGGTGCGGTCCGCCGCTGCCCGTGTAGCCGACCAGCGTCTCCTCCTCGAGCAGCACGTAGGCCTCTTCCGCGAACGGCTCCTTGGGCGCGAGCCGGATCGCGGTCTCCAGATAGAGGTCCGCCTGCGACACCCAGTAGTCGTCGCCCACGTGCGTCTCGCACAGGCCGAGCAGGTAGTAGGCCTCGGCGGCGTCGCGGTCGGTCGGCGGCGGCAGCTCGACGTAGCGCTGGAGCAGGCTCGACGCGACGAGGTAGTGCACGAACGAGCTGCGGTCGGCGGGATAGCGCTGGAGCTGGCGCGCCTTCTCGATCAGCTCGCGCGCCGCGGCGAGGTCCGGCGGGCGGTCGCGCAGCGGCGCGAGCTCGCGCAGCGAGCGGCTCCACTGCACGACGTCCGCGCGCAGGTTGCGCCACAGGTCGGGGCGCTTCGCGAACGCGTCGAGCGTCTTGCGCGCGCGGTCGAACTCGCCGCGCACGCGCACCTCGAGGATCAGGTAGTCGGAGAGCGGCGTCAGCAGCTCGCCGGGGTGGATCTCGCGCGACGCGAGCAGCTTCTCGTAGGTCTTGGCGGCGTCGGCGAACTGGCGCGTGGCGACCTCGAGCCGCGCGCGCTCCGCGAGCGGACGCTTCGCGAGCGCCGTGCGGTCCACGAAGTGCTTCGCCGCCGGCGAGTCGCCGGGACTGCGCAGCTTGGTGTGACACGCGACGCAGTTCTCGGTGGTCTGCTGGATCTGGAACGCCGCGCCGTCGTAGTGCGCCGCGCGATAGCGCTCGAGCGCCTGGCGGGCGTCGGCGGCGAGCGAGGCGCCGAGATAGCGGCGCGCGGGGTCGTCGGTGCGCGCGTGCGCCGCGAGCGCGTCGGCGTTGTCGTGGAGCGCCGCGAGCGCCTGCTCGACGGTCGCGCGGTTCTCGGGCGCGGCGAAGGCGTCGTCGTTCACGCTGAGCGGCAGCAGCACGCGAATGCTCTCGAAGATCTTCTGCATCGTGGCGCGCGTCTGCTCGCGTTCGGCGGGGCCCTCCGATTGCGCCTGCGCGCCGCCCGCCGCGAGCAGCAGCCCGGCGCCGCACGCGATCGCGCGCAAGCGGCGCGCGCGTTCTCGAAGCAGACCGATCCGCGGCGATCGCAGCGCTCGCAGCACCTTCACCCCCTGTGCGCGCGGCTGCCGTCGCGCGCGCACAAGCTAGCTCGCCGCCTCGCGCGCGACAGGGCGAACGACGTCAGCGAGACGACGCGAGCAGCCATGCGCCCGCGATCGCGGCGATCGCCGCCGCCCCGGCTGGCCACTGCACGGCGCGCCGGGCGAGTCGCGCGGCGGGCACGGCGGCCGCGAGCGCGCCGAGCGCGAGGCCCGCGACGAGGCCGAGCGCGTGCGCCCACAGATCGACGCGATCGCCTTCGGTGCCCAGCATCGCGAGCAGCGCGAACGCCGCGCCGAGCGGAGCCCAGACCGGCCGCCCGCGCAGCGCGGCGCGGCGCCGGATCCGGCTGTGTGCAGCGGCGATGCCGAGCGCGGCGAAGACGGCGGTCGAGGCGCCGATCGACGCGTGCTCGGCCGACCGGAACGCGGCGTTCGCGAGATTGCCGAGCGCGCCCGCCGCGACCACCAACGCGACGCCCACGCCGAAGCCGAACGCGCGGAACACCGCGGACAGGAAGAGCGCGCCGACGACCGCGTTGCCGAGCACGTGTCCGGCGTCGGCGTGGAGCGTGAGCGCGGTCAGCGCGAGCCACCACTCGCCGTCCTGGATGCGGCCGGCGTGCGCGTGGCCGCGCGCGGCGAGTGCCGCGCCCGCGCCGTCGGCCGGTCCGGTCACGACGAAGCCCGCGAGCAGCGCCGACGCCACCAGCAGCGCGTGCTGGACGGGGTGTGCGTCGAGCGCGGGCGGCTCGGGCGCGGGCGGCACGGGCACGTTCTCGCGCTCGAACGCCGCGAGCGCCGCGAGCGCCCGCTCGCGCTCGTCGGCCGGCACCTCGAGCACGAAGCCCTGCGCGCTGCCGCGCACGCCCGCGCGGAAGCCCTCCGACGCGAGCACCAGCAGCCACTCGTCCGCGCGCGCACGGCGCGACGTCGTGCGCAGCGCGACGAGCTCTTCCGGCTGCTCCATGGACGCAGCATGCCATACGCGGTCGCGGTCGCGGCGGCGGCGCCCGGCGTGCGCGATGCTGCCGTGCGCAGCCGGAGGTCCCATGCCGATCGAGCGCTTCTCCGCCGACGCCACGCCCGAGGCCCTCGCCGCCGCGCTCGCACGCGACGGTGTCGCGATCGTCGAGCGCCTGGTCGCGCCCGCCGTCATGGACCGCGCGCGCCACGAGATTGCGCCCTTCCTCGACGCGACCGCACCCGGCAGCGACGCCTTCGCCGGCACGCGCACGCGGCGCACCGGCGCGCTGATCGCGCGCTCGCCGACCTGCCGCGAGCTCGTGATGCACCCGCTCGTGCGCGCCACCGTCGGCCGCGTGCTCGCGAAGGCCACGAGCTTCCAGCTCCACCTCACGCAGCTCATCGCGATCGGCCCCGGCGAGCCCGCGCAGCTCGTGCACCGCGACCAGTGGGCGTTCGACTTCTATCCGTTCGCGAAAGACTACGAGGTCCAGTGCAACACGATCTGGGCGATGAGCGACTTCACCGCCGAGAACGGCGCCACGCGCGTCGTGCCGGGCAGCAACCTTCTGGACGACGGGCTGCGCTTCGCCGAGGCGGACACGCTGCCCGCCGAGATGGAGAAGGGCTCGGTCGTCCTCTACACGGGCCGCCTCTATCACGGCGGCGGCGCCAACCGCTCCGCCGAGACGCGCTACGGCGTGAACCTGACGTACGCGGTGTCGTGGCTGCGGCAGGAGGAGAACCAGTACCTGTCGGTCCCGCTCGACGTCGCGCGCACGCTGCCCGTCGAGCTGCTGCGCCTCATGGGCTACGCGCGCGGCGCCTACGCGCTCGGCTACGTCGACGACACGCGCGATCCCCTCGACGTCCTCTTCCCCGGCCGCGGCGACGCCGGCCTCGGCGCCCTCGAAGCCGCCAAC
>QEVM01000228.1 GCA_003576805.1 Pseudomonadota bacterium | reverse complement strand
GAAACGGCGGGCAAGACCGGAAAGAGCCAAAGCAGCTGACCATGGAAGGGGGTCAGTTTTCGTGACGCCAAGGGGTCAAATTCGGATGTCGCTTGACAACGTCGAACCCCGCCGGCGCATCGGTTTATCTCAACGAGGTATTCATTGGTAAGACGCCTGTCTCGCTCAGCTTGAAGGCCGAGAATCAGGCGCTTCGGTTCGAGCGCGAGGGGTGCGAACCCGGCGCGATGCAGATCGAGACCTCTACCGACGGAGGAGCCGTCGCGACGTCGGTGATAAGCGGCGTCTTGCTTGTCGGATTCTTCGAGGCACTCTCGCTCACAGACGGCGGGACCGCCCTCTATAAGGACCTCCCCGACGTTGTGACGATCCCGCTCAAGTGCTCCACTGAAGCTCTCGCTGACACTGATGCGACACAACCGACGGCAGCAGCCGCCGCTGCGCCCCCTGCCAACCCAGGCGCGGCGCCGCCGAGCCAGCCGCATGACAAGCCGGGCGTCCGGAAGTAGCGCGGCGAGTCGATCGCTGGCTGCGATGACGCGAGTAGCATTGATCGCAACCCGCCTCTTGAGAGGCAAATGGGGTGGATCGCGGCGTTCAGATGGGCACGGTGCGCGACGGCGCTTGGCGACAAACGCGGGGTGCACCTCTACGAAGGCACAAAGCAACTATGGCGACCGATGCCGATCGCACGAACGTGTCTGAGAGAGCCCTCCGCGCGCGGCGAAAATCGCGAAGCACGTCGAGAGACGGCTCAAGGCCGCGAGCTAGGCCGGGGGCGCCGCCTCCCACCGGCGCCCCGAGGCGCTCGGCCGAGTCCCCACGCTCGCGCGGAGCGCCTCAACCTTCCTGGGAGGGATGGGTCCCCGTCCCGGCGCTCCCTGCCGTCGGCGGCAGGGAGCGCCAACCCCTTATAGACACCCTATTGCGTTGAATCGTGCTGGCCTTGCTGCGACGGCGACTTGATGATCGGGGTGTGCTTGCTGTCGGCGAGCAGGTGGACGCCGAGCAAGCGCCGCCAGTCGTCGGCAGCGCGGTCCGCCGGGAGCAACTCGCGGCGTCGAGCGCATCCCCGCAAGTACGAAGTCACCAACTCGTCGATCTTACGGTCAAGATCCTGCATACCGCCCCTGTCGTTGCAGAAGGCGTACTGATTCCCCCAACCCTGCACCACGTTGTTGACCTTCAGGAGCGTCTGCGCGATCGCCGCTTCTCGGTCGCGAAGAGCCAGTGGATCCGCCATCGCCTTGTAGCTTTCACGGAAGATGTCCTTGACGGTCTCGACCAACTCGTGCCTCTTCTTCCGAGTCGGGCGAATCGAGCGATACGAGACCATGCACCCCAGGAACTCAAGTCCGCTATCGGTGCAGTGACCCGCTTCGGCCTTGTCGGGCGCCTCGTCGGGATCGTAGAGATCGAGACCCAACTTGCCGAGGCGGTCCTTTGCCGAGCGGAGGGCCTTGCGAACTCGCCGCAGTTCGCGCCCAAGAATCAGGACATCATCGACGTAGCGGAGGCAAATGATCCCGGCGCCGTTCATCGCGACGTCGAACTCGTGCAACAGGACGTTGCCGAGCAGCGGCGACAATGCGCATCCCTGCGCGACGCCGACATCATGCGTGGGGAAGAGATGCGCGTGTCCCGCGTTCCGCAGCTGGGCGAGATTCGCAAGCTCCGTCGCGGTTGCGGGTTCGAGAACTTCCATCAGGCGCACGTCGCCTACAGCATCGGCAATCTGCGCGAGCGCACGGGCGCGGTCGATGTTCATGAAGAACGACGCGATGTCGGAGCGCACGTAGTAGACGAAGCCGTCGCGAATCGCTCTTGCCGCAGCCGCGATCGCCTGCGGAACGCCGCGCGTGCGCACCGCGCCGAAGCTCGTACTCGACGCGAGGAACCGTTCAATTCCTGGCTGGTCCGTTAGTACGTCGAGAAGCGCGCGCTGCACCACGCTGTTCTCGACCGGCGCAACGACGATGGGACGATAGGAGCCCGCGGTCTTCTTCTCGATCGGAATGCCGGTTGCCTTCTGGAAATGGAACCGCCCCCGGCGCAACTGATCGGAGATCCGCTTGAGGTGAGTCGCCGCATCGGGCTCGAATTCGGCCACCCTCTTGCGGGTGTCGCGGGACTTCGACGCTAGGCCGTTCGTTCGCACAACGGCCCAGGCATTGCGAAGTCGGCGCATCGTTCGCAGATCATGGAACGGTGTCGGCGGCGGTTGCGACCGACGGGTCAAGCCGTGCGCTGCCTTCGAGCCCCACCGACGAACCTGGGCCCGGCTACGCAGGTCAGCGGCATCCGCTGGTGACCCCATGCCGGGGCTCGCACCAGTTGGTCAGGGACTCGTCCCCAACCGTGCATCCGCGTCGAGGAACGGCACCGAAGTGTAGCCCGCCCAGCGCGGAAGCCAGGATGATCGCGCCCGTGAGGATGGGCCATCGCGCCCAAACTCCGGCACGTTTTTGCATGCGAGCCGTCCCACGTCGTTCCCCCCATCATCAGTGGGCGGGTTGCGCCACGTTGCGACCCGCGAGAGACCCGCCCGGGCGGTCAACGAAAGCTTCTCGGCGGTCCGGTGGAGATCGACTTCGATCGTCAAGGTGCCCGCCACTTCCACAACAGCCGAGCCCGAGCGGCATCCGCTGGTGACCCCATGCCGGGGCTCGCACCAGTTGGTCAGGGACTCGTCCCCAACCGTGCATCCGCGTCGAGGAACGGCACCGAAGTTCAGCCCGCCCAGCGCGGAAGCCAGGATGGATGGTGCGTTCTTACAACGAGGTCCGGGTCGCCGTCAACCGAAAAATACAAGATATCGCGCTGCGCGATCGGACTACCCACAAAATGTGGCACGCGCGGCGGCCGCGGCCGTACACCGCGCGCCGCCATCGGGGGAGACGGAGCGCGTGTGTCCGTTGTGTTTCTAGCCGGAAGGGATCGAAAAGCCGTTTAGGACCCGAAGGTTATGGCGTCCCCAACGGGAATCGAACCCGTGTTGCCGCCTTGAAAGGGCGGAGTCCTAGGCCGCTAGACGATGGGGACGCGCGCGTCGCTGCGCGGGCGACTTTGTAACGATTCCGGCGGCGCGTCGCCGCCCCGCGCGCAGCCGCAGCGCGGCGAGGGCGACCGCGGCGGCCGCGGCGGCGTGCGGCTCGGGGAGGGGGGCGAAGACGCCGCCGAAGTCGTCCGTGTCGCTGTCGACCTGGAGGCGCGCGAAGCCGAGGGCGTCGCTCGCGAGCGCGTCGGTCTGCACGTAGAGCCAACGCGACGACGCGCCGGGCGCGATCGCGTCGCCGGTGAAATAGAAGAGCACGAAGGCGCCGTCGTTGGAGCGCACGACCGACGCGGGCGCCTGCCCTTCCAGATCTCCCGGGTCGGCGAGGAAGTCGGCGTCGACGGCGTAGCCGGCATAGGCGTAGAAGCCGACCGTCGTGATGCGGGCCGCGGAGCCCGAATCGTTGCTCACGCGGAACTCGAAGCGCTGGCGGCCGCCCGCGGTCGCGACGAGCTGAGACTCGAGGGTGCCGGTCGCGAGCACGGTCTCCGGGCTCTCGTCGTCGTGGATCTCGATCGTGCGGAAGGCGTCGGCCACCACGCTGCCGGCGGGCGGCGTGCCGCCCTCGAGCAGCGCGCCGCCGCCCGGCGCGAGCGGCACCGCGCGCGCGGGCGCGACCGCCGCCCACGCGAGCGCCAGACCACCGAACGCAAGCGCGATCCGTCCCGTGCGCATCGTCCCTCCCCGCTGCGGGCTGGTGAGTCGCCGCACGCTCACGGCGTCACCAGCTCCGTGCTGCGCCATAGATACCACGACGCGACCGAGCGATACGGGCGCCACGGCTCGGCGATCGCCTCGAGCTCGCGCGGCTTCGGCAGCTCGGCGAGGCCGTAGAGATCGCGCGCGGCCTTGCGCACGCCGTAGTCGCCGACGGGCAACACGTCGGGGCGGCCGAGCGAGAAGAGCAGCAGCATGTGCGCGGTCCACTCGCCGACGCCACGGACTTGTGTCACGGCCTCGATCACGGCGGCGTCGTCCCAGCGCGCGAGCCGCCGGTTCACGAGCCGTCCGTCGCCGAAGGCCGACGCGATCGCGCGCAGGCTCGCGATCTTCTGGCGCGAGAGGCCCGCGGCGCGCAGCGTCGCCTCGGGCGCGCGCTCCAGCACCGCGGGCGCGGGAATGCGCCCGCCGAACGACGCCTTCAAGCGCCCTTCGATCGCGCGCGCCGCGTGACCGGTGATCTGCTGGAACAGGATCGAGCGCACGAGATAGCGGTACGGATCGCCGCGCGGCACGAGCGGACACGGGCCGACGCGCCGGATCACCGCGCCGAGCACCTTGTCGCGGCGGGCGAGCGTGCTGCGCGCGCGTTCGAGCAGGATCGGGTCGATGCGTTCGGGCAAGCGTCGCTCCTTCGGCGGCGGCTAAGCTGCGAAGCATGCCCGAAGTCAGCGCCCCGGCCAGCGTCGCGCGCGAACGCGCCAGCAACTTGTGGGCGAGCTTCGAGCGCAAGGTCCCCGCGATCGCGAAGGCGACGCAGATGGACGCGGCGCCCGATCTCGCGGTCGACCGCATCGGCGGGCTCGCGGCGGCCAAGGAAGAAGTGCTCACCTACGCCTGCGCCGCGACGAACCCGGAGGTGTACGAGCACTGGGGCACCGCGCCGCCGACCGGGCTGCTGATGATCGGCCGCGAGGGGTCGGGCAAGACGCTGCTCGCGCGCGCGCTCGCGACGCGTAGCGGCACCGCGTTCGTGCGCGTCGGCGTGCCGCGCCTCGTCGTCGAGGTGATCCACCGCGGCGGCCAGGTCGGCGAGCTGCTCGAGCAGTGGAGCGCGACGCTCACCGAGCTGCCGCCGGTCACGGTGTTCTTCGACGAGCTCGAGTTCTCGCAGGCCGAGGAGATCGGCGCGCGCCGGCCCGATCTCCCGGTCGGCCCGATCATGGACCTCCTGCTCGACCTGATCGACCGCGCGATCGCCGTCGAGCAGACGCTGGTGGTCGGCTCGACCAGCCATCCCGACACGCTGCGCTCCGCGTTCCTCGCGCCGCACCGCTTCGAGCGCGTCGTCGAGGTGAACGCGGTCGTGCCGGACGACGTCGTCGCCGCGCTCGCGATCCACAAGGACGAGGCGGAGATGCGCGCCGGGCGCCCGCTCTTCGAGGACGTGGATTGGGTGGGCGTCGTGACGTCGTACCAGGGGCCGTCGACCGGCGAGTGGGTGCGCGTGCTGCACGCGGTGCTGCGCCGCAAGGCGCGCTGCGAGGCGGCGGGCGAGCTCGAAGGGCCGGTCACGACGAGCGACCTGCTCTCCGAGGTCGAGCGGCTGCGCCAAACGAAGGGCCGCCTTCCCATCCCCGGCAGCGGCATCTACCTCTAGCGCGCCTGGCGCGCGCGTCGTCGAGCCGACTCGGCGCGGTCCCACGCGCGGGACGTCCCGCCAGCGGGACGCGGCGTGCGCAGCGCGCCCCATACACGCCGAATGGACGCACCGCGATCCGCGCGATGCGGCGGCGGTCCGCTGCGTTGCGCGCGGCGCTGCGCGCCCGCGATCCCGCGCGCCGCCGGCAGCCCTCCTGCAAGGTGCGTGTGGGGTGCATCCCCACGCTCGCGCGGCGTCCCGCGAAGGGGATCGCACGAGGCTCGGAAGCCAGGTGCGGAATCGCGCCCAAGCCCCGGCGTTTGCTGAGCAATCGCGCGTCGCCGCGAAGCTGGCACGGGACTTGGATTAGGGCCGTCCGGACCGGGGTGGCTGCTGAGCGGGTTGGGGGACGTTCGCGCGATGGCGGATCACACGATTCTCTTCGTCGACGACGAGGTGAACATCCTGAAGGCGCTGCGGCGCCTGACGCGCCACGAGACGTGGAACGTCGTGACGGCGTCGCGCGGGCGCGAGGCGCTCGAGATGCTCGAGCGCCAGCCGGCGCAGGTGGTCGTCTCCGACCAGCGCATGCCCGAGATGTGCGGCGTCGATCTCCTGCAGGCCGTGCGCGACCGCTGGCCCGACGTCGTGCGCATGATGCTCACCGGCTACACCGAGATGAACGTCGCCGTCGACGCGATCAACCGCGGCGAGATCTACCGGCTGATCACGAAGCCGTGGAACGACGAGGAGCTGAAGGCGACGATCCGCCAGGCCTTCGACCACTACGACTTGAAGCGCGAGATCAAGCGCCTCAACCAGGTGACGCGCGAGCAAAACTTCAAGCTCCAGGACATGAACCGGAACCTGGAGGCGAAGGTGCGCGAACGCACCAAGCAGCTCGCCGAGAAGCACCAGGAGCTGCGCCGCGCGTACGTGCAGACGATCCGCGCGCTCGCGGAGGCGGTCGACGCGAAGGACGCCTACACGCGCGGCCACTCGGAGCGCGTCGGCGTGTACGCCTCGAAGCTGGCGCGCGAGATGAACTTCCCCAAGGAGTTCATCGAGCGCGTCTACATCGCGGGGCTGCTGCACGACGTCGGCAAGATCGGCGTGCCCGACCGCATCATCACCAAGCCCGACCGCCTCACCGACGAGGAGTACGAGGAGATCAAGAAGCACCCGGAGATCGGCGCGAAGATCCTCGAGCCGGTCGAGTTCCTCGCCGACGTGGTGCCCTGCGTGCGCCATCACCACGAGTGGTACGACGGCTCGGACAAGGGCTACCCGTGCCGCCTGATCGGCGACCGCATCCCGCTGCCGTCGCGCGTGATCCTGGTCGCGGACACGGTCGAGGCGATGACGAGCGACCGCCCGTACCGCAAGGCGCTGAAGCTCGAAATGGTGCTCTCCGAGCTGCACCGCTACGCGGGCACGCAGTTCGATCCGGTCTGCGTGCGCGCCATGCTCCAGCTCCTCGAGCGCGAGGGCGACGGCTTCCTGCGCAAGGACCAGAAGTTCGACATCTACGAATTCATCGAGGGCTAGGCGTGACGGACGACCGCCGCGCTCCCGCCTCGACCAGCCCCGCGCTCGACGCCGCGCTCGTGAGCGATCCGCGCCTCGTGTCGGAGCCCAAGCTGCTGGCCGCCGTGCACGCGCAGCTCCGGCGCGACTTTGGCGCGCACGCCGCGGAGGCGACGCTGCTCCAGGCGGGCTTCCTCCACGGGCTGCGCGACGCGCTCTGCGTCGCGCGCAGCGCGCCCGCGCGGCGCGACGGCGCGGCGCCCGCCACCGCGCCGCTGCTCCCGCTC
>QEVM01000227.1 GCA_003576805.1 Pseudomonadota bacterium | reverse complement strand
GCCGGGCGCGCGCGTCGCGTGCGGCGCCGCGCTCGGCGACGACGGCGGCGTGCGCGCGTCGCTGGCGCCGGGCGCGGACCTCTCGCGCGAGGTGTTCGACTTCGACCCGGGCGGCCGCCTGGTGCGCTGGGCGCTCGCCGGCGCCGACGGCGAGCCGCTGCTCGAAGCGCGTTACGGCGAGCACCGCCCGCTCGGCGCGGACTCGTTCGCGTACGACGTCGAGCTGCTCGACCACGCGACGCAGGCGCGCGCGCGCGTCGGCTGGCTCGAGGTCGAGCTGAATCCCGCGCTGCCGCCGGAGCTGTTCGCGCTGCCGGCGCCGAGCGAGGCGCGCGCGCGATGAAGCGGATCGCCGCGGCGCTCGCGCTCGCGTTCGCCGCCGCGTGCGGCAACGACCCGTATCCCGCGTCGGACGCGGCGTCGCGCGTGCTCTACGTCCCGTACGCGGAGGCGCCGAAGACGCTCGACCCGCAGGTCGCCTACAGCGTCTACGACCACGAGGTGATCGCGAACCTGTACGAGACCGCGCTCGAGTACCACTACCTGAAGCGGCCGTTCGAGCTGATCCCCGCGCTCGTCGAGGCGGTGCCCGAGCCGCAGCCGCGCGCGGACGGCCGCATCGCGTACCGCTTCGCGCTGCGGCGCGGCGTGCGCTTCGCGGCGGATCCGTGCTTCGGGCTCGGAACGCCGGGCGCGACGCAGCGCGAGGTCGTGGCGGCCGACTGGGCGTTCGCGCTGCAGCGCATCGCGGACCCGAAGGTGGGCAGCCCGGTCGGCGCGACCTTCGCGAAGATCGTCGGCTTCTCGGCGTTCGCCGAGCGCCTCGCGCAGCTGCGCGAGCGCGAGCCGGGCTTCGCGGCGCTGCGCATCGACGCGCAGTACGCGCGCGCCGGGCCGGTCGAGGGCATCGCGACGCCCGACCCGTGGACGCTCGAGATCGTGCTCGGCGAGCCGTATCCGCAGATCCTCTACTGGTTCGCGATGCCGTTCACCTCGCCGGTCGCGTGGGAGGCGGTCGCCGCCTACGACGGCGAGGCGGGACGGCCGCGCTTCGCCGAGCGCGCCGTCGGCACCGGGCCGTACCGGATCGCGGAGTACGCCAAGCGGCGTCGCATCGCGCTCGAGCGCAATCCCACGTGGTGGGGCGTCGAGCACGCCGGGGCGGGCGCGCCGGCCGCGGTGTACCCGATCGAAGGCGAGCCGGGCGACGCAGAAGCGGGTCTGCTGCCGGACGGCGTCGCGGGCGGGCCGCTGCCGTTCCTCGACCGCATCGAGATGCGGTACGAGAAGGAGCTGATCCCGAGCTTCACCAAGTTCGCCCAGGGCTGGTACGACCGCTCGAAGATCCCGAAGGAGAGCTTCGACCAGGCCGCGCGCGGCGGCACGCTCTCGCCGGAGATGCAGGCGCGCGGCATGCGCCTCGATCGCACCGTGATGCCCGGCGTGTACTACGTGGGCTTCAACATGGGGGATCCGGTCGTCGGGCACGCGGCCGGCGAGCGCGGCCGCAAGCTGCGCCAGGCGATGAGCCTCGCGATCGACGCGCCCGAGTTCCTGCGCGTGTTCCTGAACGGGCGCGGCATCCCCGCGCAGTCGCCGGTGCCGCCCGGCCTGTTCGGCTACGACGAGCACTATCGCAATCCGTACCGCCAGGTGGACCTCGCGCGCGCGCGGCGGCTGCTCGCGGAGGCGGGCTACGCGGACGGCGTCGATCCCGCGACCGGCCGCGCGCTGCGGCTCACCTTCGACACCGGCGATCCGTCGGTGCAGGCGCGCCTCCGCTACGAGTTCCTGGTCGCCGCGTGGCGCCGGCTCGGCATCGACGTCGAGGTCGCGGCGACCAGCTACAACCAGTTCCAGGAGAAGGTGCGGCGCGGCGCGTACCAGGTCTTCTTCTGGGGCTGGATCGCCGACTATCCCGATCCCGAGAACTTCCACTTCCTGCTCTGGAGCGAGATGAGCCAGACGCGCAGCGGCGGCCCGAACAGCGCGAACTTCTCCGACCCCCGCTTCGACGCGCTCTTCCTCGACACGCGCGCGCGCGCGAACGACGCGGCGCGGCTCGCCGGCATCCGCCGCATGCGCGCTCTGCTCGAGGAAGAGCGGCCCTGGATCGAGATGTTCCATCCCGAGGACTACTCGCTCTCGCACGCGTGGCTGCGGCTCGCGAAGCCGAGCGGCATGACGATGCCGGTGCACAAGTACTGGACGGTCGACCCGGCCGCGCGCGCCGCCGCGCGCGCCGCGTGGAACCAACCCGTGCGCTGGCCCGCGTACGCGCTCGGCGCGCTCGTCGTCGCGCTGCTCGTGCCCGGCGTGGTCACGTATCTGCGGGAGCGCCAGTAGTGCTCGCCTACCTGCTGCGGCGGCTCGCGTGGGGCGCGGTCACGGTCGTCGGCGTGCTGCTCTTCCTGTTCTGGCTGTTCTTCCTGTACGCCGACCCGCAGGACGTCGCGCGCCGCGCGCTCGGCGAGAAGGCGCCGCCCGAGGCGGTCGCGCAGTGGCTCGCGAACCACGGCTACGACAAGCCCGCCGTGTGGAATCCCGCCGCGCCGCTCGATACGCGCCTCGCCGACCACCTGCGCCGCATGCTCACCTTCGACTTCGGCAAGAGCGACGCCGACGACACGCCGATCGCGGCGCGCCTCGCCGACGGCATCGGCCCGACGCTCAGCGTGACGGTGCCGCTGCTGCTGCTCGGGCTTCCGCTCGCGGTGTCGCTCGCGCTGCTGGTCGCGTTCTTCCGCGAGACCTACATCGACCGCGCCGGCGTCGTGCTCTCGGTGCTCGCGATGAGCGTCTCCATCCTGATCTACATCCTCGGCGGCCAGTTCCTGCTCGGGAAGGTGCTGCGCTGGTTCCCGATCTCGGGCTTCGATCCCGATCCCGGCGTCGTGCTGCGCTTCCTCGCGCTGCCCGTGCTGGTCGGGCTCGTCTCGCACCTCGGCTCCGACGTGCGCTTCTACCGCGCCGTCTTCCTCGAGGAGTCGAACCGCGACTACGTGCGCACCGCGCGCGCCAAGGGCGCGTCCGACGCGCGCGTGATGGCGCGCCACGTGCTGCCGAACGCGCTGATCCCGGTGCTGACCAACGTCTCGCTCGCGATCCCGTTCCTCTTCACCGGCTCGCTGCTGCTCGAGTCGTTCTTCGGCATCCCCGGGCTCGGCTCGATCACGGTCGAGGCGATCCACGCCAACGACTTCGCGACGCTGCGCGTGATGGTCTACCTGGGCGCGCTGCTGTTCGTCGCGGCGCAGGTGCTGACCGACGTCGCGTACACGCTCGTCGACCCGCGCGTGAGGCTCGGCTAGCGGTGGAGGGGCACGTCGCCGGCAACCTCGGCGCGGCGGCGCTCGTCCTGCTCCTCGCGTTCGCCGCGTGGCGCGTGCGGGGCAGCCGCCGCGGGCGCGAGCGCTTCGGCGAGATCGTGCGCCGCCGTCCGTGGGCCAGCGCGGTGGTCGCGCTCTACCTGGGCGTCGCGCTGCTCGACTCGTTCGCGTGGATCGACGCGGCGGCGCCCGGCACCGTCGCGGCGCCGCGCAGCCTGCTCGACCGCGTGTTCCCCGCCGACTTCGGCGAGCGCAGCTACTCCGCGCCGCTCGCCGACGCCGAGTTCTACGGCGGCGAGCCGCTCGCGCACCCGGGCCGTCACCTGCTCGGCACCGACATCCTGGGCCGCGACGTGCTGCACCTCGCGCTCGGCGGCGCGCGCGTGGCGCTCCTGATCGGCGGCGTCACCAGCCTGCTCGCGATCCCGCTCGCGATCGCGTTCGGCGTGGCGGCCGGCTACTTCGGGCGGCGCGTCGACGACGTCGTCTTCTTCGTGCTCTCGACGCTCGCGTCGATCCCCTCGCTGCTGCTGCTGGTCGCGCTGGTGATGGTGCTCGGGCGCGGCACGCTGCAGGTCTGCGTCGCGCTCGCGATCACGAGCTGGGTCGGCTTCTGCCGCGTCGTGCGCGGCGAGACGATGAAGCTGCGCGAGCTCGACTACGTGCAGGCGGCGCGCGCGCTCGGCGTCTCGGACGCGCGCATCCTCGCGCGCCACGTCGTGCCGAACCTCGGGCACCTCGTCGTCATCACCTTCGTGCTGACCTTCTCGCAGCTCGTGCTGTCGGAGGCGATTCTCTCGTGGCTCGGCGTCGGCATCGACGGCTCGTGGGGCCAGATGATCGACCAGGCGCGCGACGAGCTGGCGCGCGACCCGGTGATCGGCTGGAACCTCGGCGCGGCGTCGGCGGCGCTGTTCGGGCTGATCCTCGCGGTGAACCGGCTCGGCGACGCCGTGCGCGACGTACTCGACCCGCGCACGCTGCGCGAGCGCGCCGGATGAGCGCGCCGCTGCTCGCCGTCGAAGGGCTCGTCACCTCGTTTCCGGGACGCGGCGCCGAGCGCATCGCGGTCGTGGACCGCGTGGACCTCGCGATCGCGGCGGGCGAGACGCTCGCGCTCGTCGGTGAGTCGGGCTGCGGCAAGTCGATGACGGCGCTCTCGATCGTGTCGCTCGTGCCCAAGCCAGGGCGGGTCGACGCGGGCTCCGTGCGCCTCGCCGGCCGCGAGCTGCGCGGACTGCCCGTCGACGCCATGCGCCGCGTGCGCGGCGCCGAGATCGCGATGATCTTCCAGGAGCCCGCGACCAGCCTGAACCCGGTGCAGCGCGTCGGCGCGCAGGTCGCCGAGGCCGTGCGCCTGCACGAGCGCGTGTCGCGCGGCGAGGCGCTGCGGCGCGCGCTCGCGCTCTTCGAGTCGGTCGGCATCCCGGATCCCGACGCGCGCCTCGGCGCGTACCCGCACCAGCTCTCCGGCGGCCTCAAGCAGCGCGTCATGATCGCGATCGCGCTCGCCGCGCGGCCGAAGCTGCTCGTCGCCGACGAGCCGACGACCGCGCTCGACGTCACCGTGCAGGCCCAGATTCTCGAGCTGCTGCGCCGGCTCGCGGGCGAGACGGGCGCGAGCGTGCTGCTCATCACGCACGACCTCGGCGTCGTGAACGAGCTCGCCGATCGCGTCGCCGTGATGTACGCCGGCCGCGTGGTCGAGGAGGGCACGCGCGAGGCGGTGCTCGGCGCGCCGCGGCACCCGTACACGCAAGGGCTGCTGCGCGCGATGCCGGCGCGCGCCGCCGCGGGCGAGCGGCTCTACGAGATCCCCGGCGCCGTGCCGGCCGCCGACGCGTGGCCGCCGGGCTGCCGCTTCGCCGAGCGTTGCGCGATCGCGCAGGACGTGTGCCGCGCGCGCGAGCCGGAGCGCACGCCGCTCGCGGGCGGCGGCGGCGTGCGCTGCCACGCGGTGGCGGCCGCGCGATGAGCGCACCGCTGCTCGCCGCCGAAGGGCTGCGCACGTGGTTCCCGATCCGCGGCGGCCTCTTGCAGCGTCCGGTCGGCTGGGTGCGCGCGGTGGACGGCGTCGACCTCGCGATCGAGGCGGGCCGCACGCTCGCGCTCGTCGGCGAGTCGGGCTGCGGCAAGACGACGGTGGGCCGCTCGATCCTGCGCCTCGTCGAGCCGCAGGCGGGCCGCGTGCTCTACGGCGGCGCCGACCTGCTCCAGCTCACGCCCGCGCAGCTGCGCCCGCTGCGCCGCGAGCTCCAGATCGTGTTCCAGGACCCGATGGCGTCGCTCGATCCGCGGCTGCGCGTGCGCGAGGCGGTCGCGGAGGGCATGGAGGCCTTCGGCATCGGCGACGGAGCGGCCGACCGCGCCGAGCGCGTCGCCGCGCTGCTGCGCCGCGTGCGCCTCGATCCGTCGCTCGGCGAGCGCTGGCCGCACGAGCTCTCGGGCGGGCAGCGCCAGCGCGTGTGCATCGCGCGGGCGCTCGCGGTCGGGCCGCGCCTCGTCGTCTGCGACGAGTCGGTGTCGGCGCTCGACGTCTCGATCCAGGCGCAGATCCTGAACCTGCTGCGCGACCTCCAGGACGAGCTCGGCATCGCGTATCTCTTCATCACGCACGACCTCGGCGTCGTGCGCAACCTCGCCCACCGCGTCGCCGTGATGTACCTCGGCCAGATCGTCGAGGAAGGCCCGACCGCACAGGTCTTCGGCGCGCCGCTCCATCCCTACACGCGCGCGCTGCTCGCCGCCGTGCCGTCGGTCGATCCCGCGCGCCGCGGCCTCGCCGCGCGCGCGCGCGGCGACGTCCCGTCGCCCGCGCATCCGCCCGCGGGCTGTCGCTTCCACACGCGCTGCCCCGAGGCCTTCGCGCGCTGCCGCGCCGAGATGCCCGCGCCGATCGCGCGAGACGGCCGCAGCGCGCGCTGCTTCCTCGCGGAGCCCGGCTGACGAGCCAGCGCCGCCAGGCTTGACGCCCCCGACCGTGCAGGCGACCCTGCGCGCGATGCGACTCGAATACACCTTCAGCATCGACGACGTGATCGTTCCCCGCTTCGCCGTCGAAGCGGTGGAGGGCATCGGCAAGCTGTTCACGCTCGCGACGCTGGTGCTCAACGTGATGGCGTCGAAGCAGCGGGTCGAGATCGTGTTCCACGGCCTCAATCCCGACGACCCGGGCCGCAAGATCGACGCGTTCCGCGAGATCTTCGGCACCTCCGAGGGCGTGCACGGGATCCAGTTCACGCCCGGGCGCGGCGGCAAGATCGGCGGCTCCTCCAGCTACTACCAGTGGCTCGCGGTGGAGCGCGCGCGCCAGTAGGCGGCGGTCCTCAGCGCTCCGCCTCGGCGCAGCCGGCGCCGCTCCAACGATGGCGCCGCGCGAGACTCGCGGCGACGACTTCGCGCAGCGCCGCGGCGCGCCCGCGCGCGAAGGGCAGGGCGGCCGCGTAGCGCGCGAACGCGCGACACCGGAGCGCGTCGGGCAGCGCGTCGGGCAGCGACGCGTTGAGCTGGGCCAGCGCGCGGATGCGGCGCGCCTCGGACGGACGGCGCACGAAGCGCACGCCCTCGAGGTCGATCAGCGCGGGCGCGAGCGCGCCGTCGCGTCGCACGAGGAAGACGTGCGTGCCCTTGAGGTCGCCGTGGTCCACGCCCGCGCGGTGCAGCGCGATCGCGAGGCGCGCGAGCGCGTCGCACACGGCGTCCGCGTCCGCCGCGCCGCCGGCCAGCACGGAGACGGCGTCCGGCGCGGGCCGCAGGTCTTCGAGCACGAGCCACGACGCGACCGGTACGCCGAACGCGCGGCGCTCGAGCGCCGCGAGCGGGCGCGCCGCGCCGATGCGCCGCGCGAGCAGACCGTGTCCC
>QEVM01000226.1 GCA_003576805.1 Pseudomonadota bacterium | reverse complement strand
CGACCTGCGGCTCGGGCTCGCGTATCGTTTCGACCGCTACCGCGACGACGCGCGTCTCGACGAACCCGATCTCGACGGGCACGATCACGCGGTCACGCTGTCCGCCACCTACGACTTCGCGTTCGGGGACTGAACGCTACCGGGGGATCCGATGCTTCGGATGCTGCTGCTCGCCGCTCTCGCATTCGCGCCGTCGCTCGCTCATGCGGAGGCGCGTGGTGTCGATTCGCGCCAGGAGTTCCCGCCGCTCGGATGCGGCAGCTCGGCCACCGGCGAAGAATCCGGCTGCCACGTCCAGGACGCGAACCCCGAGCTCATGGTGACGATCACGCCGCCCGAGGAGCCACTCGTTCCCGGCGGCGCCGGGCTGTACACGGCGTCGATTCCGGCGGGCTTCGGCGGCCTCCAAGGCGCGGGCATCAACGTGGTGATCGACGGCCCGAATACGCCCGCGTGCGAGCTCGAGGAGTTCGCGCCAGTGGGGAAGCTCGGCAAGCTGAACGACACGCTCGATCCGACCGATTACGTGCTCTCGCATCTCGGCGACAACGAGCCGCCGGCCAATCTCGTCGGCGTGTGGAGCTACCAGTTCCTGGTGCTGAATTGCCAGGTACCCGGCACGCTGCTTCTGCGCGTCGCAATGAACGCGTTCGACGGCAGCGGCGACGAGATCGGCGAGGCGTGGAACGCCGGCGCGGGCGCGCTCGCCGCGCTGCTCGCGCTCGGCGCTACGGCGCGGCGAAGGCGACGCTGACCGCGATCGCCTCGTGATCGGAGAGCAGCGCCCCGTCCGACGGGGCGACCGCTTCGAGCACGGCCGGCTCGCTCGGCGCGAGGCCGCGGCAGAGGAACCAGTCGAGCTTCAGCGCGCTGCGCGCCGAGCCCTCGGGCGTGGCGTGGCGGAGCGTCGGGACGCGCAGCGCGTTGGCGTCCGCCCACGCGAAGCCCGCCTCCGCGGCGACCGCGAAGAGCGGCTCGTGGGCGACCGGGTCGGCCCAGCGGTGCGGGTCGTCGCGCAGCGCGGCGCCGACGCGCCCCGGGTCGCCGACCTCGGCGAGCGCGAGCGAGAACGAGTTGAGGTCGCCGCCGACCAGCACCGGCGCGTCGCGGTCGTAGGCGTCGATCGCCTCGACCAGGGCGCGCATCTCGTCCGCGCGCTCGTCGCGCGTGCCGTGACTCTCGAGGTGCACCGACGCGAGCGTCAGCCGGCGGCCCGCGAGCTCGACCTGCGCGAGCAGCGCGCAGCGGCCGCCGACGCGGCGCTCGCCGCGCGCGCCGTCGAACCAGTCGCCGCGCGTCTCCAGCCGCGCGAGGCGCGGCCGCTGCAGCGCCGCGCGCGCCGCGATCGCGTTGCCGTGGAAGCCGACCGCGTTGGCGGAGCCCGCGTGCTCGGCGCGCTCGCGCGCGCCGCCGAGATCGAGCTCGAGGAACTCGGCGCCGAACGCCCACGACATCCCGAGCGCCGACGCGAGGTCGCGTGCGGTGTGGCGCTGGCCCGAGCGCGCCATGCCCCAGTCCATCTCGCTGAGCAGCACGACGTCGGGCCGCGCGGCGGCGAGCAGCGCGGCGCTGCCCTCGACGTCCCGGCAGCGCGCGAGATTCCAGGCGACCGCGCGCAGCGACGGGCCCGCGATGCCGCCGCGCGCGGCGTCGGGCTCGCCGGCGAGCGCGCCCAGCGGAAGCTTCGCGAGCAGCGCGGCGTGCGCGGCGCGGTCGCGCGGCCCCGCCGCGATCGCCGCGCGCCGCTCGGCCGGGATCGGCGTGAGCCTCATTCGCTGCCCGCCGCGGTCGGCACGTCGTGCTCGTCCTCGATCTCGCCGACGATCTCCTCGAGCACGTCTTCGAGCGTGACGAGCCCGACGACCGGCCCGTTCGGCTCGCGCACCACCGCGAGGTGCGCGCGCCGCCGGCGGAAGCGGCGCAGCGCCTCCAGCATCGAGATGTCGGGCGGCATCTCCGAGACGCCGCGCAGCAGGTCCTCGAGCACGAACAGGCGCCGCTCGGAGTAGAGGTGGAAGAGGTCCTTGGCGTGCAGCACGCCGAGCACGTTGTCGAGACTGCCGTCGCAGACCGGGATGCGCGTGTAGCCCTGATCGCGCACCTCCTCGAGCAGCGGCTCGATCGGACGCGTCCGGTCGACGGCGAAGATGCGGCTGCGCGGCACCATGACGTCGCGCACCTTGGTGCGGCCGAGCCGGAACACGTTGCCGAGCAGGCGGCCCGTGTCCGAGCGGATCGCGCCCGACTCGCGCGCCTCGTCCACCAGCAGCGACAGCTCTTCGGGCGAGTGCGTCGAGTGCGACGTCACCCGCTCGACGCCGAACAGGCGCACGATCGCGTTGCCCGCGCCGTTCATCACGACGAGCGCCGGCCGGAAGATGCGGCCGAAGAGCAGCAGCGGCGCGGCGCACGCGAGCGCGACCGGGCCGGGGCGGTCGAGCGCCAGCGCCTTGGGCGCGAGCTCGCCGATCACGACGTGCAGGAAGGTGATGATCGCGAAGGCGATCGCGATCGCGATCGTGTGGATGTAGCGGAGGTCGACGATGCCGGCGGCCTCGAGCGGCGGCTGGAGCAGGCCGACGAGCGCGGGCTCGCCGACCCAGCCGAGCCCGATGCTCGCGAGCGTGATGCCGAGCTGCGTCGCGGCGATCGCGTCGTCGAGCCGCTCGACCGCGCGCATCGCGGAGCCGGCGCCCGCGCGGTTCTCGCGCACCCAGAGCTTGAGCTGCGAACGGCGCACCGCGACCAGCGCGAACTCGGTCGCGACGAAGTAGGCGTTGGTCAGCACCAGGACCGCGATCGCGACCAACCCGACGAGCGAGAGGCCGACGCCCGGTACGCCTTCCTCGTTCATGGACGCTCGGCCCGCTCGAGCGCGAGGCGGCCGGCGAGGTCGTCGACGAACTGCTTCGCGACGCGGCCGGAGCGGCTCGAGCGGTCGAGGGCGAAGCGCAGCGCCTCTGCGTGGAGCCGCTCGCGCGGCAGGTCGACGCCGGCCTTGTCTGCCCAGCGCTCGACGATGCGCAGATAGGTGCGCTGGTCGAAGCCGTAGAAGCCGAGCACCAGGCCGAAGCGGTCGGCGAGCGCCAGCTTCTCCTCGAGCGCCTCGCCGAGGTGGAGCTCGCCGTTCTCGTCGATGCGCGCGCCCTGGTTGTCGCGCACCCGCTGCGGCAGCAGGTGGCGGCGGTTGCTGGTCGCGACGATGCGCACGTTCGGCGGCGTCGTCTCGAGGCTGCCCTCGAGCGCGGCCTTCAGCTCGCGCATGCCGGGCTCACCCTCGTCGAAGGCGAGGTCGTCGCAGAAGACGAGGAAGCGTTGCGGCAGCCCGCGCAGCGCGGCGACCACGTCGGGCAGGTGCGCGAGATCGGCCTTGCCCACCTCGACGACGCGCAGCCCGCGCGCCGCGAAGCGGCCGAGCAGCCCCTTCACCGCCGACGACTTCCCGGTGCCGCGCTCGCCGAAGAGCAGCACGTGGTTCGCGGGCAGGCCGCGCACGAACTGCTCGGTGTTGCGCACCAGCTCGCCGACCGCGCGCTCGACGCCGACCAGGTCGTCGAGGTCGACCGCGTGCGGCTCGGCGATCGGCACCAGCCGGCCCGGCCCCTCGCGCGCATCCCAGCGGAACGCCAAGTGGCGCGCGGCCTGTTCGGAGGACAGCCGCGCGCCCGCGTGCCGCTCGAGCCACCGCTCGGCGAGGTCGAGCACGCGCTCGAGGCGAGCGATCAGCTGCGACAAGCGGTTCACGGCGGGCCAGTCTAGGACAACCGCCGAGCGCACTCCCGCCGCCGCGGGCGCGCGGACACGCGTTCCCGTGTCCCGCGATCGAAGCGATAGACTGCGCGCGTGCGCCGACGCAGACCGCCGTCCGGCTTCGCTCCGCTCGGTCCCGTCCTCGGTCATGCGGCGACGGGGCCGGGCTGCGTCGACTTCGATCTCGGCGAGTCGATCGCGCGCGTCGAGGTCGCGCGCGACGGCTCGGTTCGCGTGCGCGCCGCGACGGGACGCGCGCTGCCGCCCGATCCGTCGGACGCGCTCGGGCGCGAGCCGTGGCGCGCGTCGAACGCCGAGCCGTTCGCGCTCGAGCCGACCGGCGTCGCGCTCGCGTTCGACGGCGCGGACGGCTCGGCGCGCGTCGAGATCACCGACCGCACGAGCTTCGCGGTGCGCATCTACGAGCGCGGCGGGCGCGAGATCGCGCACCTCCACGACTTCGCGTTCGCGCGCAGCGGCGAGGCGCGCGTCGCGATCGCGACCGCGCCGGGCGAGCGCTTCTTCGGGCTCGGCGCCAAGACCGGCGCGCTCGACCGGCGCGGGCGCGCCTTCGTGCTGCGCAACCGCGACCATCCCGTGCAGCCGGGCGCGGATCCGCTCTACCACTCGATCCCGTTCCTGCTGCGCCTCGTCGCGCCCGAGGGCGAGACGCCGCGCGCCGACGGCTTCCTGCTCGACGGCTGCGCGCCGTCGCGCTTCGACGTCGCGGCGAGCGACCGGCTGCGCGTCGTCGCGACGATCGGCGCGGGCGCGGTCGACCTCACCGTCTTCCCCGGACCGGCGCCCGCCGACGTGCTGCGCCGCTACGCCGCGCGCACGGGTCACGCGCAGCGGCCGCCGCTGTGGGCGCTCGGACATCACCAGTCGCGCTGGGGCTACCGCAGCGCGCGCGAGGTGCGCCGCGTCGCGCGCGAGGCGCGCCGCCGCCGCATCCCGACCGACGCGATCCATCTCGACATCGATCACATGGACGCGTACCGCGTCTTCACCTGGCACCCGAAGCGCTTCCCGGATCCGGCCCGGCTCGTGCGCGAGCTCGGCGAAGCGGGCTTTCGCGTCGTGCCGATCGTGGACCCCGGCGTCAAGGTGGACGAGCAGTGGGCCGTCTTCCGCGACGGTCAGGCGAACGAGGTGTTCGTGCGCCACGAGGACGGCTCGCCGTTCTCGCTGCGCGTGTGGCCGCGCGACGCCGCGCTGCCCGACTTCCATCGCGCCGAGGTGCGCGAGTGGTGGGGCGCGCAGCACGCGCCGCTGCTGGACGCGGGCGTCGCCGGCATCTGGAACGACATGAACGAGCCGGCCGGCTGGAAGCGCGACGTGCGGATCGGGCGCTTCATCCTGCCGCTCGCGCGCCAGGACCTCGGCGACGTGCGCGCCGCCGATCCCGCCGATCCCAAGCGGCGCGTGCTGCACGAGACGGTGCGCAACGTCTACGGCCACCTGCACTGCCGGGCCACGCACGAGGCGCTCGTGCGCCACGCGCCCGAGCGGCGGCCGTTCGTGCTCACGCGCGCCGCGCACGCGGGCACGCAGCGCTGGGCCGCGATCTGGACCGGCGACACCTTCTCGACGTGGGAGCAGCTCGCGCTCTCGCTGCGCATGGTGCTCGGCCTCTCGATCTCGGGCGTGCCGCTGTGCGGCGCCGACATCGGCGGCTTCGCGGGCTGGTGTACGCCGGAGCTGTTCGCGCGCTGGATGCAGCTCGGCGCGTTCTACCCGTTCGCGCGCACGCACTCGATGTGGCTGAAGCGGCGCCAGGAGCCGTGGCGCTTCGGCAAGCGCGTCGAGTCGATCGCGCGCGCCGCGCTCGAGCTGCGCATGCGCCTCTTGCCCTATCTCTATGGGCTCTTCTGCGAGGCCGAGGCGAGCGGCGCGCCGATCTGGCGCCCGCTCTTCTGGCACCACCCCGGCGACGCGCGCGCCGCCGCGATCGACGACCAGTTCCTCGTCGGCCGCGATCTGCTCGTCGCGCCGGTCCTCGAGCGCGGCGCCTCGGTGCGCGACGTCTACCTGCCGAGCGGCATCTGGACCGCGCTCGACGACGACGCCCGCTACGTCGGGCCGCGCACCGTGCGGGTCGCCGCGCCGCTCGAGCGCATCCCGGTCTTCGTGCGCGGCGGCTCGGTGCTGCCGACGCGCTCGCCGGTGCGACACGTCGGCGAGACGCCCGACGAGCCGCTCGTGCTCGAGGTCTATCCCGGCGGCGACGCGACGCTCGAGCTGGTCGAGGACGACGGCGAGTCGATCGCGTACCGCCGCGGCGAGGAGGCGCGCACGCCGGTGCGGCTGCGCGGCCGCGCGAGCGGGCGGCTCCGCCTCGAGGTCGGTCCGCGCGAAGGCGGCTTCGCGGTGGCGCCGCGCATCGTGCGCGTCGCGGTGCACGGCTGCCCGCCGCCGTCGTCGGTGTGGGTGGACGCGGTGCGGCTCGCGCCCGGCGCGGTGGACGAGGAGGTCGGAGCGAGCTGGAGCTGGGAGGGCGGCGTCCTCCACGTCCGCTGGCGCGACGCCGGCACCAGCCGCTCGCTCGAGGTGGATCCGGCGCCGTGAGCGCGGGCGCGACGGACCCGCGCGTCGGCCTGTGCTCCGCGTGCCGCTTCGCCCGCGTGCAGCGCAGCGCGAAGGGCTCCGTCTTCTGGCGCTGCGCGCGCGCCGCGGAGGACGACCGCCTGCGCCCGTATCCGCCGCTGCCGGTGCGCGCTTGCGTCGCGTTCGAGGCGGGTGCGCCGCCGGAGTCGAATCGCCCGGAACCGTGACCTTTCTGCCCCGAACCGCCCACATGGGAAGGAGACGAGCGGGTTCCCGCGACGAGCGGCAGGAGGTGGCGGTGGAACGGCGCAGGTGCGGTTCGAAGCTGGCGGTCGCGGCGGCTGCCGCGTGGGCGCTCGGATGGGCGGCCCCGGCGTGGGCGGTGTCGTTCGGGCCGTTCGCGTTCGTCGCGCCGAGCGGCGTCGCGTCGGAATCCGGCGTCTACGACCGCGCCCTCGGCGGCGCGCTCACCCTGGACGTCGCGGCCGTCCCGCTGACCTCGCCGCAGGAGCTGCGCGTCACCGAGCTGGTCGCGGTGACCGAGGGCGGCGAGCTCCAGCTCACGCTCGACCCGACGCTGCTCTCGCCGGCGCTCGGCGTGGTGCAGCCGGACGGCAGCTTCCTGATCCCGACCCTCTTCCTGCGCGGCGACGGCCCGAGCGGCCCGTTCGACCTCGCGGTGCCGAACGTCGCGGGCACGCTGTTCGGCTCCGGCGCTTCGCTGGTGGGGCTCACGACGTCGTTCTCGGTGTTCAGCACGGACGTGAACGAGACCTTGCAGATCACGGTGTACGCCGGCGTGCCGGAGCCGGGGACCGCGCTGCTCGTGACGCTTGGCATCGGCGCGTTCGCGTCGGCTGCGCGCCGGCCGCGCACGGGGAGGAACGCGTGATGCGCCGCGGACGGCTCTTCCTGCTCCCGCTCCTCGCGCTCGCGACGACCGGTCCGGCGACGTGCCCGTCGGGCGGCCCCGGCGGCTCCTTCGTCGTGCAGCAGTACCGGCACGTGCCCGGCTTCGTCGAGCCGCACACGCCGGGCTCGGGCGCGCCCGTCGAGATGGCCGCGTCGGCGAACGTGCGCTCGATCGCGGGCGCCGATCCCGATCTCAACCGGGTCAGCTATCTGCGCACGTACCTGGCGCGCTCGAACGCGGCGCCGCCGCGCGCGATCCTGGTCCTCGTCCCCGGCTTCCTCGGCGGCGCGGGCACCTTCACGCCGCTCGCCGAGCAGCTCGTCACGAAGTACAACGGCAACCTCGAGGTGTGGGCGGTCGACCGCCGCCCGAACCTGCTCGAGGACCGCCGCGGCTCCGAGCACGCGTCGGCGCGGATCGCGAGCGCGAGCGACGACGACGAGGTCCGCGACGCGCTCTACGCGGGCACCTTCTTCTACCTGCCCGAGCCGGACGACGGCTCGGTCGACACCAACGAGAACGGCGTCGTCGATCCGCCGACCGAGCTGCCCGACGCGCTCGGCAACGCGCGCTCGTACGTGCGACTCGAGCAGGACGACGCGCGCTTCTTCGCGCACTGGGGCGTCGACACCTACGTGCGCGACTGGAAGCGGCTCGTCGACGCCGCGCGCGACATCGTCGGCGAGGACGGCGTCGTGCTCTTCGGCGGCCACTCGCAGGGCACGTACTGGACGAGCGTGTTCGCGGCCTACGACTTCGACCCCGACCCCGCGGTCGTCGACGCGGGCTACGCGCACGTCGACGGCGTCCTGCTGCTCGAAGGCGGCGGCGG